>JAUREI010000224.1 GCA_030827515.1 Prosthecobacter sp. | reverse complement strand
TCGCCCTGGCCGACCAGCTCGCGCCGGCCGACGTAGGTGACGCCCTCGGCGCTGCGTCCCCGCAGGCCCTGACCTGGGATCGACTCGAACTCGAGCAGTTCGCCGGGTCGAATGCCGCGTTCCTCGGCGTGACGGCTGATGGCGCGGGCGACCGGGTGGTTGGAATGGGCGTCGAGGGTGACCGCCAGCCGGACGATCTGGTCCTCGCGTCCGGGCGGGAAGCTTTCGACCTTTGCCACGCGCAGGTTGCCCTCGGTGAGGGTGCCAGTTTTGTCCATCGCGACAACTTCGATCTCGGCGAGCTTTTCGATCGCCGCACCGCCACGAAAGAGAATGCCGCGGCGGGCGCCCCAGGCGATGGCGGCAAGGATCGCCGAGGGGATCGAAAGCACGAGGGCGCACGGGCTCATCACCACGAGCAGGGTCATGGCACGGTAGAAGGCCGACTTTGCCTCCTCGCTGTTGGCGAAGGCCGGGATGCCGAGCACGAGCCACCAGATCAGAAACATGACCAGCACCGTGCCGAGGGTGAGCAGGGTGTAGTTCGTGCCAAAGCGGTCGGTGAAACGCTGGCTGGGCGCGCGCAGGTGCTGGGCAGTCTGAATCAGGCCGATGATTTTCGCCAGCGCACTCTGCGCCGCCGGCCGCTCGACCCGCGCCTCGACCAGACCCCAGAGATTGAGCGTGCCGCCGTAAACGGTCGATTGCAGACCCTTGTCGACCGGTACCGATTCGCCGGTCAGGGTCGACTCATCCGCCGCCGTCTCGCCGCGGGTGATGATGGCGTCGACCGGGAAAAGCTCCGCCGGCCGCACCTGCAGGAGGTCGCCCTTGCGCAGCAGCTTGACGGAACGCTCCTCGGTGCCGCCGCCGGGCAGGACCACGCGCGCCAGCTTCGGCGCGGCCTTGGTGAGGGCGTTGATCTCGCGGTGGGTGCGGTGCAGAACGTAGTGCTCGAGCGCGCCCGAGGTGGAGAACAGGAAAAGCAGCAGCGCGCCCTCTTCCCAGGCGCCGACCGCCACCGCGCCGGCGGCGACGGCGAGCATGAGGAAATGCACGTCAAGCCGGCGCTCGCGCAGGTTTTCCCAGGCATCCTTGGCGGCGTCCCAGCCGCCGCTGACGAGGGCGATGCCAAACAAAAAGCGTGATACCCATTCAGGTGCCGGGACGAACCTGGCCAGGATCCAGCCTGCCAGCAGGGTCGCACCGCAGATGGTGGCCTGCACGGCCATGGCCCGCCATTCCTCGCGGCTGCGTGCCTCGATTTCCTCGGGCTCCGGCCACTCGAACTCGCGCCATTTCCAGAAACGCGGCGCGGTCGGGCAGCTCGGCATCTGCAGGCTCACACCATCGGCCTCGCGGCTCAACGTCACCGGCCCGAGATCAGGGTGAGCGGACGATTTGCGGGCGAGCACCGTGGCGTCGAGCGCGCGCAGCACCTCGTTGAGCCGCGCCTGCAGCAGCGCGGTGTCGACCTCGCCAAGCGTTGCCACCTGCACGGTCTTCTCCGCCGGATTGAGCCGGATCGCCTCGACGCCGCGCTGCTGGAGGAGGAAATCCGCCAGGGACTCGGCCCAGGAGCTTTCAATGGGTTCGGCGTCGTGCATGCCAGGATTGGGTAGGCGGGAAACCCGCTCGGGGAAAGGACGACTTTCGCGCGCGCCAGGCCTTCTGGCCGACGGGCAGGGCGAGCGCTGTCTCGGGTGCACGTGCGCAGGAATCCGATAGCTCGGCCCGCCACCGCGCGTAACTTGACCACCCCCATGTCCCTGAAAGCCTCCTCCGTGTCCACGCGCCGCCAGTTCCTCCGCGGTGCGGGTGTCATGCTCGGCCTGCCCTGGTTTGAGTCCGTTTCCTCCTTCGGCGCGCCCGTCGTCAAGGGCACCCCGCAGGCGCCGCGCCGCCTGGCGGTCTGCTTCTTCGGCAACGGCGTCAACCCGCATCACTGGGGTGCCAGCAACGGCCCGAACGGCCTGGACCTGCTGCAGAGCCTGAAGCCGCTCGAGCCGGTCAAGAACCAGGTGATGGTCTTCAAGGGCCTGTGGAATCCGACCACGGTCGCCGGCCCGGGCGGGCACTACCCGAAAATGAACCTGCTCTCCGGCCTGAAGGTCAAGCAGACGACGACCGACGTCGAGGTCGGCCTGACCATGGACCAGATCGTCGCCGCCAGGGTCGGCCGGGAAACGCCGGTCGCAAGCCTCGCCATCGGCACCGAGGGTCCCAAGTACAGCACCGACAGCGGCTACACCTCCATCTACTCGGCCTACCTGTCCTGGAGCAGCCCGACGACGCCGGCGCCCAAGGAAATTTACCCGCAGCAGGCCTTCGACCAGCTCTTTGATGACGGCAGCAAACGCGCGCGCGACAAGAGCGTGCTCGACCTCGTGCTCGGCGACGCCAAGAGCCTGCGCGGCAAGCTCAGCCGGCGCGACGGCCAGAAGCTCGACGAATACCTCGCCTCCGTGCGCGACCTCGAACAGCGCATCGATCGCGCCGAAAAACTCAATGCCGCCGAGGCCGAGACGCGCGGCTGGCGGCCGAGCGTGACGACGCCCTGGCTCAAGCGCCCCGCCTCCGGCATCCCCGCCAAGCAGGAGGAGCACGTCCGGCTCATGCTCGACATCATGGTGCTGGCCTTCCAGATGGACCGCACCCGCGTCATCACCCACATGCTGACGAACGACCTGTCGAACATGAACTTCGGCTTCATCGGCGTGAAGGGCGGTCAGCACGAGCTGTCGCACCACGCCAACGACGCAGAGCGCCTGGCCGGCTACCAGAAGAGCAACGAGTTCATGGTCCAGGTCTGGTCCGAGGCCCTGCAGAAGATGCAGGCCACCCAGGAAGGCGAACGCACCCTGCTGGAAAACAGCATGGTCCTGCTCACCTCCAGCCTGTTCGACGGCAACGCCCACGATTCCACCCAGCTGCCGCTCGTGCTCGCCGGCGGCGGCGGCGGCACCCTGCGCGGCGGTCGCGCCTTCGAGTTCGACAAGAAGGACGAGAACCGCAAGCTCTGCCGCCTGCACCTCGCCCTCATGGAACGCATGGGCGTGAAGACCGAGCGCTTCGGCGACGCCGACAAGCCTCTGCCGGACCTGGTTTGAGGCTGCTTCCACCGCCGGCCTGAATCATTCGGGCCGCGCGGCGCGTTGATGGCTGATGCTCCTCGCCGAGATGAACTGGCCCCAGGTGGCCGCCCTGCCCAAGGACACGCCCGTGGTGTTTCCCGTCGCCGCCCTCGAGCAGCACGGCCACCACCTGCCGGTGTTCACCGATTCGATGTTGATGGGCGAGATTGCCCGCCGCGCCGAGCTGGCCCTGGGCGAGCGCGCGCTGTTTGCGCCGCTGCAGTGGCTGGGCAATTCGCACCACCACCTCGACTTCCCCGGCACGCTCTCGGCCGAGCCGCGCGCCTACCTGGATCTGTTGGCCGGCCTGCTGGAAAACTTCCTCGCCCACGGCTTCACCCGCCTGCTCCTGCTCAACGGTCATGGAGGCAACGACGTGCCGGGTCGCCAGACGGTCTTCGAGGTCCGCCAGCGCCACCGCGACCGCCGCGACCTGCTGCTGCTCTTCGCCACCTACTGGAACCTCGCGCCCGACGCCGTCAGCGCCCACCCGGACCTGCGGCAGCGCCAGATGGGCCATGCCTGCGAGTGGGAGACCTCGATGATCCTGCGCCTCGCCCCACACCTCGTCCACGACCCGGCCAAGGTCGAGCCCGTGGCTTTTGGCGACGCCTTTGAGCCGGCCGCCCGCGGCTGGACCATGCCCGACCGCAGCACGCCGGGTCACGTCGGCGACCCGCGCGCGGCCAGCGCCGAAAAAGGCGAGGCCCTGTTCCAAACCTTCACCACCGCCACCATCCGGATGATCGAGCGCATGATCGCTTGGGACGGCCGCAGCTGGGAGTAGGAAAGTTCCAAGTTTCAAGTGGGGGCTCCCCCTCTTCCATCTCCCATCTTCAATCTTCCATGCACCGCCCCTCTTTCTGGAAATGGTATGTCTGCGGCCTGCTGCTGCTGGCCACGACGATCAACTACATGGACCGCCAGACGCTCGCCAACGCGGCGGTGCGGGTGACCCAGGAATTCCAGCTCAGCCAGGAGCAATATGGCGACCTCGAGCTCGCCTTCGGCTGGGCCTTTGCGGCGGGCTCGCTCATCTTCGGCTTTTTGGCCGACCGCTTCCGCGTGTACTGGCTGTACCCCATCGTGCTCTCGGGCTGGTCGCTCATGGGCATCGCCTCGGCGCACACGCGCACCTATGACGAACTGCTCATCTGCCGCGTGCTGCTCGGCCTGTTCGAGGCCGGTCACTGGCCCTGCGCGCTGAAGACGACCTTTGCCCTGCTGCAGCCGCAGGATCGGACGATGGGCAACAGCGTGCTGCAGAGCGGCGCCTCGATCGGCGCGGTGGTGACGCCGCCCATCATGCTCTGGCTGATGACCGACGAACTGTCGAGCTGGCGCCTCGCCTTCCAGGTCATCGGCGCCATCGGCCTGGTCTGGGTGGTCCTCTGGTTC
>JAUREI010000029.1 GCA_030827515.1 Prosthecobacter sp. | reverse complement strand
GCCCAGCAAACCTTGTCGACACTGTGAACGGCCTGTTCAACGAGGCTGTCGCCGCTCAGCCAGGAGAAGTTGTACCAGTTGCGAACCTGCCATTCGACGTCGCTCATGCCGGCGGGGCGGCCGCTGGCCGGCGGCATCGGCTTGACGGGGCCGGTGTGGTAGGTCGCGTAAACGCTGGTGATCCTGCCGATGTCTCCGCCGAGGGCGCGATCGAAGGCCTCCTTGCGCGAGGTGCTGTAGCGCCAGCAGAAGCCGGCGACCAGGTTGAGTTTCTTCTCCTTGGCCTTGTTCACCGCCGCCATGGCGAGGTGATAGCCGATCGTGTCGACCGCCATCGGCTTTTCGGCGAAGATGTGCTTGCCGGCGTCAACGGCGGCCATGAGGTGCATGGGACGGAACCCGGGCGGGCTGGCGAGCAGGACGACATCGACGCCGCAGTCGATGAGCTGCTTGTAGGCGTCGAGGCCGATGAACTGCTTGTCCGGCTTGACGTCGACGCGGTCGGGGAACTTCTGGGCGAGGCTGCTGATGCTGCGCTCGATCTGGCCGGCGTCGACGTCGGCCACGGCGACAAGCTTGCCGTTGTATTCCGCGCCGAGCGCCTGGGCGGCGGCGCCGGTGCCTCGGCCGCCACAGCCAACCAGACCAATGCGCAGGGTTTCCTGGGAATCGGCCTTTTGCTGGGCACGCAGGGTGGAGGCGGCGGTGATCACGGCGGCACTGCCGGTGGTGCGGGAAAAGTCTCGGCGGGTCATGGTGGACGGGGACATAGGAAGAGAGAAAATCGCCGACAGCATGGACGACCTTTCAGGTGCCCGCAAATCGCCTCTCCCCAATCCCTGCCGTCAGTGCAGGAAGCGGAATTCCGGTGTCGCCCACAGGGTCTGGATCAGTCGCGCCCAGCCGTCACGGACCTGTTCTGGACCATCGTTGCCGGAAACGGCGTTGTCGAGCCAGTCGCGAGCGAGAGCCATTTCATCGGCATCCGGGTCGCGGCTGAGGGCCAGGCGCCAGGCCTGGCGTAGGGGCGCGTCGTGGGGGCCTTCCAGGGGGAGCCTGCCGGCGGCTGCACGCGCCAGTTCAATGACCTCCGGATGATTCATCAGGTAGAGCGCCTGCGGGGCGACGGTACTCGTGGTGCGCAGGGCGATGGGTTGGTTGATGTCGGCGAAATCGAAAACCTCAAAGAGTGGGTGGCGGACGTTGCGGAAGGCGGCCGTGTAAACGCTGCGCCGGCGGTCGTTGAAGGGGTGGTTGTATTCCAGGTTCTGGACGCCGGTGTCGTTGGAATCCACCGCCCTGGCATCGGCGACATTGGCGCCCCCCCACCGGGTCTCCAGCGCCCCGGCACCGGCCAGCATGGCGTCGCGCAGGCATTCGGCGTCGAGACGCTTGCGGTTCATGCGCGCCAGCAGGCGATTGTCGGGATCGCTCTCGACCGTCGATCCCTCGCTGATCATCCGGTAGGTCCGGCTCATGACCAGTTCCTTGACGAGACGACGGAGGTTCCAGCCCTCCTCCATGAAGCGCACGGCGAGGTCGTCGAGCAGTTCCGGATGCGAGGGCAGTTCGCCGGTGACGCCGAAATTGTCGCTGCTGCGCACCAGGCCGGTGCCGAAAAGCCACTGCCAGACACGGTTGACGAACACGCGGGCCGTGAGGGGTTGGTCGCGCGCGGTGAGCCATTCGGCGAGTTGTCGGCGGCCGCTCTGGTCCGCCGGGATGACCGGGGCCGGGCTCCGCAGCGCGGCCTGGATGAAACCGCGCGGCACGGGTGCGCCGAGGTTGCGGATGCTGCCGCGGATGTGGACGCGCGCATCCTCGGGTTCCTCGACCTCGGTGACCGACATCACTTCCGCACGGGTTGGTCCTGTCTTTTCCAGTTCCTGGATCTGCTTCTGCAACACGGCCAACTCGGCCTTGACGCGCTTTTCCGCGCCACTGGCGGCGAGCGCCGGCGAGGACGTCGCGCCTTCGGGCAGGAACTGCACCGCATCGATCGTGACAACGCCGTCGGCACCGGCATTGGTGATCAGCACGAAGCCCTGGCCGTTGGCTTCGAATCGCCAGGTGCCGAGGCTGGCAAACTGCAGGCCTTCCATCTGGGCCGTGGTCTCGGAAAAATACACCGTCTCCTCGCCGTCGGCGTGCAGGATGTCGGCCTGCACGCGACCGGCGCGGTCGGGGCCGCCGATGAAGGCGACCCGCACCTCGTAGCGGCCAGGGGTGGGGATTTTCGGCGAAAAGCTGATCGTGCGCTCCGTGTCCTCGCCGTTGCGGTCGTGCAGGTAGCCTTCGCCGATGAAGGGCTTGACCAGGACGGAGGGTTTCCAGTTGCCGACCTTCTGCGCCTGGCTGTCGTCGACCACGAGGCCCGGCAGGTCAGCGGCCTCAATGCGGGTCTGCTTGCGCAGGTTGGCGCCTCCGAGGTCGCGCAGTTCGTCCTTGAGTTTGGCCTGCCCGGCCTTCAGGGCAGCCAGGCGGGTTTCCTTGGCTCGCATCTGTTCCTCCAGTTCGCCCTCGTAGGGCAGGGGGGTGTCGATCCAGTGGGCGACGTTGTCGGTGTAGTTCTTCAGCGTCTGCGTGCTGCGCAGGATGCCGGCCAGCGCATAGTAATCGCTCGTCGAGATGGGGTCGAACTTGTGGTCGTGACAGCGGGCACAGCCAATGGTCATGCCAAGGAAGGATTTGCCGATCGTGTCGAGCTGTTCGTCGACGATGTCCATGCGCAGCAACTGCTTGTCCTGTTCCTCGTAGTTGGTCGGTCCAAGGGCAAGGAAGCCGGTGGCGGTCAACTGACGCCGGCGTTCGGCGGCATCGCGGTGGGGCAGCAGATCTCCGGCGACCATTTCGCGGATCATGCGGTCGACCGGCGCGTTGTCGCGCAGGCTCTCGAGCAGGTAGTCGCGGAAGCGCCAGGCATCCTTGAAGGGCAGGGAACGGCCGCCGCCGGAAGATTCGGCGAAGCGCGTGAGGTCCATGAAATGCGAGGTCCAGCGCTCGGCAAAGGCCGGACTGGCCAGCAGGCTGTCGACCAGCGTCTCGTAGCGAAGCTCGCCGCGCGCGAAGCGTTCGACCTGCTCCTGCTCGGGGGGCAGGCCGGTGAGGTCGAAGCTGAGGCGACGGATCAGGGTTTGGGGATCGGCATCGGGCGCGGGGGAAAGGCCGTTCTGCTCAAGCTTGGCGAGGACGAAACGGTCGGAGGGGCGCTCCGGCCAGTCGGTCCGGCGGACGGCGGGCGGCGGTTGTGCCACGGGCGGTTGGAAGGACCAGAAGCTGGCGTCGGCCTTGGGCGCGGTTGCGATCTTTGAGGAACCGGGCACCGCTTCCCGCGGGTCATGGGCGCCGCTGGCAATCCAGGCGCGGAGGTCGGCGAGGTCGCGATCCTTCAAACGCTGTTTCGGCGGCATTTTCAGGTCGCGGTCGGCATAGCTGACGGCTTTCCAGAGCAGGCTGGCGTCGGCGTCGCCGGGTATCAGGCTCGGTCCGGAGTCGCCCCCGCGTTGCCAGCCGGCCTTGTGGTCGAGTCGCAGGCCGCCCTTTTGTTTGTCGGCACCGTGGCATTCCGTGCAGTGCTCGGCCAGCAGCGGACGGATGCGTTTCTCGAAAAACTCCGCCTCGTCCGCTCCGTGGACGGGGGCGGCCAGCAGGGCCAGGCAGGCAGCGGGCAGGGCGGTGGCTTTTGGCATGGGGACCGAAGGCTAACGGCCCCCTGCAAAGGCCTCTTTCACCCGGGCGACACGTGAGGCGAGGCCGGCCCGGCGAAAGGCCGCCGCCGGCCCCGTCGTTCCTCTCGCACACCCATGAATTCGCCCCGCTCCCTCGGCCTCGGCCTCACCCTCTTCTGCAGCACCGCCATGGCCGACTGGCCACAGTGGCGCGGCCCGGCCCGCGACGGTGTCTCCACCGACACGACCCCGATAGCCGAGGCCTTTCCCGAGGCCGGTCTGAAGAAGGTCTGGGAGAGCGGCTTCATCCCCAGCGATCACTACGGCGGTCACGGCAGCCCGGTCGTTGTGGGGGAACGCGTGTATCTGTCGGTCGTCTGGCATGAGCGGGTGCCCTCGGAGACGCGCGAGATCGACAGCGAGGTCATGCAGCAACTCAGTCATCGCGGCACCTCACCTGAGTTGCGCGAGAAGCTGGAGGCGGCGCGGCTCTCGCTCAGTTCCCGCCTGCGCGGCGAGAAGCTCGACGCATGGATCAAGCAGTGGACCGAGGAGAATCTCAACGAGAAGGAGAAGGTCTCGCTCGGTGGCTGGGTTGCCTCGCGTTTTCGCGCCGGTCGCACGGCCTTCCCGCTGGAGGAACTCGACAAGGTTTCGAAGCGCCAGGGCAAACCCTTCGCCAACGTGGAGGCCTTTCGCAGCTGGATGGAGGAGGAAAAGTTTGGCGATGCGCTCAAGGAGAAGCTGATCGCCGTGGTGCCCAACACGATCAAGGTGGCCAAGGACGTTCTGGTCTGCCTTGACCTCAACACCGGCAAGGAGGTGTGGAAGTTCGAGGAGGCGGGCAAGCCGACCGGACGCAGTTCCAGCAGCACGGCGGCCGTGATCGACGGGCAGGCTTTTTTTGCCGGCAGTACGTATCTTTACTGTGTGGGTGCCGAGGACGGCAAGCTGCGCTGGAAGGCGGCGCTGCCGTCGGGCGGTCCGGCGGCTTCACCGCTGGTGATCGATGGCACGGTGTACATGGCGGCCGGCCATGCCCAGGCCTTTGATGCGAAGGATGGGAAGTTGCGCTGGGAGCAGAAGACTGCGCGCGGCAACACCGGCAGTCCGTCCTGGTGGAAGCCGGCCTCCGGCCCGCCGGTGCTTTTGGTGGTGGGAGGCAACAGCCTCTACGGTCTTGCCCCCGACAGCGGCGAGGTGCGCTGGACTGTCGAGGGCGGGGGACAGTCGACCCCGGTCAGCCAGGGCGACTGGCTGGTCATCTACAGCGGAGCCAAGGATGTGGGGCTGCGCGCCTACCAGTATCAAAAGGACGCCGCGCCCAAGCCGGTCTGGTCGCACTTCTGGGTCACCGTCCGCTACAGCGGCAGTCCGATCCTCCACGAGGATCACGTCTATCTGACCTGCGGCGGCAAGCACCAGTGCGTTGAACTTGCCACCGGCAAGATCACCTGGCTGGAGAACGAGGTGAACAGCACGATCACCTCGCCGATCCTGGCCGACGGCAAATTGCTGGTCTACGAGAACAACGGCTCGCACCTGCGTGTCCTGCGCGCCAAGCCGGACGCCTACGAAACGCTGGCCCGTCTGCGCATCGACGGCATGGGCTGCACCTCGCCGGCGTTCAGCAACGGCCGCCTCATCGTTCGCCAGAAAGAGAAGCTCGCCTGCTTCGACCTGCGACCGACGCCCTGAGGGCGTCGGCGCGGGCTGGCGTATCAAAAGGTGTGGATGAACAGGCCGGAGCGCAGCTTCGGCTCGAACCAGGTGCTCTTTGGCGGCATGATCTGGCCGGCGTCGGCAATCGCCATGAGCTGGTCGACCGTGACCGGATAGAGGCTGAAGGCGACCGCGTGCTCACCGCTGTCGACGAGTTTTTCCAGCTCGGCCGTGCCGCGGATGCCGCCGATGAAGTCGATGCGCTTGCTCGTGCGCGGGTCGTCGATGCCGAGCACCGGCTGCAGCAGGCGGTCCTGAAGGATGCTGACGTCGAGCACGTCGATCGGGCTGGCGTCGGGGGCCGGTTTCCAGGCCAGGGCATGCCACTGGCCGCCGAGATACATGCGGGCATGACCGGGTTGGGCCGGTGCCTTGTCGGTCGCGGGCGAAAGCTGGAAGATCTGGCCGATTTCTTCCATGAAGGCTTCGGGGCTGCGGCCGTTGAGGTCCTTCACCGCGCGGTTGTAGGGCAGGATGCTGAGCTCGTTGCCCGGGAACAGCACGCAGAGGAACCAGTTGTAGTCCTCGTCGCCCTGATGCGCCGGGTTCTGCTCGCGGCGCAGGCGGCTGACCCGCCAGGCGCTGGCGGCGCGGTGATGGCCGTCGGCCACATAAGCGGCTGGCACGAGGCGGGCAAAGGCTTCCTCCAGTTCGGCACTGACGCAGGCCGGCAGACGCCAGACCTGGTGGCGGACGCCGTCGGGGGCGGTGAAGTCATGCTGGGCAGGATTCGTCGCCATGTGGTCGGCGATCGTGCGGTCAATGGTTTCCTGGCCGCGGTAGGTCAGGAAGATCGGGCCGGTGTTGGCGCCGAGGGTGTCGACCAGGCGGGTGCGGTCGTCCTCCTTGTCCTGGCGGGTCTTCTCGTGCTTCTTGATGATGTCCTGCTCGTAGTCCTCCGTGTGGCAGACACCCACGAGGCCGGTCTGGCTGTGGCTGCCGACGGTCTGGCGGTAGAGGTAGAGGCAGGGGGCCTCCTCGCGGACCAGCACGCCGTTGGCCTGCAGTTTTTCGAAGGTGGCGCGCGCCTGGGCGTAGACGGCGGGCGAGTAGGGGTCAACCTCAGCCGGCAGGTCGATTTCCGCGCGGTCGATGTGCAGCAGGTTGATCGGGTTGTCCTTGGCGAGGGCGTGGGCCTCCTCGCGGTTGACGACATCATAGGGCACGGCGGCGACGGCGGCGGCGTGCTGCGGGGCGGGGACAAGACCTTGAAAGGAACGGAGACGCATGGGCCGGCCACCCTTGGCGGGCCGGGCCGGAAGTCAATAGGGAGAGACGAATGGCGAATGACGGGTTGCATTCTCCCGCGCTGGCCCGACGGGTGAGGCATGAAATGTCACGGGAGGAGCAGGGGATGAACGATCCGCTGCCACCCAGGCGTGTGGTTTGTGCATGTGTCGCGGCGGTTCGTTTTGGCCGCCTGCCGAACGACGGGCAGGAACCCTGTCAGGGAGGTGTCGAATGAGGCAGTTTCACTGCACCTGTGGCAACCTGCTGTATTTCGACAGCATCAGCTGCCTGCGTTGCGGTCTTGCGGTCGGCTACGATCCGGTGGCCGACCTCATGCGGCCTCTGGCACCTGGCTGGCGACTTTGTGACAACGGCAGCCGGCATGGCGTTTGCAACTGGCTGCTGCCCGAGTCCTCCGGCGACCTGTACTGCGCCTCCTGTCGCCTGAACCGGATCATCCCGGATCTCCGGCAGCCGAACAACCTTGCGCACTGGGCGGTGGTGGAAGCCGCCAAGCGCCGCCTCATTCGCACGCTCCTCTGCCTCGGCATGCCGCTGCCGAACCTTGCCGAGAATGCGACCGAGGGTCTGGCCTTTGAAATTGTCAGCACCACGCTCGATCCCACGCTCACCACCGGTTACCTGCGCGGTGTCATCACCCTGAGCATGGAGGAGGCCGACGACACCTGGCGTCAGATCAACCGTCAGCAATTGGGCGAGGCGAGCCGAACCCTGCTGGGACATTGTCGACATGAGAGCGGGCATCACGTCTGGGGGCGCGTGTTCGGTCGACTCGACTGGAACGACCCCCTGCGTCAGGCCTTTGTGGAAGTCTTCGGGGAACCGAGTCTCGATTATGCGGCCGCCCTGCAAAGGCATTATGGCCAGGGACCGCCCCCTGACTGGCAGGAGCGGCACATTTCCGCCTATGCCTCGGCCCATCCGTGGGAGGACTGGGCTGAAACCTGGGCGCATTACCTGCAGATCCTCGACAGCTTCGAAACCTGTCAGTGTCTTGGCATTCGTGGCGGAGGTCTCGATCTGCCGCTTGTCATTCTGCCGGTGGAATCCTGCACCCTGCCGGCCAGCCTCAAGGCTGCCCAGAGCGAGGACCCCGCCTTTCACGCCTGGCTGCAGCGCTGGATCTGCCTCGCCACCATGCTCAATGAGGTCACCCGCAGTTTCGGCTCGCCTTTCCTCTATCCCTACATCATTTCCCCGGCGGTCGCCCGCAAGCTCCGCCTGGCTCATCATGTGGCCCATCTCTGGCGTCCATTCGAGTTTCCGGCCCGGGGCGGTGCGTCTGCATGAAGGCGGGCGGGTGCCAGCCTTTGGGCGACGGCTTCTGCGGTGAGGGTTGGCTTTGACAGGGGGGCAGGTCAGAGTTTGTTGATGCCATCCCGATGGCATCCGGACCCCTGCTCATCCGCCATGAAGGCCACACGCCGCGCGAGCGCAGTACCTGCGGCTGGCGCGACCGCCTGATCAGCCGCGAGGATGCCGGGTTCGCGCCGGCGGCCTGGGCGCACGCGGTGGACATCGACGGTGCCAAGCCGCACTACCACAAGCGCTCGACCGAGCTTTATTACGTCCTTGAGGGCGAGGGCGAGGTCGTGCTGGACGGCGTCGCGTCGCCTGTGGCCAAGGGCTCGCTCGTGCACATCCCGCCGGGCGTGGTCCATGGGGCGCGCGGGCAGATGCGAGTGCTCGTGGTTGGCATCCCCGACATTGCGGAGGACGACTATTACGAGGTGGAATCGTCAGGGGATTGAGCCTCGCGCAGGTCGGATGGCCGACCAAGGATTGTCGGCAGCGACTACTTCCACTTCAACTCCGTGCCTTCCGGGAGCAGGCGGGCGACGCGGACGATGTCCCAGTTGGTCATGCGGAAGCCGCCGACGCTTTCCTGGCGGTTGAGGTGGCCGGGGATGCTGGTGCCGTGCAGGCCGTAGGGCAGGGGGGTGTCGCTGCCGCTTTTCGCGAGATTCAGCCAGAGCAGGCCGGCCGGGTTGTTGGGGCCGGGTGGCAGGACGAGTTCGGACGCGGGGGGAGGCGGCGCACCCTTTTTGGAGTCGGAGGGTTCGCCGGTGCTGACCAAACGCGGACGGGGTACGGTGCCGAGCACCTTCCAGGTGCCGCGACCACGCAGGCCGGGGCGGGCGGCGGAGACGGGCATGCGCGCAATCAGTCGCTCGTGCAGGCGAATTTCCAGGCGTTTGCCCTCAACGATGGTGGCGGTCACCGGGGCGGCGGGATCGGGGCGCGGACGAATGGGTTCCGCGAGGGCGGTCTCGATCTCGAAAGGCTCGACGTTCGGCACGAGGAAGACACTGCCGGGGCGCTCGGGATTCTTGACCCCGGGATTGATGCGGCGCAGGAAGGTTTCGGAGCAGTGGAAGCGTTCGGCGACAAATTCCCAGGCGCTCTGGTAGGCGAGGAAGGGGACTGTGGTGAGGCTCTCCCAGGTGGGTTCGGGTGGGGTCGGGGAGGCGGATTTTCTGCGCCCCTTGCCGTCGGTTTCGGCCGGCTGGGGCGTGATCCAGCGCAGGTCCTCATACTTCAGCACGTAATCGGTGAAGGCTTCGCCCATGGACTCAAGGGCCGCGGGTTTGCGGCCGGCTTCAAAGGTGAGTTCGCCCGGGTGCTCGGCTTCATAGGCGGTGAGCGCGGCGTCGAACATCATGCCTTCCTGACCGTCGATGGGGCCGGTGGAAAAGCCGTGGCGATCGAGGTAGGCCTGGAGCAGGACGATGCGGGCACCGGCACGTGCGACCTGGGGCAGTTGGCGCACCGGTGCCTTGCGCGGCGCCGCCGGTTTGCCGGCCTGGGCGGGATCGGGTGGCGGTTGCAGGCTGCGCAGCTCGGCCATCGTGGGTATGCGCAGCACCTGGCCGATTTGCAGGACGTCCGACGTCAGGCCATTGGCCAGTTGCAATTGCTCGATGGTGAGGCCGTAGCGGCGACTGATGGCGTAAAGGGAGTCGCCCCGGCTGACTTTGTGTTCGCTTGGGTTTTCGGGCGGCCGGGCCAGAGTGGCGCCTCCCGGTGCGGTGCTGCCAGCCGCCGCCGGATCATCCGCCAGGCGCCAACCCCAAACGGAGGGATCGGAGGTGGCAACCTGCCAGCGCCAGGACACGGCGGTTTCCAGACCGGCTTCCACCGTGCGTGGACCGGAGGCAGCCTGCTGGGCATGCAGGGGCGCCAAACCGTGGGGCAGGGAAACGACGAGGCCGGCGCAGGCGATCCGAAAGATCCGGGCGGTCATGCCGACAACCTGTCAGCAAAGTGAGGAAGCGCAAGACTCTGTCCGGCACAGAAAAAACCCGGCCGGGCGTCGGGCGCCGGGCCGGGTGGAGGAAGGTTTGTGGCTTATTCGCGGGCGACGCCGTTGTTCCAGGCGGCGAACATCTCCTCGACCGTCGGGATTTCCAGCGGGCGAACGATGCGGAAACCGAGCCAGGTGGCGTCGGTCAGGTACCAAATGCTCTTCGGCAGCTGGGGATCCTGCTGTTTCCAGCCGGGTTCAGAGGCGCGACGGGCGGCGCTGCGCAGCATTTCGGGATCGTCGTCATAATGACCCCCGCGGGCGACATGCGGATAGGGGGTCTTGGACGGGATCCACTTGGTGCCACTGGCAAGCTGCTGATAGCCGTCGGGCAGATACTGGTCGAGAGTCCACTCGCAGACGTTGCCGTAGATGTCGTAGAGGCCCCAGGGATTGGGCTTCTTCTTGCCGACGACGCTGTATTGGAAGTTCGGGGCGTTTTCGAAATACCAGGCATACTCCCCAAGCTGGGAGGCGTCATCGCCAAAGAAGAAGGCGGTGGTGGTGCCGGCACGGGCGGCATATTCCCACTCGGCCTCGGTGGGCAGACGATAATAGTGGCCGGTCTGGGCACTCAGCCACTGGCAGTATTTGTTGGCGGCATGCTGGGTCATGCAGATCGCCGGGAAGCCGTTGCGACCCATGCCGAAGTCCATCGGCTGGTAGGGCGGGGTCGGCTGGGAGATGAGATCCTCGGGTTTGTCGTCGGGCGACCAGACCTTGCGGCTGCCGTCCTTGTTGCGGCCTTCGGCGGTGAGCTGGAAGGGTTCATACTCGTCCCAGGTGACCTCAAACTTGCCCATCCAGAAGGGCTTGATCTGGACCTTGATCTGCGGACCCTCGTCGTCGGTGCGACCCTCCTCCTTGTCGGGGCTGCCGAGCTGGAACTCGCCGCCCTTGATGGCGATCATCGAGTAGGGGGCGCCGGTCTTCGGCACCTTGGTTTCGTAGGACTGCATGTCCGCCTCGGCCTTCTCCTTGGAGGTGGCGACGATGAAGGCGTGGATCTTTTTGACGAGTTCCAGATTGTCCGGGTTGTTGGTGTCGGTCGCCGCCTTCTCCCTGGCGGTGAGCTTGACGTCTTCCGGCCAGACGGCGCCCTGTTCGATCCAGGCCTTGAGGATGGCGACTTCATCCTTCTTCAGCGGGCCGCCGCTCTTGGCGGGCGGCATGAGGTCATCGTCGTCCTCGGCCAGGGCGGTGAGGGTGTAAAGCGCGCTCTTGGCAGGATCAAAGGCAACGATGTTCGGTGCGTTTTCGCCGGTCTCGAAGGCTTCCTTGCGGCTGCTGAGAATCCAGTCGCCCTTGTCCTTCTCGGGGTTGTGGCAGGACACGCAGTTCTGTTCGAGGATGGGCTGGACGTTCTTGACGAAGTCGATGCGCGGCTTGACTTCCAGCACCGTGCCGGCCGGCCAGTCGGCACCCTGTTCGATCCAGGCCTTGATCACCTCAATCTGCGACTTGTCGAGCAGGCCCTCCTTGGAAGGAGGCATGACCAGGTCGTCATCGGCCGGCAGGATGAGCGTCGTGTAGAGCGCCGACTTGGCCGGGTCGCCGGGCACCAGGCCGGGGCCGTTGTCATTGCCCTTCTTGAGGTCTTCCAGCGTGTGCAGACGGAAT
Organism: Prosthecobacter sp.; assembly: GCA_030827515.1. Classification (GTDB taxonomy): domain Bacteria; phylum Verrucomicrobiota; class Verrucomicrobiia; order Verrucomicrobiales; family Verrucomicrobiaceae; genus Prosthecobacter. The sequence continues at coordinate 19,845 of JAUREI010000029.1, read as the reverse complement.
TCGCCTTTGTCCTTTTCGGCGCCGTGGCAGTGGGTGCAGGCGGATTCGAGGATGGGCTTGACCTGCGTGGCGAAGTCGACCTTGGCCGCAACGGCCGGACTGGCGAGCAGGGCGAGGGAAAGGAGGGCAGGCGTCAGGGGACGAAACTCGGACATAGGGTCGCCAGCTTGCACGGCGTCGCGGGTTTGTCCAGCCCGTGTGCGTGTCCGGCGCAGCGTGAAATTTCGCTTTCACATGAAAGCCCCCGTGGACGTGGCTGCCGGGACTCAGAGGAAGATCAGCATGCCGGCCACGGCGGTCGCGATGGCTGCGACCAGAACCGCGCCTGCGGCGATGTCCTTGATCCGCCGCACGCGCTCATCGCGCTCGGGCTGGACGAGGTCGCACAGGCCTTCGATCGCCGTGTTGAGCAGTTCGGCGCACCAGACCAGGCCGAGGGTGAGCCAGAGGGCGACCCATTTCCAGAGGGGCAAATTCCAGATCAGACCGAGCGTGATCACCACGACAGTGGCGAGGGCATGGATGCGCAGGTTGCGCTGGCCGCGCAGGCTGACCGCAAGGCCGCGCAGGGCGTGGCGGAAACTGGCGGTCAGGCCGGCAAGCCAGGCGGACATCAGGTCACTGCGGCAGGTTGGCGCTGGGAGTGCTGGGGGCGGCGTCATTCAAGGCGCTGCGCAGTCCGCTGAGCCAGCCTGGGGCGTCGGCATGGCCGGGGAATTCCTTGATCAGCGCCAGCATGTCGGCCAGCGCATTGATCTTTGAGGGGCCCTTGTCCACGAGGTATTTGGCGCGTTCCCAGCGCAGGGCCGGCACATTGTCCTGATACCAGATTTCGAATTCGGGAGCCGGCATGGCATCCTTGCGCAGGGCGGTCTCAGCATTGATGCGTTCAGTCCAGAGGGTGGGCAGCAATTCGGGTTTGTACTTTTCCGCGGCCGGCAGCAGGGTGTTTTTGTACATGCCGCCGATGTCCGTGGCTTGGCCGGACCAGTTGCCGGGTTTGGTGAAGGGGGCGAGGCGCAGCGCATCGACGATCGGGTTGCGGTCATTGATGGCGCCGTTGAGGTATTGCATCGAGCGGCCGCGCAGGCTGGGGGCGTTCTCGACCAGTTCCTGAATGTAGGCCTGAAGCTTGGGGATCATGGCGGCCTGATCGTCGTCCTTCAGCTCATTGGCCTCCAGGGTCAGGGCGAGGTATTTCAGGCCAAGCAGGACCGCCTTGGAAAACTGGCCGTCATCCTCGGGGTCCTCGTTCTTGCTGCGACGATCCATCATCTCCTGGCGCTTGCGGGCTTCGGACTTGTCGAGCTCCTTGCGGTCGGCGTTGACGATCTGGTCGCACTCCGTGTAGAGGTTGAGGGCCTCGCGGGGACCTTCCAGGCCGGCGCGAATCTTCTGCAGGGCGGCGGCCAGGCGGCCGTCGCGCATCGCCGCAATCTGCTCCTCGAGGGTTTTGATCTGGCCCAGCACATTGTTGAGCTGTTCCGGCGTCAGGGTCTTTGGAGCATCTGGCTGCTGGGCCAGCGCGGGCAGGCAGGCCAGAGTGAGGAGGAGAGTGGGGAGCTTCATGGCTGGATGAGGTGGAACAACGTGCACGGCCGTGGGTTTCCTAGGATTTTCGATCTTTTGCGAGCCACAGGTTTTGCTTGCCACGAGCGGCGGCTCATGGGATTCCGAAGACATGCCTTGGGACCGGCCCCTGCTGTTCACCCCCCTTTATCAAAATCGGGTCTGGGGCGGGCGTCGCCTGGAAACCTTGTTCGGCCGCCGTCTGCCGGCCGGGGCGCTGCCCTGCGGGGAGTCCTGGGAGCTGTCGGATCGCCCCGAGGCGCAAAGCCTGCTGCGCGAGCCGGTGGACGGCTGCACCAGCCTGCACGACTTGTGGACGCGTCGCCGTGCCGAGGTCTTCGGGGCTGCGGTCCTCGACCTTCCGGCGCCGCGCTACCCGCTGCTGATGAAGATTCTGGATGCCTGCGATGACCTGTCGATTCAGGTGCATCCGCCGGCCGAGGCGGCGGCGGAACTCGGCGGCGAGCCCAAGACGGAAATGTGGTTTGTGGCCCATGCCGACCCCGGCGCCAAACTCTATGCCGGTCTGAAGGCGGGTGTCGGCAGGGAGGAATTTGAGAGGGCCCTCGCGGAGGGAAGGGTGGCGGAGTTGATGCATGTGCTCGAACCTCAGCCGGGCGATGTCCTCTTCCTGCCCAGCGGCCGCGTGCACGCCATTGGTGCCGGGCTTGTCATCTTCGAGGTGCAGCAGAACAGCGACACGACCTACCGGGTGTTCGACTGGAACCGCCTCGGTCTCGACGGACGGCCACGCGCCCTGCACGTGCGCGAGTCGCTGCGCAGCATCTGCTTTGACGATGCGGAACCGGCCTTTGCGCAGCCGGACGCGGACGGCCTGCTGGTTGCCTGCGAACACTTTGAGGTCCGCCAGGGCGCGCCCGTGGCCGGGCGAAGCGTTGGCGCGGCCGGTGAGGCCCTTGTGTTGGCGGTGACGCGGGGCGCGGCGACGCTGGGCGGAACTCGCCTGAGCGCGGGTGATTTCGCCCTGCTGCCCTCGGCCATGGTGGATGCCGCGCGACAGCCCGAGGCCATGGAGCCCGGGACAGCTTGGCTGGAGATTCGCCTCACTCCTCCGCCAGCATCGCCTTGAGACCGGCGAAAAAGCTGCCGGTTTCCTCGACCGGCACCTGCTCCTTCATGTGCTTGCTGTAGTCGAACTCCTCGATGTGCGTGCGGTCGAGTTCGTCGAGGAAGGGGCTGGGCAGTTCACTCTGCTTCTGGCCCCATTTCATGCGGTGCCGCACGTGTGACATCGTCAGTTTTTTCTGGGCGCGGGTGATGCCGACGTAGAACAGGCGGCGCTCCTCGTCGAGGCGTCCCTCGTCGTAGCTGCGTTTGTGCGGCAGGATTCCCTTTTCCAGTCCGGGCAGGTAGACGATGGGAAATTCCAGGCCCTTGCTGGCGTGCAGGGTGATCAGGCAGACCCCCTTCTTCTTCTCGATGTCGTCCTTGTCCTCGCGCTCGTCGTTGAGGGAGATTTCGTCGAGAAAGCCGCCCAGGCCGTCCTTGCGGTTGCGCTCGTCATAGGCGGTGATCTGGCCGATCAGGCCCTTGAGACCGTTCTCCCACCCCTGCATGTCCTCGGGTTTCTTGGCCTGCTTTTTCAGGTAGTCCATGTAAGCGATTTCCAGGACCAGAGCCTCGGCCATGGGGGCAAGCAGGGTGCCCTGAGCGTGGGCCGACTGGTGGAATTTGTTGATCAGCGCCGTGAAGGTGCGCACCGCGTTGCGGGCCTTCTCCGGGATCATGCGCAGGAAATCCCCGTCGCACAGCGCCACCCAGACGCTGCCGCCGCGCTCCATGGAGCGTTCGCGCGCCAGTTCGGCGGTGGCATTGCCGATGCCGCGTGTCGGCGTGTTGAGCACGCGCAGCAGGGAGATGTCGTCGTGCGGGTTGTGGGCCACGCTCAGGTAGCTGACGATGTCCTTGACCTCGCGGCGGTCAAAGAAACTGCGCGCGCCGACCACCCGGTAGGGCAGGCGGTGCTGGCGGAAGGCCTGCTCGAGGATGCGGCTCTGATCGTTGGTGCGGAACAGCACGGCAAACGACTCAAAGGGCTCGCGCATCGTGAAATGGGCCCGCTCAATCTCGCGGGCGATCATCTCCGCCTCCTCCTTGTCGTCCTCGACCGCCACCAGACGCACCGGATCGCTGCCGTGGTTGCGGCTCCAGAGCTTTTTCGGCCGGCGGCCGGCATTGTTGACGATGAGGCTGTTGGCGGTGTGCAGGATCGGCGTCGTCGAGCGGTAGTTCTCCTCCAGCTTGATCACCGTCGGGTCGGGAAAGAAGTTCTCGAATTCGGTGATGTTGGTGATCTCGGCGCCGCGCCAACCGTAGATCGACTGGTCGTCGTCGCCCACCACGCAGACGTTGTGCGGCGGCGGCACAAGGGCACGCAGCAGGCGCATCTGCAGCGAGTTCGTGTCCTGGAACTCGTCGACCATCATGAAGCGGTGCCGCTCGTGCAGCTTCTCCCGGACGTCGGCATTGTCCTCCAGCAGGCGGACGCCCAGGCAGAGCAGGTCGTCGAAGTCCATGACGTTGAGCGCCCGCATCTCGTCGGCGTAACGCTCGGCCACCGCGGCATACAGGTCCTCCTTGGGGTCACCCAGCGATTCGCCATGGTTCTTGGCCTTGCTGATCCGCGACAGCGCCGCCTGCGGATCCAGGGTCTCATCCTTGACCAGCAGGTCCTTCAGCACCCGCTTGACCAGACTGATCTGCTCCGACTGGCTGTAGATGACGAAATTCGGCTTGTAGCCGACATGGGCGGCGAACTCGCGCAGGATGCGGGCGCAGAAGGCGTGGAAGGTGCCCAGCACCACCTTGCGACCCAGGCCGTCGCGGACCATGTCCTTGACGCGCTCACGCATTTCCGTGGCGGCCTTGTTGGTGAAGGTGACTGCCAGTATGTGTTCCGGCAGGATGCCTTCATTGACCATGTAGGCGATGCGCGCGGTGATCACCCGGGTCTTGCCGGTTCCCGCCCCTGCGAGGATCAGGAGCGGGCCATGAATGTGGGTCGCTGCCTGACGTTGCTGGGGGTTGAGTGTGCCGGTGAATCCGCTCATGCGCCCGCCCTGTTTGCGGCAGGGCGAATGGACGTGCAAGCGCCAAGGTCACATGGTGAAAAAAAAGTCCTCCAACGGCTCAAAACCGTCTTCAGACGGAGGTCATTGCCAGGACTGCGCTTGTGTTGCCCAGGTGTGCTCAAGGCTAGGGGATTTTTGCGAATGGAAGCGATATTGTAACGCTTGTACGGGTTCTTCGACCCGAACCATCAGAACAGCAGCGGTTGTTCGTCATCCGAGGGCGGCCTGATGGAGCGCTTGGGTAGGCGTGGCAGTTTGGCGCCAGATTCCGTCTCCCCAGCCTCCGCTTCGGAGCCACCCGGAACCATTGATTCCGACGGGTCTGGTGCCGTAGATGTAACGATAGGAACGTTATCTTGAAGCGAGCTTTCAGAAATGTCCTCGGTCGCAAAGTTGCGATGTTCGGCAGAATCCAAAGTGTTGGATTTCAATGAGTCAATGACGTTATTGACGTCATTGAAGGGATTGATTTCAGTGGGACCAGGGGCGTCAGCTTTGGCGATGTCGCTGACTTCCTCGGCAGGAGGTGTCACCTGGGGCGGTGTCACCCGCTGGCGATGCCGTTCGACGCGTTTGGCCGTCTGGCCGCGGATCTTGGAGGCGTTGCCGTTGTGACGCTCAAAGTTCGGAAACTGTAACGACTCACCCTTCACGATCAACCATCCGGCAGCCTCCAGTGCATCCGCGAAACCCTTGCGTCCTACCAGCTTGTCCAAAAACTCTTTTGTAACGCCAATATCGTTTCCATTAACTCGATTTACCTCAGCCCATGACCACAGTCTTACGAGTTTGCCAACCACGCTGTCCGTGTCGAGGCGAAGGCGGGTGGCGATGGCGCAGATTTCCGGTTTGTCCGGGGTGGCACTTTCAAGTTTGATCCAGGGGCGACGCATGATTGCCAAGAATGAATGGTTTTCGACTCGACGTCAATAAAACGTGCTGAGCGTTACGGCTTCGTTCAGCGTCAAAGTTTGGCGTCAAGTTCTGCCAGGGTGAAGCGCACGCTCACCACGTAGGCGGGTTCGCCTTCGGTCCAGTGACCATAGGTGGTCGTCACGAAGGTACCATCGGGCAGCAACTCCACGCCCGGGTAGGTGCAGTCCGCCCCCTTGGTGTTGTCCATGATCCGCACCCGATACTGGCCTTCCGTGCCGTTGACGAGATCCTCGTAGCGACCCACCCAGCCCACCCAGTCGCCCTTGGTCGGGCTGACATGAGTCGTGTCGCGGAAGCTGATGAACAACCGGCCATCCGGGGCATACTTGGCGACGTGCCGGTCGCCGGTGAGCGCGGCGGGCAGTTCCCGGGGTTCGCTCCAAGTCAGGCCCTCGTCGTTGGAGACAATGAGGAAGGAGTTGTATTTGCGCGAGTTTTCGCGCAGCAGCACGGCGATCTGCCGTCCATCCGGTGAGCGCACCACGCCGGGCTCGCAGAGTTTGGCATCGGGCAGGGAGGCGATGGCGGCGGGGGCGCTCCAGGTCAGGCCGCCATCGGTGGAGAGCGTGGTGTAAACCCAGAAGCGCCAGGGTTTCGCGGCCGTGCTGGTGTGGTCGCTGTGCGGGCTTTTGACGAGGTATTTGGCTTCGCTGCCGCCGCGGATAAAGCGGCCGTCGTCATGAAAGAATGCCAGGTAGTGGCCGGGTTCCTTGAGTTCCATCAGGCTCGACATGGTGACGATGCCGCCAAAGTTGCCGATGGGCTTCAATTCGCTCCAACTGGCGCCGTCATCCTCGGAGACGGCCATGCGGATCGGGTGCAGGCCGCTGAACAGGATGAGGCGCTTCCTGCCGGCGGCATCGACGACCCGGTGTAGGGTGGGGACTTCCAGCGAGGTTTCCCAGTTTTTTGGGGTTGTCAGGCGCTCGCTCCAGGTCAGGCCGGCGTCGTCGCTGCGCTTGTAGACAATGGCGCCACGGCCGTGGCCCTTGGGGTAAACGGTCAGCATCGTGCGTTGATCCTCCAGCAGGACGGTCGTTGGATGCCCGAGATACTGCCCGGGTTCGCGGTCGACGACGACCTGTCGCCGGGTTTCGCCACTGATGTCGACGATCGGTATCGTGTAACCCGGGGGCAGCTTGGTGAGGAGGTTTTTGGGCGGTGCCAGGACCACATCCTTCTTTTGCAGGGCAAGCTGCTGGCCGGCGACGGGCAGAGCGAGAAGACAGGCAAACGGCAGGGCGAGGCGGCGGCGGGTCATGGGAGGCAAACGCCGGTCGGCGCCGTCCCATTGCAGGGCGGGGCAGGGTGGTCGGCAAAAAGGCGGAAAGATGGGTCTGTTCGCGCCCTTTGTGCTGGCTGCCATGCGCCACGTCACCCTGCCCGCCTTCCTGCTTGGTTTGTTCCTCTGTCTCGGCGCGGCTGCCGAAGGGCCCGATCTGGAGTATTACCTCCCGGTGGCGACCGCCGACTACGATCCGGCGGTGCCCACGCCGCAGGCGGTGCTCGGCTGGCGTGTGGGCGACTGGCATCTGCATCACCATGAGTTGGTCGACTACCTGGAGCGACTGGCGGAGGCGTCCGACCGACTGGTGTTGACGGAATACGCCCGCTCCCATGGCCGGCGGCCGCTGCTCTGCCTGAAAATCACGGCTCCGGACAATCACCGGCGCCTGGAGGAAATCCGGCGGGCTCATGTGGCGCGGGTGGAAACACCGCAGGCGGCCGCCGCTGCCGGGGAGGCTCCGGTGGTGGTTTGGATGGGTTACGGCGTTCATGGCAACGAGCCGAGCGCCTCGAACGCTGCGGTGCTGCTGGCCTACCATCTGGCCGCCGCGCGTGATGCGGCGACGCGGGAGTTGCTGGAGCATTCAGTCATCCTCCTGGAACCCTGCCTCAACCCGGACGGCTTTGAACGCTTTGCCGACTGGACCAACAGCCACCGCGGGCGCCTGCCGAGCGGGCATCGGGCGGACCGCGAGCATCAGGAGGGCTGGCCCAACGGCCGTTCCAATTACTACTGGTTCGACCTCAATCGCGACTGGTTGCCGGCGGTGCATCCGGAGTCGCAGGGGCGCCTGCAGCTCTTCCACGACTGGCAGCCGAATCTGGTGACCGACTACCACGAGATGGGCAACGTCAACCGCACCTACTTTTTCCAGCCCGGCATTGCCAAGATGGTGCACCCGCTGACGCCCGAGCAGAATCAGTCGCTCACCGCAAAAATGGCTCAGGAGCACGCCCGTGCCCTCGATGCCATCGGCTCGCTCTATTACAGCGGGGAGTCCTATGATGACTACTACATTGGCAAGGGCTCGACCTACCCGGACGTGAACGGCTCGGTCGGGGTTCTGTTCGAGCAGGCCAGCTCGCGCGGTCACCATCAGGACACCGAGCACGGGAGGCTGACCTTCGCGTTCACGATCCGCAACCAGCTCACGACTTCGCTGTCGTCCCTGCGTTCGGCCCTGGCCCTGCGTCCGGAGTTGCTGGCCTACCAGGCCGAATTCTTCCGTGAGGCCCTGGCCGAGGCGGCGGCGGCAAAGACACAGGCGCACGTGTTCACCGCGCCCGGTGATCCGGCGCGTCTGAAGGCCTTCCAGGAACTGCTCGCCCGCCATCGCATCGTCAGCCACCGGCCCGCCGCCGATGTGCGCGCGGAGGGACGGACCTTTGCCGCCTCGGAGTCGCTGGTCGTGCCGGTGAGGCAGCGCCAGTTCCGTCTGCTGCAGGCCATGCTCGAAAAGCGCACCGAATTCGCCAGCAGCATTTTCTATGACGTTTCAGCCTGGCATCTGCCCTCGGCCTTTGGCCTGATCGGCGCCGAGCTCTCCACCGTGCCCGCTGCGGCGGCGAATCCGGACCTTGAGCTGGCGGGTGCGCTGACGGGTGCCAAGACGGCCTACGCCTATCTCTTTTCCTGGGAACCCCGCCAGGCACCGCGGGCCCTCTTTCGCCTGCTGGCCGCCAAGGTGCGGTGCTGGGCGGCCACGCGTCGCTTCACGACGGCGGGCGAGCAGGGGGCGACCCAGGACTGGCCGCATGGCAGCATCGTCGTCCCGGTCGGCGTGCAGGAGGCGCTGTCGCCGGACGCGTTGCACGGTCTGATGCAGGAACTGGCGCGTGAGGAAGGCCTGCAGGTGCGGGCGCTCGCCACCGGTCGCCATGGCGGTGTGCCGGACCTTGGCAGCCCCAGCTTCCGGCCGGTGCGCCAGGAGGGTGTGCTGCTGGTCACGGGCCCCGGGGTCACCTCGACCCTTGCAGGCGAGGTCTGGCATCAGTTCGATCAGATTTGGGGCGCGCCTCTGGTGATGGCCGAGGCAACCCAACTGGGCGGATCACTGCTGGCCGATTTCTCCACCGTCATTCTCGCCGGGGCCTCCTTCACGGCGCTTCCCACCGGGGCTCGCTCAGCCCTGCAGGCCTGGGTCGAGCGCGGTGGCTGCCTGATCGCCCTCGGCAGTGCCGCCGGGTCGATGGCGGCACAGGACTGGTGCAAGGTCGAACTGATCAAGGCCGCCCCGGAAGCCGCCCCCAAGGAAAAGCCGCCCCAGCAGGGCCTGCCCTACGAGGAGGCTGACGAGCGCCGCACCGCCCGCGAACTGAATGGCGTCATTGTCGAAGCCGTGTTCGATCCCACCCACCCGCTGGCCTGGGGGCTGGGGGCGAGGCCGCGCATCCAGCTCATGCGCGACGGCACGACGTTTCTCAAGCCGGCCGCGAGTTCCTACCTGAATCCGCTGCAATACACGGAGAAACCCCTGGTCGCGGGCGCGGCCTCGAAGGAAAACGTCGCAGCGCTCCAAGGCTCGACACCGGTGCAGGTGCGTCCCGTCGGCAGCGGTCGTGTGATTCTGTTCACCGATGACCCGGTCTTTCGCGGTCATTGGCTGGGAACCGAGAAGCTGCTCGCCAATGCCCTGTTTTTTGGCGGCTGGGTCAGCGCCTCCGGAGGCGGCAGTGGCGGTGAGGAGGAGTATTGAGTCTCCTGACGCCGACTTTTTGAACAGCCCGGTCCTTTCTTGACTCTGAACCCCGCCCCATTGACGTTCCCATTTCCCATGTCCACCGATCTTACCAAAGCCAGCATCCCCGACCCGGAAACCATCGCCCGCTCCGCCGCCTGGGTCCAACCGCTGCGCAGCGAGATCGCCCGCGTGCTGATCGGTCAGACGGAACTGGTGGATCGCCTGCTGGTCGCTCTGCTGACCAACATGCACGTTTTGCTGGAGGGTGTGCCCGGTCTCGCCAAAACCCTCGCCGTTCGCACGCTGGCGAATGCGCTCAAGGCGGACTTCAAGCGCATTCAGTTCACGCCTGACCTGCTGCCGGCCGACGTCATCGGCACCATGGTTTACCATCCCAAGGACGGCACCTTCAGTCCGCGTCTCGGCCCGGTGTTCGCCAACCTGGTGCTGGCCGATGAAATCAACCGTGCGCCGGCCAAGGTGCAGAGCGCCTTGCTGGAGGCGATGCAGGAACGTCAGGTGACCATCGGCGAGAATACCTACAAGCTGCCGGATCCCTTCATGGTGCTGGCCACCCAGAACCCGATCGACCAGGAGGGGACTTACACGCTGCCCGAGGCCCAGCTTGACCGTTTCCTGTTCAAGGTGCGCGTCGTTTATCCGACCCCGGCCGAGGAGCGCCGTGTCCTCGACGCCATGGCCACGTCCGCCCCCAAGCTGGATGTCAGTCCGGTGGCCCAGGCCGCGGACATCGTCGCCAGCCGCGCGGTGGTCAATGCCATCCACGTCGATGATAAGATCCGCGATTACATCGTCGCCATCATTCAGGCGACGCGCACGCCCGAAGCGGTGGCGCCGCATCTGAAGCTGCTCATTCGCTGCGGGGCCTCGCCGCGCGGCACGATCAATCTCGCCCTCGCCGCCAAGGCCCTCGCCTTCCTGCACGGCCGCAACTACGTCACCCCTCAGGACATCAAGGATCTTGCCCCGGACATCCTGCGCCACCGCATCCTGCTGTCCTACGAGGCCGAGGCCGAGGGCGTCACCAGCGAGGAGGTCATCCGCCAGCTGCTCGACAAGCTGCCCGTGCCGTGACCCCGGGCGGGCCTTCACGGGCGCGCCTCTGAACCGACGCCATGTCCATCGCCAACGAGACCGACGACGAAAAGCTCGCGCGCATCCTGAAACGGGTGAGGCGCATCGAGCTGATCACCCGCGGCATGGTCAAGGAGACCCTTGGAGGGCAGTATCATTCGCGGTTCAAGGGGCAGGGGATCGAGTTCGACGACTTCCGCGAATACCAGGCCGGGGATGACGTGCGCTTCCTCGACTGGAACGTCACCGCCCGCATGAACGAGCCCTTTGTGCGCAAATACATTGAGGAGCGCGAGCTGACGGTCATGCTGGTCGTCGACGTCAGCGCCTCGGGCGATTTCGGCAGCGTCGAGGACAGCAAGCGCGAGCGCGCCGCGGAAGTGGCCGCGGTGTTTGGGTTCAGCGCGGTGCAGAACCAGGACAAGGTCGGCCTGCTGCTGGTGAGCGACCGCGTCGAACACTACCTGCCGGCGCGCAAGGGCAGCGCCCACGCGCTGCGCATCCTGCGCGACATCCTGACGATCCGCCCGCAGAACACGGGCACCAATCTCGCGCCGGCCCTCGACACGGCCCTGAAGCGCATAGCCCACCGCGCGCTGATCGTGATGGTCTCGGATTTCCACACGCCCGATCCGACCTGGGAGGCGAGCCTTCGGCCGCTGGCCGCCAAGCACGATGTGGTTGCCGCCGAGGTGCGCGATCCGCAGGAGGAGGAATTGCCGGACGCCGGACGCATCTGCCTCCAGGACCCGGAGACCGGCGAACAACGCGTCATCAACACCAGCGACCCGGCCGTGCGCCGCCGCTATGCCGAGGCGGTTGCCGCCCGCGAGGAGGAACTGGCGCGGCTGTTGCGCAAGAACGGCGTTGAACGCATCCAGGTGCGCCTGGACGAGGATTACGCTCCGGCGATGAAGGCCTACTTTCGTGCAAGGAGGAGACGCAAGTGACGGCCTGGTTGCTCGCCCAGCAGGCGTCGCCCAAGGGACCGCCCCTGCAGCCGCTGCCGCACCCCGAGTTGCCGGCGGTGGAACTGCCGCCCCCCGGCTGGCCGCCAGGTCTCGTGGCGCTGGTTGCCCTGGGCCTGCTCGCCCTGCTCGGTCTGGTGATCTGGCTGCTGATGCGCCCGCCGGCACCGGCCGCCCTGCCGCCCAAGCGTCCGTTCCAAAAGGCCCTCAAGGCTCTGCGCGAGATTCAGGCTCGCGCCACCTCCCAGGCCCCGGATGTCACCTCGGCCCAGGTCTCCGCCGCGCTGCGCGCCTACTTCCTGGAGCGTTACAACATTCCGGCACCCTTTCGCACGAGCCAGGAGTTGTTTGCCGGATCCGCGATCCCTGCCACGTCCCAGCGCCTTCAGCGCTACGCGTCCCTTGCCGATCTCTGGGACCGGCTCTCGTTTGCCCCGGTGCCCGCCAGTCGTGAGGAGGCGGAGCGCCTTGCCACCCAGGCGATCGTTCATCTGGAGGAGGACCGGCCGTGAACATTCCCTTCCTCAAGGATTTCATCTGGGCGGAGCCGGACTGGCTCTGGGGTTTGGCCCTGCTGCCGGTCCTGGCCTGGTGGCGCAGCCGCCCAGGCAGCGCGCCGGCCGTGCTGTTCCCCACGGCCTTCCTGTTCCGCCAGCCCGGCTTCAAGGCGCGTTCCCGCCGCGGAGGCTTCGTTTTTGGCCTGGTCCTGCTCAGCCTCGCCGCTGCCATTGTCGCTCTGGCCCGGCCTCAGAAGGTCATCTCCCACGACGAGGACAACACGGAGGGCATCGCCATCTGCCTCACCGTTGACGTGTCGCTGTCGATGTTGATTGAGGACTTCTACATCGACGGCCGCCCGGTCAACCGCCTGATCGCCGCCAAGCGCGTCATGCGCGACTTCATTCGCGGTCGCACCAGTGACCGCATTGGCATCGTCGCCTTTGCCGGTGCGCCCTACCAGCCGTGTCCGCTCACCCTCGACCACGAGTGGCTGGAGGCCAATCTCGACCGCGTGCAGACCGGGGTCATGGAGGATGGCACCGCCATTGGCTCGGGCATCGCCGCCGCCTCGCGCCGTCTCGACAAGGAGAGTGTGCCGAGCAAGGTCATCATCCTGCTCACCGACGGCGCCAACAACAGCGGCAAGCTCAATCCGCAGGATGCCGCCAAGCTGGCGGCCACGCTCGGCCAGAAGATTTACACGATTGCCATCGGCACGCCGGGCGTGCACATGATCCCGCTGCCCAACGGCCGCGTCATCACCAGCGGTCGCCAGGAATTCGACGAGGCCACGCTCATGGAGGTGGCGCGCATCGGGGGCGGCCAGTTCTACATGGCGCAGGATCTCAACGCCCTGCAGGAAATCTTTTCAACGATCGACCAGCTTGAGAAGACCGAGATCAAGCGACGCAGCATCGTCGAGACCCGCGAGATGTTCTTTTACCCCCTGCTGGCGGCCGCCGCGCTGCTGGCCCTGGCGCTCACCCTGCGTCTCACTTTCCTCAATGCCGCCCCGGTGGCGGTGGCCACATGAACCTCAGCTTTGCCGAACCCCGCCTGCTGCTCTGGCTGCTCATCCTGCCAGTGCTGGCCCTGCTGCGACTGGTCGCCGGCTGGCGCGCGCGGCGCACGGTGGCGCGTCTGACCGCCCCGCGCCTGCGCGCGGCCCTGCTCGTCGGTGTCTCGCCCTGGCGCACCGGCCTGATCTTCACCCTGCAGTTGCTCGCCCTCGCCTGCTTCCTGCTCGCCCTCGCCGGGCCACGCTGGGGCGAGGACTGGCAGACTCAGGTCGAGTCGGGGCGCAATGTCATCCTGGCCATCGACACCTCGCGCTCGATGCTGGCCGATGACCTCTCGCCCAACCGCATCACCCGCGCCAAGCTTGCCGCCCAGGACCTCATGTTGGCGCTCAAGACCGACCGTGTGGGTCTGATCGCCTTCGCCGGCAACGCCTACCTGCAGGCACCGCTGACCACCGACCATGAGGCGATTGTCGAGGCCATTGACTCGCTCGATTTCACCTCGGTGCCGCGCGGCGGCAGCGAGATCAGTCGCGCCCTGCGCCTGGCCATCGAGACCTTTGAGAAAAATCCCGCGCGCAACCACGGGCTCATCCTGTTCAGCGATGGCGGTGAACCCGATGCCGAGGTGCGCGGGCTCGCCGAGCAGGCGGCCAAGAAAAACATTCTGGTGCTCACGGTCGGTGTCGGTACCGACAGCGGCGCGCTCATTCCTGATCCTGACCCCGATCGCGCCGGCGAATACGTCCGTGACGGCCAGGGCAATGTCGTGCGCACCCGCCTGGAGGAGGCCGGCCTGGTCGAGATCGCCCGCCTGACCCGGGGGCGCTACCTCCGGCTCGGTTCCCAGCCGCTTGCCGCCAGCGTGGTCCGCGAATTGCTCACCGCCCTGCAGGCCCAGGCCAACGAAGCGCGGCAAATTGTCAAGCCGGTCGAACGTTATCAATGGCCGTTGTCTATGGGTGTATTGCTTCTCATGATTGCCTGGTTCCTCCGCCCCGCTCCCGCTCCCCGGCCGGCCCGCGCCACGCCGGTCGCCGCCGCTGTCCTGCTGTTTGTTCTGGCCGCGCCTTCCGTCGAGGCGGCCCCGGTGTGGGCCTCCCTGTTCGGTCGGGGCGACGAAAGTGCGCGGAAGGCCCGCGAGGCCTACGAGAGTGGCGACCTCAAGAACGCCGCCGAACACCTTGACCGCAGCCTGCGAGACGGGCACCTGCCCGGTCGCCTGCGCCCGGGCTTTGCCCAGGCGCTCGGGTATGCCGCCTTCCAGAACAAGGATTACGACCGCGCCGTTGCCGGTTTCAGTCAGGCGCTCCAGGAGGAGGATCCCGCCCTGCGCGAACGCGCCCATCAGGGACTGGCGCACAGCCTTTATGACCAGGGCGACAAGGCTCTGGGCAAGCAGCCGAAATACACCCTGCGCGCCTGGCGCGACTCGGTGCGCCATTTTGATGCCGCCCTCGAACACAACCCCGATGACACCGCCCTGCGCGAGAATCGCGAGTTTGTGCAGAAGCGCCTGGAGGAACTGCAGGAGCAGATCAACCAGCAGGAGCAGAAACAGAAGGGCGACAAGCAGAAGGGTGACAAGGGCGAGAAGGGGGACGAAGGCGAGGAAGGGGAAGACGGCGAGTCCGGCCAGCAGGGCGACAAGGACGGCCAGGGCAAGGATCGCAGCCGCAAGGAAAGCCTTGGCAAGAAGAAAGACGGCGAGGGTGAGGAGGAGGATTTGCCCGAGGGGCAGATCCAGGCCGCCAACCAGGGGGAAGAGGAGGGCGAGGGCGAACAGCAGGCCGAGTCCGGCGAGGAAGGTCAGAATGAGACGACCGGCTTCAGTCGCAACGAGGCGCGCGCCTTCCTTCGTACCTATGCCGACGACCAGAAAAAAGCGCAACTGGTGCGCCCGCGCGACCCGGCGGTGAACGGGAAGGACTGGTGACCCATCATGACAGGCCGATTTGACATTCGCATCCTTCTCCTGCCGGCCCTCTGCCTGCTCGCCACGCTGTCGCACGGCCAGGAGGTCAATGCCCGTGTGGTGCCCGGCACCGCCCGCCCGAACCAGATCATCAACTATGTCATCGAAGTGCAGGACGCGCAGATCGAGTCCTTCACCAATCAGCTGCGCCTGCCCCTGCAGATCCAGCAGACTTCGGTCGCGTCCACCTCCACCCAGATTCGCATCGTCAACGGCCGGCGCTCCTCCAGCGTGCGCCTGAGCTGGGGCATCATGCCGCTCGAGCCGGGCGAGTTCGTCATCCCCGCCCAGGAACTGGTCGCCGACGGCCGCAAGCTCGTCACCAACGAGGTCAAGCTGGTGGTCGAGCAGGGCGGGGCACCGGTCGCGGAGGGCGACGACGAACTGCAGCCGATTTTGCAGATCGAGCCGGGGCGCAAGGAGATCTATCAGGGCGAGGTGATGCAGCTGAACTGCAGCCTCTACGTGCCGCGCCAGTTGCAACTGCGCCGCCTGGGACTTGTTGAGATCGAGAAGAGCGATTTCGCCATCGCCCGCTTTCCCCAGCAGAGCGACCAGTCGATGACGGCGATCAACGGCGTCGGTTACTACGTGCTCACCTTCCGCAGCACACTGTCCTCCCTTCGCACCGGTGATCTCAAGGTGGGGCCCGCCACCATGGAAATCCTGGTCGATGTGCCGGTCGAACGCAGCGACCGCATGAGCAATCTGCCTCCGGGTTTTCCCTCCGGGTTCTTCAACGTGCCGACCGAGCCGCGCAAGCTGACGGTGAAAAGCCAGGAGGTCACCCTCAAGGTCCTGCCCCTGCCGGAAGAGGGGCGTCCGGCGAACTTCAGCGGCGCCGTTGGCGAGTTCACCATCACGGCCAGTGCGACACCAACCACCCTCACCGTCGGCGATCCACTGGCGGTGGATCTCGTCATCGCCGGGTCCGGCAACTTCGACGCGCTCACCGAACCGCGACTGCTCGAACAGGGCGGCTGGAAGGCCTATCCGTCGAAGCGTTATGCGATCGAGGGCAACCTTGACCAGAACCAGACGCCGACCCTGGAGCGCAAGATCGGTTTCTCCCAGGTCTTCATTCCCGAAGCTGTGCACCGCGAGTTGCCGCCCTTCGAGATCAGCTTTTTCAATCCCGGCTCGCGCCAATACGTCACCCTGCGCACCGAGGCGATCCCGCTTGCCATGACGCCGGCACCGGCGGTGGCGCCCACGGAGTCCGTGCAGGGCGCGGTCACGGTCGACGTCGCTCCGCCGCCCGCCGTCGATCCGCAGCCGGAGCTGGCCGACATTGTCATCCATCCCCGGGCCGAACCCCGCTGGCTGGCTCCAACCGGTGCGCTGCTCCTGCACAACCGTCTGTTCTGGAGCGTGCAGGCCGTTCCAGCAGGCCTGTTGGCCGTCGCCTTTGTCGCCTCCTGGGTGCGTCGCCGCCGCGAGACCCTGGCCTCCGGTCGCGCCGGTGAACTGCGCGCCGCCTGGGCACCCCTCGAGGCTTCCACGCGCCTGTCCGACGAGGAATTCCTGCATTCCGCCGCGCAGTTTGTGCACGTCGCCCAGGGGCTGGATGATGTCGATGATCCCGACCTGCGTCGCCTGCTGGAACGCTATCAGTCGCTCAATTTCGCGCCCGCCCCCGGGGCGCCGCTCGACAAGGCGGAACGCGCGCGTGTGCTCACCCGCCTGCGCCGACTCTTCCAGGAATCGCTGGCACGCGCGGTCCTGCTGTGCCTGCTGCTGGCCGCCTCGCCGCTGCTGGCGGCGGATGAGGTCTCGCCGGAGACGGTCTACCGCGAGGCGGCGACGCTTCTTGAAAAGGGCGAGTTCGGTCGCGCCCAATACCTTGCCGAAGGCCTGACCAAGCGCGAGCCGCCCTTGCTCGGCGCTGATCTCTTTGAGCTCATCGGTCACGCCCGCTACCGCCAGGAGGATCCGGGTCGCGCGGCGCTCTGGTATCAGCGCGCCCAGTTGCTCGACGGTCGTTCGCCGGAGTTGCGCCAGAACCTTCGCCATCTCCATGAGCAGCACCGCTACCTGAGCTTTGGTGATTCCTCCACCCTGGCGGGCTGGAGCTTGTGGCTGTCGCTCAATGAATGGCTGCTGATCGCGGCCGCCGGTTTCTGGCTGGCCCTGGTCCCGCTCGCCTGGCGCGTGGTCTCGGGCCGAACCTCTTCCTGGCCGGTCACCGTCACCGCCTGCGGCCTGGCCCTGCTGCTGCCCTCCGCGGCCATGGCGGCGCTCCGCCCCGGCAGTGCCGAGCGAGTCGCCGACGTTGCCGTGGTCACGGCACCCGACATCCGCGCGTACACGGCCGCCACCTCGACCGCAGGCACGGTCATTGACCTGCCGCCCGGCAGCCAGGTGCGCATCCTGGAAAAACGCGGTGCCTGGATCTATGCGGAGGTGCCTTCGCGACCGGAAAACCTGCGCGGCTGGGTCGAAAATCGCGCCCTGACGCCACTCTGGCCCTGGGCACCGACCCTCATTCCCTGACCATGTCACGCGACGCGGAGGAGTCGCTCACCTGCGATCTGCTGGTCGCGGGCGGCGGCATGGCCGGCGTCTGCTGCGCGCTTGCCGCCGCCCGGCTCGGTTCCCGCGTCATTCTCTGCCAGGACCGGTCCGTCCTCGGCGGCAACGCCTCCAGCGAGGTGCGCATGCACATCGTCGGCGCCACCGGCCTGCACGGCGGCACGGAACTCGTCGACGAACTGCGCGAGGGTGGCCTGATCGAGGAGATTCGCCTCGACCTCGCCGTGCACAATCCCCAGCGCTCCCCGGCGCTGATGGATCTTCTGCTCTACGACAAGTGCCGGCGCGAGCCGAACCTGACCCTGCTGCTCAACACGACCGTTACCGCCGCCGAGGTGGAGGGTGGCCTGATTCGTTCGGTGCGCGCGGAGCGTCCGTCCACGGAACAGGCGTTCCGCATTCGCGCGGCCATGTTTGCCGACTGCACCGGCGACGGCCGTCTGGGTCTCGAAGCCGGTGCGCCCTTTCGCCACGGCCGCGAGGCGAAGTCCGAACATGGCGAAGCGCTCGCCCGGGAGGTGGCCGACAAGCACACGCTCGGGTCCTCGATCCTTTTTCAGGCACGTCGGCATGACCGGCCCATGCCCTTCACCGCGCCTCCCTGGGTGCGGCGTTTCGAGGCCGGCGACCTGCGCCTGAGGCCCTATGCGCAGAGCGGCTTCGATCTCGGTCTGGAGTATGGCTACTGGTGGATCGAATGGGGCGGCTGCCTCGACACGATCCGCGACAACGAGCGCATCCGCGATGAACTGCTCGCCATCACCCTCGGTGTCTGGGATTTCGTGAAGAATCGTTCCGGGGTCGATGCCGCCCACTGGGCGCTCGAATGGATCGGCTTCCTGCCCGGCAAACGCGAGAGCCGCCGCTTTGTGGGGCAGCATGTGCTCACGGAACAGGATTTGATTGAGTCGCGGTCCTTTGCCGATGCCATCGGGTTTGGGGGGTGGCCGATCGACACCCATCCGCCCGAGGGCGTTGACGCCCCCGACCTGCCGCCCTGCACCCAGCACGAGTTGCCCTTTGTCTACGACATCCCCCTGCGCGCCTGTGTCTCCGTCGGGCCGCGCAACCTCTTCTTCGCCGGTCGCAACCTCTCGGCCAGCCACATCGCCTTCGCCTCGACCCGGGTCATGGCCACGTGCGCCGCGGTCGGGCAGGGAGTCGGGACCGCCGCCGCCCTCGCCCTGCGCGCGGGTGTCGCACCCGCCGACATCGCCGGTCAGCCGGAACTGATGCACGCCATCCAGCAGCGCCTGCTGCGCGACGATGCCCACCTGCTCGGGGTTGTTCCTGACGATGCCGGGGATCTCGTGCGATGCGCGAGCGAGATCGTTGCCTCCAGCGCCCAGCCCGGGGCCGGGCCGGAGCAGGTGCGCAGTGGCTGCACCCGCATCCTCCACCGAGTCCCCGCTGAACGTCGCCAGCCCGGCCTGCACCGCTGGATGAGCGAACCCGGCCTGCCCGCCTGGCTGGAGGTGTGCTGGCCGGAACCGGTCGAACTCGGCGAGGTCCAGCTGGTCTTCGATACCGGCCTGCACCGTCTGCTCACTCTGTCCATGGCCGATGGCTACACGCGCAAGATGCTCTGGGGACAGGCCCAACCGGAGACCGTGCGCGACTACACCCTCTCCGCCGCAACCGCCGACGGTTGGCTGGAACTCGTGCGCGTCGAAGGCAACCACCAGCGCCGCCGGGTCCATGCCCTGACGCCGCCCGTGCGGACCCACGTCCTTCGCCTGACAATCACCGCCACGAACGGCCTCGATCACGCCCGCGTGGTCGAAGTGCGGGCCCATGGTCCAGGGGAGCAAGTTCCGGGGTGATCTGAAATCTGCCACTTGAGATCTGCGCCGGGGCCTGCGGATGGCAGGGGAAGGCCAAGATCAGGGTGGGGCGGGGTGCGGCGCGGATCGTTGCCTCACCCCTTGCGCTCCGAAAGCCAAAATCCTGACTCGTTCAGCGACCCTCAGAGATCTGAAATTTCAGCCCATTCTCTTTTTCATGACGGGAATTCCCGTCATGAAAGATCCTCTTTTCATGCAAGAATTTCAGGGACGAAGTCTGCCCGTCTGGGTTGCTTTTGACTCCAAAAAGCAGCGTGCAGCCTTAACAAGTTAAAGCTGCGCGTTGAGGCGCTCCTCCTGATGGTTTTTGTTTCCGGTGTCGTAGTTCTCCGATGTGAATTTGCCT
>JAUREI010000086.1 GCA_030827515.1 Prosthecobacter sp. | reverse complement strand
TGCGCGAGCGCTGGTTGACGCTGGCGCGCACGTTGGGAGCCTCGGGGGCGGCGCTGGTTTCGGCGGGCAGTCGCGGCGAATTCATGGCCGCCGCCTTTGCCGAGGCGGCAAGTCGCTGAGTCAGTTCAGGCCGGGGGCGGTCAGGCCGGGGAAGCGGGTGGCGACCCGAGGGCAGCCGGCGGAGTCGCGGGGAGTGGCCGGGCAGGGGACCAAGGCACTGTCGAGCAGCAGGGAGATCCGGAAGACATGGGAACCGTCGGGACGGCAGACGGCCGGGGACTCGACGACAAAACCGCGGACGTTGACCCACTCCGAAAGCTGGCCGGGAGCGGCGCCAAGGGCATCGCGACGAATGCGCACTTGCAATTCCGCACCGATCTCAAAACGCTGGCGGGACCAGAAAATCAGGCCACCCTCGCGGACGCCGCACAGTTCAACGACGGTCTGTCCCCCGCCGCCTTTGCAGGCAGGGACGGAATCTTCCTGGTGCTGGCCTTGCGTAGCCATAGATCAAAGAAGTTCACCGACCGCACGGCCGAAACCGTGCCACTTGCTAAAGAAAGACCCGGGGGGACGGCTGTCAACGGGCGATCCGGCCTTTTTGCCGGACGGATGGTTCACATGTGGCGGTATTCCTTGCCGGCGAATCGTCCCTGAGTCGGCGAGAGGTTGCAATCCCGGTGATCCGCGCGAATCTGCGCGCCCCCCATGTCCGATCCCGACCCGCGAGAAGTCATCCTGGAAGCGCGCGATCTCACGCGTGAGTTCGACGGCGTCAAGGCGCTCGACCGGTTGTCGCTGCGCCTGCACCGGGGTGAAATTCTCGGCCTGCTCGGCGCCAACGGCGCGGGCAAGACGACGGCGATGAACTGCATGCTTGGCCTGACCCTGCCGACCTCGGGTCAGCTCTCCGCCTTCGGCAAGCCGCTGCACAAGCACCGCATCGAGATCCTCCAGCGCGCCAACTTCTCCTCGGCCTATGTCAGCCTGCCGGGCAACCTCAAGGTCTGGCAGAACCTGGTCGTCTTTGCGAAAATCTACGGCGTGCGCGACGCGAAGCGCAAGATCGCCGGCCTGCTGGACCTGCTCGAAATCGCCCACCTCGCCGACCGGGTCACGGGTCAGCTCTCCGCCGGCGAATCGACCCGTGTCAATCTCTGCAAGGCCTTCCTTAACGATCCCGAGCTGCTGATGCTCGACGAGCCCACCGCCAGCCTGGATCCGGACATTGCCGACAAGGTTCGCAAAGTTGTGCGCCGCGTGCAGGCCGAGCGTGGCATCGGCATTCTCTACACCAGCCACAACATGCGCGACATTGAGGAGGTATGCGACCGAGTTATCTTCCTGCACAAGGGTCGCATCGTGGCCGAGGGCACGCCTGACCAGATCGTGCAGAAATTCGCCGAAAACTCCCTCGAGGACGTCTTCATCAAGATCGCCCGGAGCGGCGACATCGAGGAGTAACCGTACCGCCATGAACCTCCGCGTCATCTGGGCCCTCGTGCTCCGCTACATCTTTCTTTACACGCGCAATCCGATCCGCCTCGTCGAGATGGTCTTCTGGCCGCTGGTCGACCTGCTGGTGTGGGGCAACCTGACCCTCTTCCTGCAGCGCAACACCAGCCAGGAGTTCGGCGGTTTCATTCTCTTCCTGCTCGGAGCGATGATCCTCTGGGACATCCTGTTCCGCGCCCAGCAGGGGGTGGCGATTTCCTTCCTCGAGGACGTCTGGACGCGTAATCTGCTGAATGTCTTCGTCGCCCCGGTGCGCACCACCGAATACCTCGCCGCCACCTTCATGGTCGGTGTGCTGCGCATCTGCGTCACCGGTGTCGTGCTCGGCCTGGTCTCCTGGCTCGCCTACCAGTTCAATCTGTTCACGCTCGAATGGTGGCTGGTGCCTTTTTTCCTCAACCTCATGCTCTTCGGCTGGTCGCTCGGCATGATCTCCACCGCCCTCATCCTGCGCTGGGGACAGGCCGCGGAATCCCTGGCCTGGGCGGTGCCCTTCTTCATCCAGCCGGTGGTCGCGGTGTTCTATCCCGTGGCCGACATGCCCGCCTGGTCGCAGCCGCTCGCCTGGAGTTTCCCCGCCACCTACGTCTTCGAGGGCATGCGCGATGTCATGCAGACCGGCACCATGGCCACCGGCCTGCTGGTCAAGGCGGTGCTGCTCAACCTGGTTTACCTGGTCGCCGCCGGCGCGCTGTTCTTCCAGATCCTGCGCCTGACCCGCAAGCGCGGCCTGCTCACCAAATTCGCCACCCAGTAAGGCAACCGCTCGCCGGTTGACGCCCCTGCATTGCTTGGCACGTAAACCCTGTCCCATGAAAGTCATCCGCCACACTGATCCCGACTGGAAGCAAGCCGCCGCCGCCCTCGACCGCCGCGCCGAGGCCAGCGACCATGTCCGCGAGGTGGTGGCCGGCGTCATCAGCGAGGTGCGCGCCCGTGGCGATGCCGCCCTGCGCGATTTCACGGAACGTTTCGACGGTGTCCGTCTCGGCGACCTGCGGGTGCCGGCGGCGGAACTGGAAGCCGCCTGGGCCGGGGCGGGGGATGACCTGCGCACGGCGCTCGAGTCTTCGCACCGCAACGTCTTCGACTTTGCCCGACGCAGCCTTCGCCAGGACTGGTCGGGCCGCAATGCCCAGGGGGCCGAGGTGGGCGAGGTTTATCATCCCTTCGAACGCGTTGGCTGCTACGTGCCCGGCGGATCCGCCCCGCTCGTTTCCACCGCCATCATGACGGTGACCCTGGCCGCTGCCGCCGGTGTGCCGGAAATCGTGGTCTGCACGCCCTGCGGCCGCGACGGCAAGGTCAACCCGGGGCTGCTCGCCGCCCTCAGCCTGGCGGGTGCCACGGAGGTTTACACGGTCGGCGGCGCCCAGGCGATCGCCGCGCTGGCCTATGGCACCGAGACGATCCGGCCGGTCGCCAAGATCTTCGGCCCCGGCAACAGCTTCGTCGTCGAAGCCAAGCGCCAGGCCTTTGGCGTCGTCGCCATCGACCTGCTGCCCGGACCGAGCGAAGTCCTCATTCTCGCCGACCACACCGGCAACCCCGCCTTCATCGCCGCGGACATTCTTGCCCAGGCCGAACATGGCAAGGACAGCCAGGCCGGCTTCATCACCGATGACAATGCCCTGCTCGATGCCGTGCTGGCCGAGGTCGAGAGGCAGGCCGCCGGACTCAGCCGCCAAGCCCAACTGCGGCCGGTGCTCGACAAGGGGGTCTTCTGCCTGCTCGCTCCCTCGCTCGAGGAGGCTGCCCGCCTGGTCAATGCCTACGCGCCCGAACATCTGAGCCTGATCACGGCGCGCGAGGCGGAGATTCTGCCGCTCATTCGCACCGCGGGCGCCATTTTCCTGGGCAACCATTCGCCGGTCGCCGTCGGCGACTTCCTGGCCGGCCCCAGCCACACCCTGCCGACCGGCGGCGCGGGCAAGTCCTTCCCGGGATTGACGGTCGACATGTTCCAGCGGCGCACCAGCCTGATCCGCCTGGACCGGGAGAGTTGCGTGAAGTCCGCGCCTGTGGTGCGCGCCTTTGCCGCCGTCGAGGGCCTCGATGCCCATGGCGAATCCGTCGCCATTCGCTGCCGCTGAGGCGGTTTTTGTGCTTGGGCCGCGGCGTTCTCCTGCTAGGATGCGCCTGCATGAGTGCCCAGCCGGTCAAGGTCAAACGCCCCGCCTCCATCACCGTGGAGGACTGCTTTCGCATGAACGAAAAGGCGTTGAAGCTGAAACTCGTCGGCTCGGATGTGGGGTTTGGCCGGCGCATCCTCGAACCCTCGGTCAACCGGCCCGGCCTGGCCCTGTCGGGCTTTTTCACCTACTTCGCCTACAAGCGGGTTCAGGTGGTTGGAAACTCGGAGCATTCCTTCCTGTCCCAGCTGGAGCCAAAAGTTCGACTCGCCCGGTTCAGCCAGCTTTGCACCTGGGACATTCCCTGCCTGGTGTCGGCACGCGGTCATCGCCTGCCGGATGATCTGCTCCAGATCGCCAATGAGGCCGGCATCTCGGTTTTTCAGACGAGCATGATGACGATGAAGTTCATCAATGCCGCCACCATCAAGCTTGAGTGGGCCTTTGCACCGACGACGATGATGCACGGCTGCATGGTCGACGTGCAGGGCATCGGGGTGCTCATTCGGGGCAAGAGCGGATCGGGCAAGAGCGAGAGCGTCATTGGCCTGCTGCAGCGCGGCGCCAGCCTGGTCGCCGACGATGCCGTGCGCCTGCGCCTCATTGAGGAGCGCGAAATCATCGGTTCGGCTCCGGAGATGACCCGCAACATGATCGAGATCCGCGGCCTGGGCCTGCTCAACGTTGCCGCCCTGTTCGGGGTGGGTTCGGTGCGCATGACCAAGCGGCTCGATCTCATCGTCGACCTCGTCCATCTCAAGGAGGCCGAGGACCTGGAGCGGGTCGGCATGGCCAGCCAGACGGAGACGCTCATGGGGCTGCCCATCGCCAAGGTGGACATCCCGGTGGCGCCCGGTCGTGATGTTGCCGGCCTCATCGAACTCGCCGCCCTCAATTACAAGCTGCGCACCTTTGGCTACAACAGCGCCGTCGAGTTTGATCAAAGGTTGTTGAAAAAGATGGCGGACGAACAGATAGGTTGAACCCAACCCAGACCATGACTGTCAGCAAAGAACTCACCATTTGCAACAAGATGGGCATGCACGCCCGTCCGGCGGCGCAGTTCGTCAAGCGGGCCAGCAAGTATAAATGCGACGTCTGGGTCGAGAAGGATGACGAGCCGGTCAATGGCAAGAGCATCATGGGCCTCATGATGCTGGCGGCCGGACGCGGCGAGACGATCAAGCTGACCACCGAAGGTTCCGATGCCGAGGCCGCCATGGCCGACCTTGAGGAATTGATCCGCAGCGGGTTCGGCGACAACGAATAATCCGGGACATGGATCCGTTCATGAGTCCAAGCCTGCGACGCCTCCTGCTTCTGGTTCTGTTGGGCGGAACGGCCGCTGCCCAGATGCCAACCGAGGTGGTCGAAGCCGAGCGCGCCAAACTGCTGGAGGGCGTGCAGACGCTGCCCAAGTCGGGAGCCCCGGGACCGCTGGCGGTCTGGGGACGTCTGGCCTTCCCACTGCTGGCTGCCGCCGATCGCAACGGCACGGAGGCCGCTGTCGCCGCCGTCGCCGGACTGGGGAAAGGGCGCATCCTGCTATTCGGTCACAATGCCTATGTGGAAGGTGATGCCAGTGGGGATCACGCCCGACTGCTGGCCAACGCTGTCCGCTGGGTGTCGAAAAAGGACAAGCCGCGCATCGGCCTCCACGGCATCAAGGCCCCAGACGTTTACCGCCCCCAGGCATCCCGGGTGGAATCCCTTCAAGGGCCCCTGGCGACCGGCAAGCTTTCCGGGTTGGACGTGCTCGTGCTCAATGCGCAGGGCATCACCTCGGCCGAAGAGGCGGCGGTCATCCGTCGATGGATCGAGAATGGTGGCGGCCTCATCGCCGGCATGACCGGCTGGGCCTTTGCCCAGACCAGCCGCGGCGGGGATCTGGCGGTCGATCACGGTTTGAATCAGGCACTCGCCAGCGCGGGACTCGCCTTCACCGACCAGAGTGCCTTCAACGGGGTCAACAGCTTCCAGGCGCGTCGCCAGCTTCCGGAAATGATGCATGCGGGCGCGGCGGTCGCCGCCCTGGAAGGGAAGACGACGGCCCTCCCGGCTGGGGCAGCCAGCCAGGCGGCTGCGTCGATCCAACTCGCCCTGGCGGCCCAACCACCGGGGAACGACGCCTTTCAGGCGGTGGTGTTGAAGGCCTTGGGCGGTTCCGGGGGCAAGTCCGCCATCCCGACGGCGGAACGGCCCCTGACCGAGGCCGGGGAGTCGGCCGAACGCATCCGGCTCGGGGTGGAGATGCGGGTTCTGCGTCTTTCCGCCCCGGAGGCCACGGCCGCCCATCCGGCCCATGAAGTCTTTCCCGGCAAGGCCCCCGCGGCGGCGCCCCGGGTTGAACGCACGGTGACCGTGGATGCGACCGTTCCAGGCTGGACCAGCACCGGCCTCTACGCCGCCGCCGGTGAGGTCATCCGTGTTACCATGCCGGCCGACCGTGCGGGCCGGGGGTTTGCTGTACGCATCGGCTGTCATTCGGACACCCTCTATCATCTCGACCGCTGGCAGCGCGCGCCGGAGATTTGCAAGTCGGCGCCGGTGCGTGGCACCGAGACCCGCCTCGCCAGCGCCTTCGGCGGCCTGATCTACGTGGAAGTGCCGGCCGGGGAAAAGTCGCAGGGAACCTTCAACGCCGTGATTCAGGGAGGGCTGGAGGCCCCCCGCTTTGTGCTCGGAGAGCACAGCGACGCGCAGTGGCGTGACACCCTGCGGAAGTTGCCGGCTCCGTGGGCGGAATTCGAGTGCGACAAGATCATCCTGAGTTGTCCGACCGAGGTTGCCCGTGCGGTCAACAATCCGACTGAGCTCATGGAATTCTGGCGCAAGGTGGTGGAAGCCCAGGACGAGATCACGAATCAGGCGACCGAGCGCAGGCGGCCGGAGCGCATCGTCGCCGATGTCCAGATCAGCGCCGGCTACATGCACAGCGGCTACCCGATCATGATTCCGGTGAGCGCCGCGGCCGAGATGGTCACCTTCAGTCGCCTGAAGTTCCCGGGCTGGGGCTTTTACCATGAGATTGGTCACAACCACCAGCGACCGCACTTCACCTTCGAGGGCACCGGCGAGGTGACCAACAATGTCATCGGCATGTGGTGTTACGAGGCGGTGCTTGGCAAGGACTGGCTCATCGGCCATGCGAACATCAGCGCCGAGGCCCGTCGCGAGCACCTGCAGAAGATCCGGGCTGCCGGGGACAAGTGGGCCGTGTGGAAAAGTGACCCCTTCCTGGCCCTGACCACCTACATCCAGCTCGTGCAGGCGTTCGGCTGGGAATCCTGGCGCCGTTACCTGCACAGCTTTGCCGATCCCTCTTTTGGTCCCCAGCCGGCTGATGACGCCCAGCGCCGCGACCAGTTCCTCGTGCGCTTTTCCAAGATTGCCGGGCGCAATCTGGGGCCGTTCTTCGACTTCTGGGGCATTCCGGTCAGTTCGGCGGCAAAACAGGAGGTAGCCTCGCTGCAGGCCTGGATGCCCGGGGACTGAGCTAGCCCCTGCCTTGCAGGCGCTTGCCGGGAGTCCGCAAAGCCGATGGACAAATGTCCGCCCCGGCGTTAGAAACAGCTCCGCCAACACCATGAAAATCCGTGCCCTCACCACCCTCTTCGGCCTGGCCATTCTGCCCCTGGCCGCCGCTGACATCGAAGTCTTCAATGGTCGCGACCTGACCGGCTGGGAGGGCAACAAGGACCTCTGGAGCGTTCAGGACGGCGCCATCACCGGCATCACCCCGCCGGACCCGGCCAACCCGGAGAAGGGCATCATCAAGCACAACACCTTCCTCGTCTGGAAGGGCGGCACGGTGTCCGACTTTGAACTGACCTTCGAATACCGCATTGAAAAGGGCAATTCCGGCGTCCAGTATCGCAGCACGGAACTTGCCCCCGGAGAGTTTGGCCCCATCATCAGCGGCTACCAGGCCGACTTTGAGGCGGGCGACAAATACAGCGGCATTCTCTACGAGGAAAAGGGCCGCGGCATCCTCGCCCTGCGCGGTGAGAAAACCGTCATCAAGGCGAGTGACAAACCGAAGAAGCCGACGGTTGAGAAGGCCGGTCTGGTGGGTGACAGCGCCGCCATCCAGGCCTCCATCAAGAAGGAGGACTGGAACACCTACAAAATCGTCGCCAAGGGCAACCACGTGCAGCACTTCATCAACGGCCTGCAGACCATCGATGTCACCGACGAGGACGCCGCCAACGCTCCCAAGGAAGGCCTGCTGGCCCTGCAGATCCATCAGGGCCCGCCGATGAAGGTGCAGTTCCGCAATCTCAAGCTCACCCCCTTGAAGTGATTCGAGGTTGACCCGGCGCATGACCACGATTCGCCTGCTGACCGCGACCCTGGCGCTGCTGCTGTTCTCCAGCGCAGCGTCCGCACAGACCGAGTACATCGTCTGTTCCGGCGGACCCGCCCTGCGCGAGTGGGAGGATCTGCGTCGTCCGATTCAGCAGCACGACCGCTGGTGGGGCAACTTTATCCGCACCGCCCGCGTGCGCCTCCAGGAGCTTCGTCGCACCCAGCCGCAGGGCACGATCCTCACCTGGCTGGTGTATCGCGACGCCTATGCACGCCGCGCCTCCGAGGATGGCGAACCCCTGCTCAGTCACATCGAGTCGGTGCGCGACACCTACAAGGTCAACCTTGTCTGGTTCCGCAGCGGTCAGGAAGTGATCGACTACCTCAACCAGGGGGGTGCCCACGCGCCGCGTTCCCGCCACAAGGTCGCCGGCTTCGAGTTTTTCGGTCACTCCAACAAGCATTGCTTCCTCTTCGACTACAGTTCGGAGATCTATGCCGCCTCGACCGCCTGGCTGCATGAGAACGATCTGCGCGACATCCGTCGCGGGGTCTTTGCCCGCGGCGCCTTCTGCAAAAGCTGGGGCTGTCACACCGGCGAGAGCATGAGCCGCTCCTGGCGCCAGGCCACCGGCGTTCGCATGGTGGGCGCCATTGGCAAGACCGATTACTCCCACATGCACCAGCGCAACTGGCAGGTCGCCCTCAGCCCTGGCAGTCGCTGGGTCAAATGATCCCCAACCCCCTTTTCTCCATGACTTACGCCGAACTCCACCGCATCTACCACCAGCCGTTTTTCGACCTGATCAAGCAGGCCCGTGCCGTGCACGAAGAGCACTGGACCGGCAACGAGGTCCAGCTTTGCACCCTGCTCAGCATCAAGACCGGCGGCTGCTCCGAGGACTGCGGCTACTGCGCCCAGAGCGCCCGCTACAGCACGGGCGTCGAGGCCGAGAAACTCATGGACAAGGAGCAGGTTCTGGAGCGAGCCCGCGCCGCCCGTGCCAATGGTTCCACCCGCCTCTGCATGGGCGCCGCCTGGAAGGGCGTCCGCGCCGGCACGCAGAAGTTCGACCAGGTGCTCGATATCGTCCGCAGTGTCGCTCCCCTGGGCATGGAAGTTTGCGTGACGCTCGGCCAACTCGGCGAGGAAGAGGCCCGCCAGCTCAAGGACGCCGGTGTCACCGCCTACAACCACAACATCGACACCAGCCCGGAACACTACCCGAACATCGTCAGCACCCACACCTTTGAAGACCGCCTCGGCACGATCCGCCACGCCCAGGACGCCGGCATGTCGGTCTGCTGCGGCGGCATCCTCGGCCTTGGTGAGACGATTGAGGACCGCCTGAAAATGCTCGAGGTGCTCAGCAACTTCAACCCGCACCCCGAGAGCGTGCCGATCAATGCGCTCATGCCGATGAAGGGCACCCCCCTGGGTGACAATCCCCAGGTCGACTCCTTCTCGCTGGTCCGCATGATCGCGGTGGCCCGCATCGCCATCCCGCGCGCCAAGATCCGTCTCAGCGCCGGCCGCACGAATCTCAACCGCGAGGCCCAGGCCCTGGCCTTCTTCGCCGGCGCGAATTCGATTTTCTACGGCGACAAACTGCTCACCGCCGCCAACCCGCGCGCCAATGAAGACCTCGCCCTGCTGCGGGAACTCGGTCTCAGCGCCCAGGAACCCAACCCGGACCTCAGCGCCCCCGTGGCCGACGAAGTCCGCGAACTGTCGCCGCCCGCGCCCTGCGCGAAGACCTGCGGCTGCTGATCCGGACGTCGGACGGATCCGACGGGGCTCAACGGCCCCGGAACTCGACCTTTTCCAAGACCACCGGGGCCTCTTGCGCCGGCAGGTAGAGGCGCAGGTGCTGCAGGCTCTCGGTCGGCAGAGTCACGAGGGTTTCCATCGCCGCGTCCGTTGCTGACGGCAGTTGAAATTCCATGATCTGCCCTTCCGCCGGGAAGGTCTCCTGCTGCAGTGTGCGCCACTGGATTTTGGCCGTGCCACCGGCACCGCGCGTTTTGAGGACCACGGTGACCGGTCCCTGCAGCTTGAAGCCGGCCCGGCCGAGGAAGGGATTGCGTCCCTCGCCGGTGACCACCAGCGCGCCGTCGCGTTCCTCCAGGGTGCAACCCTTGGGCACCCAGCCGTCGAAGGGACGCTTGGCGGCGGCTTCCGGGCGCGGCTGGTAGGCCGGGTTCGGCGTCGGGGTTTTGGCGTGGGTGTCGCGCAGGAAGGCGTCGATGACGGCGTCCAGCTCCTTCACCTTGTCCGGCTGCTGCTCGGCGAGGTTGGTCGACTCCCCGGGATCCTGCTTCAAGTCATACAGCTCGCGCGGCACGCCCGGGCCAAACCAGCGGATCAGCTTGTGGTCGCCCTGAACGACCGTCACCCCGCCCTCGTTGGGCCGGTAGGGGAAGAAGTTGAAGAAGGCCTCTCGCACGGCCTTGGTTTCGCCAGTCAGGACGGGCTTGAGGCTGACGCCATCCATGACCTGGCCTGCGGGGCGCTCGAGGCCGAGCAGGTCAAGCACGGTCGGATAGACATCGATGTGACCCGCCAGCGCCTCGGTCACCGCGCCGGCGCGGATTTTGCCGGGCAGGGCCCAGAGCATGGGCACGCGCGTGCCGCCCTCATAGAGCGTGCCCTTGCCATCGCGCAGCGGCGCGTTGTTCGTCGGCGGCTCGTTGCCGGCCCACTTGCGCCAGTCGGCCAGGGCCTCGCTCTTGAACTTCTCCGCTGCCGCAGTCTTGTCGGTGCCGGGCACGTTGCTGTGCACATTGCCGCCGTTGTCGGAATAGAAGATGACCAGGGTGTTCTCGGTCAGACCCAGGGCATCGAGCTCGGCGAGGATGCGACCGAAGCACTCGTCGACACTGCGCAGCATGCTCGCCATGATCGGGTTCTTCTGGCGGCCGGTCGGGTCGGTCTTCTTGGCGAACTCGGCGGTGTATTCCGGCTTGTGGCCCCAGGGGCCGTGCACGCCGTAGCACCAGAGGTTGAGGAAGAAGGGGCGGTCCTTGTGGGCCTGCAGAAATTTCACCGCCTCCAGCGCCTGGCGATCGACGATGTATTCGCCGGGTGGGCCGTCGGTGATCGTGCCGACCTTCGCCTTCGCGGTCGGTCGTCCCTCGGGCACGACGCCGTAGGGCGAGAAATAATTGCCGGGCGGGCCGGGGTCCGGCGCGCAGTGGAAGGCGGTGTCAAAGCCCTGCGCCTCGGGACGGTATTCGGGTGTCAGGCCCAGGTGCCACTTGCCGATGTGGGCGGTGGCGTATCCCGCTGCGCGCAGCGTTTCCGCCAGGGTGATCTCGGCCGGGTCGAGGTAATTCTTGCTCACCGGCGTCAGCATCGGCCGGTTCGCCGGCGCCGCCTTCGGCATGAACTCGAAATCCGCCGGCTGCGGCGGCTGATGGCCGCTGGCGGTGAGGATGCCGTGGCGGGTCGGGTGCTTGCCCGACAGAATGCTGCCGCGCGTCGGCGAGCACAATGGCGCCGCATAGGCGCGGGTGAAGCGGGTCGCCCGGGACGCAAAGCGGTCCAGATTCGGTGTCTCGTAGTATTGTGAGCCGTAGATGCCGCTGTCCATCCAGCCCATGTCATCGACCAGAAACAGCACCACGTTGGGACGCTCCGCCGCCGCCAGCGGCAGGGCCAGACCGAGCAGGAGAAGAAGGGATTTCATGCTGCGCCGGAGAACGACGGTCAGTGACGGTTCTTCCCGGCAATGCGAATCGAGGGGCAGGGGCTGTTGATGGCGGATGGTGGATGGAGGTGGTAGGGCACCGCTGCGTCGGCGCCGACTTTCGCCGCAGGCGGGGCTGAGCCGCGCGCAGCGCCCTCGGAGTGCGGCGCTTCTGCACCGCTCTGCCACCTCGGCCGGTCAGCCACCTGACTTTAAAGGCCTACGGAAGACACGGAAAGCACCGAAGGGAAGGCAGGGTTGTGGATGGTTGCTTGAAGCAGGGGCTGTAGCCTGGGGCAGTGACCTCGCAGGATCGGTGTAGGCGCATTCGCCAAACTGCGTGAATCTCCCTGAAATCCGAGTCAGCGATCGGATATTTCTTGCCGGGTCTCGCCGTGTCGGAGAACCTCATTCCCATGAACGCCTGCCAGCCACGAGGCCTCTGGGTGTCCGAACAGTTCGGGCACAAGGTGATTGAATGATACTGTTTGCCGAAAAACATGACTCCCGCTCTCCAAAGTCAAATCTTTGAGCAGTTCGTTTGGGACAACGAGCTTCCAGAGTGGCCGACTCTTAACGGCGTCTATCGAGGCCGCCCTGAAAAGGAGATTGAGGTGTCGTTAGTTGGCGATTCGGAGATGACTCTCGATTGGGCGGACTTCCTTGATCAGAGCGAGGAGGCTTGGCATCTCCTGATGGCTCATGAGAGCCGAATGCTCAGAGATGCAGCGCCAGAGATCCACCATAAGCACCGGGCATACTTTGGCGACCGATGGCAGAAGAATTCAGAGGATCTGCTCTCTGAACTGTCTCTTCGACTGGTTTTTTTTACTCCGATGGAAGCGCACACTTGTGGTATTCGGGAACAGCGACGTTCAACCACCTTGATGTCGATCTCGGACTTGATTCTGATCTAAGAGTCACAGGGGTAAGATACGATGGCTGAACCACCAAACAACGGCGACAAAACGGATGCAGCCAAGGCTCAAATAACATCTGACGTTCCAGCAATCTTCACTGCTTGCCGTCGCCTGATCCGCGACGTTCCAGACGATCAGGTGGATTTAGGTGGATTAGTCCGGCCCCCGTCGGCAGCATGCCGCGGTCGAAAAGATCAGCTCAGCCCCACTCCCTCACTCCACCGCCACCGGCCCGGACTGAACATGCTTGAGGTTCTTGGGGAACTCTTCGCCGAGGAAGGCGGCGAGACTGACGCTTTTGCCGGGGTCGTCGGCGGGCAGGCGGAAGGTGACCTTCGCGGTGCCCTCGCCGCGGACGTCGAGGACCTGGCGTTCAAGACGACCTCCTGCGGCGTCCTTGAGGGTGACATGGAGTTTTTGCGGGCCGAGGCTTTCGGGCAGGCGGTGATGCAGAGACACGATGAGTTCGCCGCCGCGGTTCACCTTGTCCGGTGACTGCAGTTCCAGGACGACATCGCCACCGGGCAGGGCGGGGGGCTGGCCGGCCGCGGCCTTGGCCTTGCGGGCGCCGGGCATGGCCTTCGCCGGTGCCTTGCCCTTGCCTTTGCGGCCACGGATGTCGGCCTCGGCCTGAACCTGCTTCATGAAGGCTTCGCGCACGGCGGGGTCGTGGCGCTGGCGGAAGACGTCGAGCAGGGGGTCGCGGGTGCGCACCATCCATTCTTCAAGGGCGCCGACGAGCCGGGCCTGCACCTCGCTGACCTCGGGCTTGCCGAAGAGGTTGCTGAGGGCGTCGGGATCGTAGGCATAGTGATACAGCTCCTCCGGCACGCGATGGTCGATCAGGTCGAGGCGGGCGGCGATCTGGGGATCGGTCTTGGCGAGCGCCTTCATGCGCCGGTAGGTGGCCGTGCCCTGGGTGGCGGTGCTCATGACGCGCTGACCGTTCGACCAGGGATTGAAAAGGTAGGCATGCTCCTTGGTGACGATGGAGCGCATGGGACTGCGGTTGGCGCCGGAGTTCTCGTTGTATTCGGTGACCACGTAGTCGCGCCCGTCCTGCTTTTCACCGCGCAACACCGGGGCGAAGCTGCGGCCGTCCATGCCGTCGGGATGTGGCAGGCCGAAGATGTCCAGCAGGGTGGGCAGCAGGTCGACGGCCGAAACCAGATGTTCGTCGTCCACCGCCCCAGGCCGGGTGACCCCGGGCCAGACGACCATCATGGGCGTGCGGGTGCTGTGGTAGTAGAGCTGGGTCTTGGCGAAGGGCAGGGGCATGCCGTGGTCGGACAGGAAGAGGATGACGGTGCGCTCAAGCTCGCCGGCCTCCTCAAGCGCGCGCAGAACCTCGCCCACGCAGTCGTCGCCGCGACGCACGGAGGAATAGTAGAGGGCCAGTTCGGCGCGCACCTCGGGATCGTCGAACAGGAAGCCGGGCACGGGCACCTCGTCGGCGGTGAAGACGCGGCTGGGCACATGGGGATCGCCCTTGCCCTTTTCGTTGTAGAAGGGCTTGTGGGGGTCGGAGATGTTGATGTTGAGGAAGAAGGGTTTGCCGGCCTCCTTCGCCCGGGCGACGCCGTCCTGCACCGAGGCATGATAGGACTTCGGATCCTTGATATGGGCCGTGCGGCCATCGGGCAGGGTGTCGAGCACGGCATCCCAGCCCGGGTAGGGTGAATAGGGCGTGGCATGAGGCACCTTGCCGCGAATGCCGGTGAACCAGCCTCCCGCCTTCATGAGGTCAGCCAGCACCGGGTAGTCCGGGTCCTTGATCTGATAAAAGCCCTCAACCCGGTTGTTGTGGGGGTAGCGACCCGAGCCCATGACGTTGCGCGAGGGCATGCAGTTGCCTACCTGGACAAAGGCATGGTTGAAGCGCAGCGCACGCGCCGCCAGGCGGTCGAGGTTCGGGGTGGTGTCGGCCAGTTTGCAGCCCCAGGCACCGACCGAGTCGCAGCTCATGTCGTCGGTGGTGAGGAAGAGCAGGTTCAGCCGATCCGCCGCGGCGGCGGGTAGGGCGAGGCTGAGCAGGGCGAGAAGCAGGAGGCGCATGGCGCGGAAACGCCGGCTACCGGCCGATCTTCCGCGCGACTGCCACTGCAGCGGGCGGCCCTGAAGGATTAAGGGCCCGGTTTTTGTCTTGTTCACGCGCGGGGTTTTGGGCAGGCTGAGGTCCTGTCACCTCTCATGGCGATTTTTCCGCATGCCCGGCACTGGCTGATGGTCGCTGTCCTCTCGGTAGGACTCGCGGGCTGTGCGACGTCGACGAGTCCGCCTGAGCCCCCGTCTGCGGCTTCCCGCCCCATGGGGCAGCGCCTGGGGCAGGGGGTGATTACCGGGGTGAGGTATGCCGTGGGCGCGCCGTTTGTGACGGCCATGGTCCTCGTGGCGCCTCTCTTTGGTGCCAGTCCGGTGGAGATGGCTTCGCTCTACCGC
Organism: Prosthecobacter sp.; assembly: GCA_030827515.1. Classification (GTDB taxonomy): domain Bacteria; phylum Verrucomicrobiota; class Verrucomicrobiia; order Verrucomicrobiales; family Verrucomicrobiaceae; genus Prosthecobacter. The sequence goes on along the minus strand of JAUREI010000086.1, from coordinate 435 downwards.
AAGCTCGGCGACGACAGTGAGAGTGATCGCCGGAGGGTGCCGCCACCCGATGCCGGGCTTGAGAGCGGGCCTGATCCCGGGCGTCCGGTTTCGCGACGCTGAACGGCCCGCGCCTGTGTCTCGGGCGACCGGCCATGGCTTTGCTGGAAAAGGGCTGTCGCCGAGGTGCCCCGCGCCGCGTATGCACCTCCATGCCCGACGTCGTCCTGCACTGGTTCCGCCGCGATCTTCGCCTCACTGACAACCCCGCCCTGCTGGCGGCGGCGCAGCCGGGGGTGCAGGTGGTGCCGGTGTATGTGCTGAGCGACTGGCAGGGTGCCCACGACTGGACGGGCTCGATCCGCCAGCAGTTTCTCTGCGGCTGCCTGGACTCGCTGGCGAAGAATCTGGAGTCGCTTGGCAGTCGCCTGATCCTGCGTCGCGGCCGTGCCGACG
>JAUREI010000263.1 GCA_030827515.1 Prosthecobacter sp. | reverse complement strand
GGTCGACGAGGCGCTCGAGGGCGGCCGCGTTCGCCTGGTCGCCGTCGCACTCCTTCACGAAGGCGGCCACTTCTTCCGGGGGCGGCGGCAGGCCGGTGAGATCGAGGCTGAGCCGGCGGATCAGGGTCGCCGGATTGGCCGGTGGTGCTCGGTGCAAACCTTGTTCGGCGAGTTTGGCATCCACGAACGCGTCAATGGATCTGAGATTTGAAATCTGAGATTTGAGATCTGCCTGGAGCGGCCTGAACGACCAGTGATCGGTGCGGTCCTCGAGTTGTGCCGTGTCGATGCCATCCGGCCAGGCGGCACCCTCTTCGATCCAGCGGGTCAGGGTGGCGATCTCGGCGGCCGACAGTCGGCCGGCCGGGGGCATGAGCTCGTCCTCGTCGTCCGTGGTGACAAAGTGGATCAGCGGGCTTTCCTTGGCCCGGCCGGGAAGGATGTCCGGGCCGTGGTTGTCGCCGCCTTTGAGGGCCTCCGACTTGATGTCGAGGCGCAGTCCGGACTTCTGTTTTTTTTCGCCGTGGCAATCGTGGCAGTGCTGTGCGAAGATGGGTTGCACCTCACGGACGAAATCGACCGGCGCGGCGAGCGCGGCTGCGGGCAGGAGCAGGAGACAGGTCAGCTTCATGCGTCAACGGTAGGGATTGCCAGCCTCGAACAGGGCGCGGATTTCGGCGTCGCTCAAGGCGCGACCCAGCAGCAGCAGTTCATCGACGCGGCCGCTTAGCTTGCGGTCCTGGCGATCCCAGTTGCCGATGCGGGCCGGGCCAAGGCGTGCGGGGTGGGCGATGGCCTGGCGCGTTTCCTTGTCGAAGCGGCCGTTGTGGTAGAAGCGCACGGTGCGGGTGTTGGCATCATAGACGGTGGCGAGATGCACCCAGCGGCCCAATTCGGGCAGCACCTGCGTGCGCGAGTCCGGGTAGCCCTCCGTCTCGTCGGAGCCGGCGGCCAGCGTGTTGCCACGCAGCGCCAGGCGCATCGTCGCATGACGCGTGACCATCCAGTGCACCTGGCCGGGCTTGCTCGATTCCCAGCCATCGGTGTGCAGCAGCGACTGATAGGGCGCGCCCAGCCGGTCGAGCCGCACCCAGGCGGCGAGGGTCAACTGCGGCCAGTCGCGGTCGCCACCGGTGTCGAGTTTCAGATGGTCGCCGATGTCGGTGAACTCCGGCGCGCGGGATCCCGGCCAGCGGCCCTGAACGATGCGGAAACTGCCCTCCCGGGCGATGGAGTCCTCGAAGTCGAGCAGGGCGATGAGCGCGGGATCGCGGCGCAGTTCCTCCAGGGTCTGCTCGGCGCGCGTGCGCTGGCCGGCGGCGAGCCCGGCGCGCAGGCCGGGCATTTCGTCGGGCTGAATGAAGGCCGCCGAGCGCAGCTCGCGTGGGGCTCCGCCCTGCAGCGCCACGGCGTCGCCGCCACGCAGGCTCTGTGTGCCCGATGCGCCGTTGGGTTTGGCAATCACCTCGCCTTGAAACACATGCACCTCGGCGCTGCCGCCGGCGGTCACGTCGATGCCGAAGCGCGTGCCGAGATCGACCGCTTCACCGCTCGGGGTGACAACGGTGAAACCCTTGGCCGCAGGCGGCACGTCGGCGGCGAGGCGGCCGCGCTTCAGGCGCAGGCGCTGGGCGGATTCAAAGCGGAATTCCGCCGGGGCCTCCAGCGCCAGCCGGGCGCCGCGCGCGCTGATCAACGCCAGCATGCCGGCTTCGAGCCGGTGCCAGCCGCCGCGCAGGCGGTCTCCCTCGGCGAGGCCGGCAACCCCGGCGGCTTCGGCCACGGTGGCATGGGCCGGCCGCGCGTTTTGCCAGATCCACGCGCCGAGTCCGAGCAGGGCCAGGCCGGCGGCCGCGGCCAGCCAGCGGGTCGTTGCACCAAGCCGGCGTTGTCTTGGTGGGGCTGCGCTTTCGGTCATTCCTCCCGCGGCCAGGGCGGCCAGGGCGGAATCGAGGTTGAGCAGTTCCACGAATTCACGCCGCGCCCCGGCATCAGACTGCAGGCGGGCGTTGAGCTCCGCCTGCGCCTCGGTGGACAGCGTCCCGTCGAGGTAGGCGTCGAGAAGCCGGTCGAGTTCGGTTTTCATGAGGCCGCCTCCTCCCGGCCGAGGGCGCGCCGGATGCAATCGAGCAGCAGCCGGCGCATGCGGTGCAGCCATTGATAAAAGCCGGCAACGCTGCGGCCGCTGCCGCGGGCCACGTCCTGGATGCGCGCGCCCTCATGGTAGGCCTGGAGCAGCAGGGTCCGCTGCGCGTCAGGCATTTCGCGCATGCAGGCCTCCAGGGCCTCGCGCTGGCGCGCCAGCCGGGGTTCATCGGCCGCGCTCTCCTCGGCGATCCTGGCGACCACCGTCTCATCGAGCACCAGGCGGTCGCGGCCCTTGTCGCGTCGCCAAGCCAGCACTTCGAAGCGCGCGATGCCGAAGGCCCAGGCGCGGAAATCGCCGTCGGCGCGGAAGTCATCGAACTTCTCCCAGAGCACGACGCTGATGTCCTGCAGGATGTCATCCGCATCGGCCCGTGTCGGCACGAGCCGGCGCACAAAGGCGCGCAGGGCCGGCTCGTGCGCCGTGTAGAGGCGCAAAAAGGGGCGGTGGCGTTCGGTCTCGGCGGGTGACATGCGGCTTCGTTCAAGTACTCTCCATCAGTCCGCCGGTTTTTACGCGAAAAGTGAAGGCGGCGTCGGCGGAGAGGAAATTGGAGGATTCAGGATGTGCAGATTCGCTTGAAAAGCTTGCGAGACCGATTTGCGTTCTTTAAAGCCTGAGGCACATGAAAAAAACCATCGCATTTCTGACGGCAGTTCTTTTCTTTTGGAGTATCGCGACTGCTGAAGCCCAAACCACTCCCGAGCCGGCGGATGGTTTGTGGGAAGGTTTGATCACTTACAAAGTGAACAATCTTTCGCTCAACCAGAAGTGGAGCTTCACCTCCAAGATGAAGGCCATTTATCACGACGGCAACTTTCAGGCGGGGGTTTTGGTGTCTTCACCCCCCGTGTTTTTTCAGACGCGCAGCTGGCTTAAATTGAGAGATCAAGGTG
>JAUREI010000308.1 GCA_030827515.1 Prosthecobacter sp. | reverse complement strand
TGCCCCTGGAACCGATTCGCCCAGGTCTCGCACGAGGCGACCTTTCAGGCCCGCGAGGCGGTGTTTCATCAACCCCTGCGCGACTTCCTCAGCCTGACCAACGAAGCCTTCCGCGCCCTCTTTGCCAAGTCGCCGATCAAGCGCATCAAGCGCCCCGCCTTCCTGCGCAACGTCTGCGTCGTCCTTGGCAACACCGGCACCGCCGCCGACCTCCCCGCCCTCGAACTCGCCGCCCGGGACGAACATCCGCTGATCGCGGAGCACGCCCGGTGGGCCGTGCGGGAAATCCGCGCACGATTGGAAGCCGAGGGATAGGCGGGGGCAGGAGCCCATTGCAGAGACAACGCATCCATCCAATGGCTGAAGATCCCAGGGGGACGCACAGCCCCAGCCAACCCCGGCTAGCGTGAATACCCCACCCAAGCGTTGTCCACCGCGGTGACCTTGGCGTCTTGGGCTTGGGTGAGGACCTGTTTCCAGCCTTCGATCCGGTTGCCGGAGCAGTGCACTTCGGCGCCGGACTGGGCCCAGACGGCCTGATTGGCGGGTGGTTTCGCGGTCGGACCGTTGCCGACGAAGTGGTTGTTGCGGATCTCGGCCCGTCCCTTGACCATGATGCCGGCCACGCCGCCGCCCCGCAGGCGGTTGCCGGTGATGACGGCCCGCGAATCGCCGAGCACGACGAGCAAGGGCGGCGTACCACCGTCGCGAGCGAGGTCATTGCCCTCGATCCAAGCCTCCGCACCACCGGTGACGGCGATGGCGGGCAGGGCATTGCCATGCACGCGATTCCGCACGAGGCGCGGGCGCGCGCCCTCCTCGACACCGATGCCGGCCATGGCGTTGTTCGTGCAGCTGTTGTCCTCGACGACCGGCCGGGTGTCCGCGCCCGTGCGGATGCCGATGCCCGCTCGCCGGTTGCTGAAACAGCGGTTGCCGGTCACGGATGGCGAGGAACCCTCGCTGATGCCAATGCCGCCGCGGATGTTGCCATGGCAGACGTTGTCCTTCAGCAAAGGACTGGCGGCGCGACAGCCGATGCCGGCGTGGAAATTCTCGAAGCAGACATTCGCCTCGATCCGGGCCGTGGTGCCGTCCATCGCACCGATCCCGCCCCCCATGTTTCGGTGGCAGACGTTGCCGAGGATGAGCGGTGCCACGCTGCCCTGGATGGCTATGCCGGTCGATCCAATGTGATGGACGATGTTGTGCTGCACCAGACAGTCGGTCCCCACCGCGATGCCGGCGTCGCCGGGTTGCCCAATGTGCTCGTGCGACTGCTCCCGGCCCTGGGTGTCGTGGTGGTGCTGCCAGAGTTTGTCATCATAGCTGCCCACGCCCGTGACGGTGAAGCCGTCGAGCGTGGCTCCGGCCGCCATTGTCACCCCCGGCCCCCGACCGCCGCGGCCATCAAGAATCGTTGCCTCCGCCCGCCACAGACCGATCGCGCCACGGCGGTCATCGCCCTCACTGCGCAGGATCAGGCCCTCACGCAGGATCAGTCGCTCGCGATAGGTGCCTGCCGCCACCAGGATGGTGTCGCCCTGCGCCGCCACCGCGATGGCCGACTGAATGCTGGCGAACTCCCTAGGCACCCGCAGGGTGGCGGCGCCAAGTCCACGATCCAAAAAGACCAGGCCAGCGAGGCAGAAGACAAGCCGAATGGGACGCGCATTCATGGGAACCGGATAAGTTGCTTCCACACAACGCCGCCCGGCGCCGCAATCACGCGGGACGTGAGCGGGTTTCGGAGCATATCCCCGCCAAATCCCTGCGATCCATGCCCGCTTGGACAGCGAATGAATCCGCGGACGACATCCGCGGTTCCAAGGCTGCCAAGACCCAGGGCCAAACGGCCTCAGACGTGGATCGGATGGCCGCGGGCCACTTCCGTGGCTTCCTTGATCATCTCGGCGAGGGTCGGGTGGGCGTGGATGGTGGCTTCGATCTCGTCCCAGGTGGCTTCAAGGTTCATGGCCAGGCCGATCTCGGCGATCATTTCGGTGCTTTCCGCACCGATCATGTGGGCTCCGAGGATCTCGCCGTGTTTCTCGCCGTAGAGGATCTTGACGAAGCCTTCGGGTTCGCCGGCGGCCAGGGCCTTGCCGCTGGCGACGTAGGGGAACTTGCCGACTTTGTACTTGAGGCCCTTCTCCTTGGCGGCGCGCTCGGTGAGACCGATGCT
>JAUREI010000288.1 GCA_030827515.1 Prosthecobacter sp. | reverse complement strand
TTTCTTGTTTTGGGGCTGATGCACTTGCTTTGAACCGGAAGCTATCGTTCCCGGTTTCGAGGATGTGACAATGATGCGTCAGCCTATCCAGTAAGGCTGTCGTCATTTTTGCATCGCCGAACACACCAGCCCATTCACTGAAGCTGAGGTTGGTGGTGATGATGACGCTAGTGCGCTCGTAGAGTTTGGAAAGCAGGTGGAACAGAAGCGCGCCGCCTGATGGGCTGAACGGCAGGTATCCCAGTTCGTCGAGGATGACGACGTCAAGGCGCAACAGTCGCTCAGCCAGTTGGCCGGCCTTGTTGAGAGCCTTTTCCTGCTCGAGCGCATTGACCAGATCGACAGTGGCGAAGAAGCGAACCTTCTTGCGATGGTGTTCAACCGCCTGGATGCCAAGCGCCGTGGCGACATGGGTTTTGCCGGTTCCCGGGCCGCCAATCAATACGACGTTATGCGCGCCGTCGATAAACTCACCGCGATGCAGTTGCCGGACCATGGCTTCGTTGACCTCGCTGGCGGCGAAGTCGAAGCCCGCCAGATCCTTGTAGGCCGGGAAGCGCGCGGCCTTGATCTGGTAGGCGATCGAGCGGACCTCGCGTTCAGCCATCTCGGCCTTGAGTAGCTGGGAGAGGATTGGCACTGCGGTATCGAATGCTGGAGCGCCTTGCTCGATGAGGTCGCCGGCAGCCTGGGCCATGCCGTACATCTTGAGGCCGCGCAGCATGACCACGACAGCGGCGCTGGCAGGATCATGACGCACGGCCGGCCTCCTTCAGACGCAAACTGTCATAGCGCGCGACATTAGCCTTGGGCTCGTGTTGCAGGCTCAGTGCAGGTGGGGCATCGATGGTCGCACCAATGGCAGACTTGCCGTCGAGCAATCGGTGCAGCAGGTTGAGGATGTGGGTTTTGGTTTGAACGCTGGCCTCCAGCGCCAGCTCCACGGCGCATAACACGGCCTGTTCGTCATGGTGGAGCACAAGGGCGAGGATCTCCACCATCTCCCGATCGCCGCCCGGACGCTTGAGAAGATAGCTTTGCAACTTTCGGAACGCTTCGGGCATGTCGGTGAAGGGAGCGCCGTTACGCAGGGCTCCCGGCTTGCGTTGGATGACCGCCAGATAATGCCGCCAGTCGTAGATCGTTTGCCCCGGCGCCCGATGTGACCGATCGATAATGCGCCCATGCTCACACAGGATCTGCCCCTCAGCGGCGATAACAATCCGTTCCGGGTAAACCCGCAAGCTGACCGGGCGATTGGCGAAGGATGCTGGCACGCTGTAGCGATTGCGCTCAAAGTGCACCAGACAGGTCGGCGACACCCGCTTGGTATGTTCGACAAAGCCATCGAAGGGACGCCCTGGCGGCATCAGGCTGGCTACCTCCTCAGCATGCACATCGGCGATCGTGCCCAGCAAACTTCCGTGCGGGATCTGCGCCCATTGCGCGATGCACTGCTCCTCAAGCCAGACGTTCAGAGCCGTCAGGTCAGGGAAGTTGGGAAGCGGTTGCCATAGCCGGCGCCGGGCGTCCTGAACGTTCTTCTCGACCTGCCCCTTCTCCCAGCCGGAGGCCGGGTTGCAGAACTCCGGCTCGAACAGATAATGACTGGCCATGGCTGCAAAACGGGCATTGACCTGCCGGACCTTGCCTGTCCCGATCCGATCAACCGCCGTCTTCATGTTATCGAATATCCCGCGCCTCGGCACCCCACCCAACATGCGAAAGGCCTGGGCCAGGGCATCGAACAGCATCTCGTGGGTCTGCAGCGGATAGGCGCGCACGGCAAACGCCCGGCTGTGCGACAGCTTCGTATGCGCCACCTGCAGCTTGATACGCTCGCCGCCGATCACAGCCCAGTCTTCGCTCCAGTCGAACTGAAACGCCTCGCCCGGCGCGAAGACCAGCGGAACGAATGTACCCCGGCCAATGGTCTGGGCATCACGCTGGCGATCGGCTTTCCAGGCCCTCACGAAGGCGGCGACACGGCCATAAGATCCATTGAAGCCCAACGCCACGAGATCAGTATGCATCTGTTTCGCCGTGCGCTTCTGCTTGCGCGGCTTGCCGGCCTCGATCCGCAACCAGCCCGACAGCTTATCGGCAAAAGGGTCCAGTTTGCTCGGCCGGTCGGGGACCTTGAACTGCGGCTCGACCGCTCCAGAACGCAGATATTTACGGATTGTGTTACGCGACAGTCCCGTCCGCCGCTTGATCTCCCGGATCGACATCCCCTCCCGGAAATGCCAGCGCCGGATTACGCTCAATAATGCCATGTCAATCACTCCAAAATCCCCCGACCAGAAGCCAGGGGGAAGCTCAAAACATGGGTCAAATCTCAGTGAAAATTATCGCGCTTCCCGGGTCAGTTCTCAGTGGAAATCAACATCTACCAGCGCCGCAACAATGGTTTGAGG
>JAUREI010000077.1 GCA_030827515.1 Prosthecobacter sp. | reverse complement strand
TGCCCCTGGTCGCTCCTCTCATGGACACAGCGGCTCAACTCGGCAGCGATCCTGGGGTGCTTGACGCCCTCACCGGTGGACTGACGGAACGCCAGGCAACGCGACTCGCCAATGCCGTGCGCCTGATGTTCGAACGCGAACCGGATCGCGTTGAGCGACTGCTGCTCGCCCTTCCCAAAGGGATTGATTGGGTCGCCTCCCTTCGCGATTCAAGCACCGGTTATGAGATCAATGAACTCTGCCAATACACGCTGGAGGCTGGCCGCGTGATCCGCGTGCAATCGCTTCGCCGCAGCCTGCTGCGTCCGGCGACCCACCCTCGAGTATCACCACGTCAGTCCGCCGTCGCCTGCCTCGTGGCCGGCGACAGGGCAGGCAACCTGAACCTGCAGGTGCTGCATCTGCAGGACGGCACTGTCCGGACCGTGGCGCAAAAGGTCAGCGAAGCCTTCGACTGGACCCCCGACGGACGCTCACTCGTCTTCCTTGCGCCCCTGGGTGGCGAGGGGGAAAAGCTGCAGTCCCTGCACCGGATCGAGGTGTTGGATGAAAACGGTGAAACTACCTCATCCAGCCAGCCGCAGACGCCGGCGACGGCCCTGGTGTTGAACCGCCCGGCCCTGCAAGTCCTGAGCGACGGCCGTGTCGTGTTCGCAAGCCTGCCGGTGACCCTGCCCGCGACGGAACCGAATGCGGAATTTGTACCGCGCCTCTTCCTGGCCGACGGCATCCGGGTCAAGCCCGTGCCGACCGCACCCGGCGACCTGCCCACGAACCTCGGCTGGTTCGTCGCCTCGCCCGACGGACGACACGTCGCCGTCGTCGAAAGTGAGACGGATGCGGTCGCCGTCGTTGAACTCGCCACCGGTGCGACTCGCATCCTGTCGCCCGCCCATCCCGGCTGGCAATGCCGCACGCTGCCGTCCTGGCGATCCTCCGAAGAACTCAGTTATGCGGCCCTGACCGACCAGGTTCCGTCCCTGCTGCTGTGGCGGATCGATGACGGCACCCGTCGCCTCAGCACCGACTGGACGGCCGAAAGCACGGCCGCTTGGCTGGAGTACCAGAAGGACGAGGTCTCCAGCCCACCCGCCAAGCAGCCATGAAACATCTTCCATTGCTGTTCCTGCTTGTTGCCTCCGTGAAAGGCGATGACCTGGCCTTTTTCGAGTCAAGGATTCGCCCCATCCTGAGCAAGCATTGTCATGAGTGCCATTCGGCCGAAGCCGGCAAGTCGAAGGGTGGGCTCTCGCTCGATACGCGCGAGGGCATCCGCAGCGGTGGCGATAGCGGTCCCGCCGTCGTGCCGGGCGCTCCGTCCAGGAGCCTGCTGCTGAAGGCCATCCGTCACGAGGATGCCGACCTGAGCATGCCCCCCAAGGCGCCCAAATTGCCGGAGGCCGTCATCGCCGACTTCACGCGCTGGATCCGCGAGGGCGCAGCGGACCCGCGTGACGCCGCAAGCTCCCCTTTGGAACCCGCGACCCCCACCGGGGCGTTTTGGGCGCATCAAAAGCCCAGGGACGCCACCGGAACGGTGGATGACTTCATCCGTGCCAGGCTGGAGGAAAACGGTCTCTCTCCCGCACCGCGCGCCGAACCACGGGTTCTGCTGCGACGGCTCCACTTTGACCTCATTGGCCTGCCGCCGGAAGGCGACCTGTCCGATCCGGCCGAACTGTCGGACGCCGCCTATGAGGCCCGGGTCGATGAGCTGCTTGCATCACCACGCTTCGGTGAACGCTGGGGACGACACTGGCTGGATGTCGCCCGCTACGCGGAATCCAACGGCCGCGAATCCAACCTGGCCTTTCCCCATGCCTGGCGCTACCGCGACTATGTGATCGATGCCTTCAATGCCGACCTGCCCTTCAATCGTTTTCTCACGGAACAGATCGCCGGCGATCTGCTGCCGGCCAGGGATGAGGCCGAGCGAGCGCGACTGCTCATTGCCACCGGTTTCCTCGCTCTCGGCCCCAAGGGGCTCAACGAGCAGAACAAGGCACAGTTCGCCGCCGACGTCGCCGACGAGCAGATCGACACCGTGACTCGGGCTGTCCTCGCCAGTTCCATCGCCTGCGCGCGCTGTCACGACCACAAGAGCGATCCCTTCACCCAGCGGGATTACTACGCCCTGGCCGGCATCTTCAAGAGCACCCGAACCTTTTACGGCAACTGGATCGACTCCGAAAACAACAACCATGGCCACCTACTCCGCCTTCCCGATTTGCCGGGTCAGACCGTGGTCGGCAAATCCCTGCCGGAGGCGCGCGTGCGCCAGCTCAAGTCCGACCTCGCGAAGCTCAACGCCGAGGAAAAGGCACAGGAAGAATACATCCAAAAGGCGCGGGCCGAAGGCCGCGACCTCAGCCCGGAATACCACAAACTGCTCGGCAATTCGCTGCGCATCCTTTGGACGCGGGGAGGCGTCGAGGGCGCGCTCGAAGCGGTGGACGAACACGGGCGTGCGCTGCCCCTGTGCATGGGCGTGCAGGATGGTGAAATTCATGATTCACCTCTCCTTGAACGAGGCGAACTGACGCGTCCCGGCCCAGCGGTGCCACGGGGCTTCCCTGGCGTGTTTGGCATCGAAATGCCCGTGCCGGGAGATCGCAGCGGCCGCCTCGAACTGGCCCAATGGCTGACCCATCCAGATCACCCGCTCACCGCCCGCGTGATCGTCAACCGAGTCTGGCGCCAGTTGTTCGGCGCCGGACTCGTTCGCACGGTCGACAACTTCGGCGCCAGCGGAGAACGCCCAAGCCACCCTGCCCTGCTCGACGCCCTCGCCGTGCGCTTCATGGCCGGAGGCTGGTCGATCAAGAAACTGATCCGGGAAATCGTCCTGTCCGAAACCTACCGCCAGGCCGGTGGCGGCCGCCGCCCGAGTCCCGCCGCCTACGCGAACGCGGATCCCGACAACCGGTTGCTGGCCCATGCCAACCGCCGGCGCCTCGATGCCGAGGTCATTCGCGACGCGATGCTCGCGGTGTCCGGTCAACTGGACACGTCAAGGAGGCCGGGATCGATGGTGGCCGAACTCGACGGTCAATCGGTGTCACTGCTCGGCTTCAACACCAAAATGCCCTCCGACCTCGACGGCTCGCAGCGGCGCTCGGTGTACCTGCCGGTGATCCGCGACCACCTGCCCGACGTGCTGGAGCAGTTTGATGTGGCCAACCCGAACCTGGTCAGCGGTGACCGCATGGTCACCAATGTGCCGCTGCAGGCGCTTTACCTGCTCAACGGCCCCTTCGTGCAGGCGGCGGCCGAGGCGATGGCGGATCGGATCAGACACGAAGCCCCGGACCGAGCCTCGCGGGTGCATCGCGCGTTTGTCCTGTGCTTCAACCGAACGGCCGACTCGCGCGAACAGCAACTGGCCGACGCCTTTTTCGCCTCCGCCGGCGGCAGTGAGACGCAGAGTCTGGCCGCCTTTTTCCAATCCCTGATGGCGAGCGCGGAATTCCGCCTGGCGGATTGAACCGGGAGATGGCGGCCACCCTTGTGGCCGGCGTGTAAATTTGCGGGTGTTTTGCGTCGTCGCATGCTATGCAACCTATCGCCACCCGTTCCGGGCCGTTCACCTGCTCCGATGAAACGCCACCTCTGCCTTGCCGCCGCGCTTCTGGTGCCGGTCGCCTCCCATGCCGCCAACGCCCGGGAACTGGCGGGCAAGTTCAAACAACTGCCGACCGTCCCGGAGGCTGAACTGCCCGCCCTGTCCAACACTCTGGGTTCGTTTCGCGGAGCGCTCAAGCATGACGGCTTTGAGGGCGCCACCTGGGTGACCTTTCCCTTTGTCGAAAACGCCGCCAGCCTCGACGTCGACCCGCGAGGGCGGGTGTTTGTCACCGAAGCCAACCGCTTCTGGCTGGGGGTGCCGGACCTGCGCGGCGCCAATGAGATGATCCGCGACGATTTCAAGGCGCTGACCCTGGCCGACCGGTTCTCGCTGTATGATAAATTCAAGGCCAACTTCCCCGAGAACTGGTTCACCTCCGTGGCTGACCGGGTGATCCGTCTGGAAGACACCGACGGCAACGGCGCCCCCGACCGGCGCTCGCTGTTTTCCGACCGCTTCAAATACGCGGAGGATGGCATCGGCTTCACCGTCCTGGCGGAGCGTGACTCGGTCTATTTCACCTGCATCCCGAAGCTCTGGAAGATGACCGACGCCGATGACGACGGCCGGGCCGACACCCACGAACCGATCGCCGGGGACTTCGGGGTGCGCATTTCCTTCATCGGCCACGACCTGCACGGCGTCATCCGCGGGCCCGACGGCAAGTTGTATTTTTCGGTCGGCGACCGCAGCTATGACATCAAGACGACCGACGGCGCCGTTCTGCGCGGCGACGGACGCGGCGCGGTCTTCCGGTGCAATTCCGACGGCAGCGGCCTGGAGCGCTTTGCCGACGGTCTGCGCAACCCGCAGGAACTGGTCTTCGACGACTTCGGCAACCTCTTCACCTTCGACAACACCGGTGACATCGGCGACAAGGCGCGCCTCGTTCACGTGCTGGAAAACAGCGACTCTGGCTGGAACATGGCACATCAGTCGCCGCATCAGTATGCCAAGGCGCTCGACTGGGGCGACTTCCGTCCGGCGCGCGCGGTCTGGGTGGCCGAACGCATGTTCGACCTCTGGAATGACGCCCAACCGCAGTGGGTGCACCCACCGGTGGCCCACGTTGGCAACGGCCCCTCCGGCTGCACCTTCCTCACCGGCGAGGCCATTCCCGAAGACCTGCGCGGGCGCTTCCTGCTCACCAACTACAGTGGCGCGCCGGAAGTCTCCGCCACCCTGGTGGTGAGCTTCGAACCGAAGGGAGCCGGCTTTGCGGTCACAGAGGTTCGCGAACTGGTGCGTGGCATTGCTGCCGCCGATGTGGCGCTGGCACCGGATGGCCGCCTGTTCCTCGCCGACTTCGGAGGCGGCTGGAGCGTCAACACCAATGCCTCGGTGCAGGTGCTGACACCGAAGGATCCCGCCCTGCGCAAGCTGGGTGAGGCCGTCGCGGCCGAACTTGCAGTCGGCCTTAAAGGGCGGGAACTGGAGACGCTGGTCAAAAGGCTCGGCCATGCCGACCGCCGCCTGCGCCAGGAGGCTCAGTTCGAACTTGTGAAACGTCGTGCCAGCGACACGCTCGCCAAGGTTGCCGCCGGCGACGCACCCCGCCTCGCCCGCCTGCACGCTCTCTGGGGACTGGGGCAATTGCAAACGGTCGAGCCACTGCTTGAACTCGTCCGAGACACCGACCCGGAAATGCGCGCCAATGCCGCGCGCACTCTAGGTGATCTGCGCGTCACGGCGGCGCGCACAGCGCTGCTCGGACTGTTGAACGACGAGGCCCCACGCGTCCGGGCTCTGGCCGCCATTGCCCTGGGGCGCATCGGGGAAACCGGCGATGCCGATCTCATCAAGGCTCTCTACGGCGCGGGTGTGACGCCTGTCGACGTGACGCTTCGGCATGCCCAACTCTCCGCACTCGACCGCATCGGTACCGTCGAGGCCGCCGCCACCCGCGCACAATCCGCCGACAAGGAACAACGCCTGCTTGCCGTCCTCTGCCTGCGCCGCAAGGCCAGCCAGCAACTGACAGCCTTCCTCAGCGATGCCGATCCCCAGGTGCGTCATGAGACGGTGCGCGCCATTTACGACACCGCGGCCCTCGACAGCGCCGCCGGCGCCGCCCTGGCCGCACTCGATCCCCGCGATATGCCCGAGGCCCTGCAGCGCCGCGTCGTTGCCGCCAACTACCGTCTCGGCCGGCCGGAACACGCTCGCCGCCTGGTTGAACTTGCCAGTCACCCGGCGCTGCCGGTGCCCGCGCGGGAGTTCGCCCTGCACGGGGTGCAGATGTGGAGCGCCGCCATCGACACCGACCCCGTGCTCGGCCATTACCGGCCGCAGGTCGTCAAGGAGCGCGCCACCGAACCGCTCGCCCGCGCCATGAGCGAAGCGCTGCCGGCCTTCCTCAATCAGGAAAAGGAGGGCCAACTCATCGCCCTCGGCACCCGCCTCGCCAATGCCCTCGGCGTCGCTCTCGACGAATCACTTCTGCGCCGGCAGGCCGGTGAAGCCACCCTGGACGCGGATGTGCGTGTGGCCTCGCTCGACAGCCTGATCCAACTCGGCAAGGCGGAGGACAATGCGCTGTTGTCGAACCTGCTCAAGCAGTCGCCCCCTGCGGTCAAGGCCGCCGCCCTCCGCCACGGCCTGACCCGCAAGCTCGACGACATCGAGACACTCGCCCTGAACGCCGTCTCCAAGGGCGGACTTGAACCGGCTCGCGCCGCCCTCGCCGGTCTGCCGCTCGACACCGTGGCCGGCCTCTGGCAGGACCGCCAGCAGCGGGTGCGCCGCGAACTCTGGCTCGACCTCTTCCTGCGCCTTCAGACGGACAATCCCGCGGCACTGCAGGGCTTCAGCGAACTGCCCCAGACACTCGCCGAACTGGGCGGCGATACCGGCCGGGGCGAAACCGTCTTTCGCAACCAGGGCGCCTGCCTGCAGTGCCACCTCATGAACGGTGAGGGCAGCGTTCAGGGCCCGGAATTGACCACCGTGGCCGAACGCCTGAAGACCGACAAGATTCTGGAATCCCTCATCCACCCGAATGCAGCCATCGCCGAAGGCTACGGCATGTCCTCGGCCACACTCAAGGATGGCACCGCTCTGGTCGGCCGACTGGCGAAGGAATCGGCCGAGGATGTCCTGCTCGTCGGGGTCGACGGCAAGGAAACCCGGCTGAAGCGCACCGACATCGCCACCCTCACGCCGCCCATGTCGGCCATGCCGCCGATGGCGCTGGCCCTACCGCTGCCCGATCTGCGCGATCTGATGGCCTACCTGGCCACGCGCACCCAGGCCAATGCCTCCCGCAAGGGCAAGGCCGACCATGGCGAAAGCCACGCGGAGAAGATCGCCAAGTAACCGAATCTTTTTTTGGCCGTTAACTTTCCGGTCATTTTGTGACACGTTCAGTGGATGCACCGTCTGCTGTCGTTCGCCCCCTGCCTGCTTGGCTTGGCCCTCGAGGCCGCCACTCCCTGCCGGATTGAAGTCGTCGAGCAGGGCAGCGGCTGGCCGGTACCCCTGGTCGAATTGCGCACCACCCACCAACTGGCTTTCGTCACCGACAACGCCGGCGTCATTGCCATGGATGCGCCCGAACTGATGGGGCGCGAAACCTGGTTTACCGTCTCCGGACACGGTTATGAGGTACCAAAGGATGGTTTTGGTTATGCCGGCGTGCGACTCAAACCCGAGCCCGGAAAGACCCTGCGCGTCGTGGTGCAACGCCGCCTGCCGGCCCGGCGCATTGGCCGACTGACGGGTGCCGGCCTCTTCGCCGAAAGCCAGAAGCTCGGTGAGCATCTCGACTGGCGGGATCAGGGCATCCATGGCTGCGATAGCGTGCAGAATGCCGTGCACCAGGGGCGGTTGTTCTGGGCCTGGGGCGACACCAACCTGCCGCACTATCCTCTCGGCCTGTTCGACATGAGCAGCGCCACCACCGAGGTGCGCCCGGCAGTCACCCTGGAGCCGCCGCTGAAACTGTCGTTCGACTCTTTCACCGATGCCAACGCCAGGCCGCGCAGCGTTGCCAAAATGCCGGGCTCGGGCCCCACCTGGGTCTCCGGCTACGTCAGCCTGCCCGCCCGCGACGGTCAACCGCGTCTGGTCGGCTGCTACGTGAAGATCAAGCCGCCACTGGAGGCCTACGAAGGCGGCCTGTGCGTATGGAATGAATCCACGCTCCAATTCGACCGGTTGCGCGTGCTCTGGAAACAAACGGCCGAGTCTCCGAAACCGCCGCCCATGCCAGAGGGTCACCCTGCCTTTTGGAGAGACTCCGAAGGGAGGGAATGGCTGCTGTTCGGCAATCCCCTGCCTGTTCTGCGCTGCCCGGCCACCTTTGAAGCCTGGCAGGATGCAAGCACCTGGGAGGTGCTGCAGCCGCAGGCGGCTTTGGCCGGCGCCGGTGGCGAAAAGGTGACGCCCCACACCGGCTCGATCGCTTGGAACGCCCATCGCCGGAGCTGGGTCACGGTGTTCATGGAGCAGTTCGGCAAGCCCTCGCCCTTCGGCGAACTGTGGTATGCCGAAGCGGACGCTCCCACCGGTCCCTGGGGCACTGCGGTGAAGGTCGTCACCCACGACAACTACACCTTTTACAACCCGCGCCTGCACCCCGAGTTCAGCCCGGACGACTCGCCCCTGCTCTATTTCGAGGGCACCTACACGAAGGAATTCGCCCAACATGCGGCACCCACGCCGCGTTACGATTACAATCAGATCCTCTACCGGCTCGATCTGGACGATCCGCAACTCGCGCCGGCCCGCACCCGGCCCTGACGGAACGGCTTCCCCCCCAACCGCGAGCTCGTCATGCACCCAACCCAGTTCCCTCGCCGCCGGCTGCTTACGACCCTATCCTCGGGGATCGGCTGGCTGGCATTCCGCGCCCTGGCGCAGGCGCAGTCTGGTCTCGCGGCCAGGGCACCGCATTTCCCGGCACGCGCCAAGCGTGTCATCTTCCTGACCATGCGCGGCGGCCCCTCCCATGTGGACCTGCTCGATTACAAACCCGAGCTTGCGAAGCGCGACGGTCAAACCGCCAGCCTTGGACGCGACTCGGCGGGCGCCAAGCTGTTTGGGGCCGTGCATCCGTTTGCCCGGTTCGGCCAGTCCGGCCAATGGCTGTCGACCCTGCATCCCGAACTGGCCAAACACGCCGACGACCTCTGCATCATCAACTCGATGCACACCGACCTGCCGAACCACGCGCAGGCCTTCGTGCAGATGCACACCGGCAGCTTCCAGTTTGTGCGACCCTCGGTCGGTGCCTGGACGCTCTACGGACTCGGTGCCGACAACGAAAACCTGCCCGGCTTCATCACCCTCAATCCACCGGCCGACAACGGCGGCGCGCAGAACTATGGCAGCGCCTTCCTTCCCGCCATGTGCCAGGGCACACGGATCGGCGGCTCGCAACTGCCCGACCTCTATGCCGCCCTGCTGAAAAAGGACGTGGCACCCGGTCCACCGATGCGAAACATCGACAATCCACGCGTGCCCCGCGACCTGCAGCGCGCGCAGATCGACCTGGTCAGCGGTTTGGGCCAACTCCAGCAGGAGCGCGACGGGGTCGACCCGCAGATTGAGGGCATGATCGAGTCCTTTGAACTCGCCTTTCGCATGCAGGCCGAGGTCCCGGAGGTGCTCGACCTGCGCGACGAACCTGCACACCTCCTGAAACTTTACGGCATCGGCTCCGGGAAGGATCAATTCGCCCGCCAGTGTCTTTTGGCGCGACGCCTCGCCGAAGCCGGCGTGCGCTTCATCGAAATCGCCTCGGGCGTGCAATGGGACCATCACAACCGCCTGCGCGAGCAGCTGGCCACCAACTGCGCGGCCACCGACCGGCCCATCGCCGCTCTGCTGACCGACCTCAAGGCGCGCGGCCTGCTCAAGGACACTCTGGTGGTCTGGGCGGGAGAATTTGGCCGCACCCCCTACGCCCAAAGCGTTGACGGCCGTGATCACAACCACAAGGGTTACTCAATCTGGATGGCGGGCGGCGGCGTCAGGGGAGGCCTGCGCTACGGCGCCACCGATGAAATCGGCTACCGGGCCGTGCTCGACCCCATGCACATCCATGACTGGCATGCGACAATCCTGCACCTACTCGGCCTCGACCACACCCGGCTCACCTACAACTACGGGGGGCGCGACTTCCGCCTGACCAACGTCGGCGGCAACGTCGCGACGGGCATTCTGGCCTGACAGCAGGCCAGACACACCGTGACAAGCCCGAAAGAATGCGCTTCGCTGGCGGCTTATTGATCTGTCTATGTTCAACCGCTCCCAGGAACTCTTCGAACGCGCGCAACGCAGCATCGCCGGCGGCATCAACAGCGGCATTCGCAAGATGGAGGTGCCCGTGCCCCTCTACTTCGATCACGGCAAAGGCTGCCGGATTTGGGATGTCGATGGCAACGAGTTCATCGACTTCCAGACCGGCCAGGGCGCCCTGCTCTATGGCCACGCCCCGGCGGGCATGGCCGAAGCCATCGCCGACCAAGCACGCAAGGGCACCCACTGGGCGGCGCAGTGCGAACTTGAGATCGAGGTGGCCGAACGGCTGCAGAAGATGATTCCCGGCGCCGAACTCGTGCGCTTCAACAACTCGGCCACCGAAGTCGTGCTCTCCGCCTTCCGCCTGGCGCGCGCCCATACCGGCCGCAGACTCATCCTCAAGTTTGAAGGCCACTACCACGGCTGGGCCGACGAGGGACTCGTCGGTTTTGCCCCGCCGCCGGACCGCTGGGGCGACGACGAGCATCCGGCGCGCCTGCACCCCAGCCAGGGCGTCATTCCGGAGGTGCTGGAGCAGTTCGTCGTGGCGCGCTGGAACGACGTCGGGCACCTGCGCCGCAAGGTCGACGAGTTCCGCGGCCAAATCGCCGCCATCGTTTTCGAGCCCGTGCTCTGCAACACCGGCTGCATGGAGCCCGCGCCAGGCCTGCTTCAGGCGATCCGCGAGTTGTGCGACCGCGACGGCATGCTCATGATTGCCGACGAGACCATCACCGGTTTTCGCTTCGGCGCCGGCGGCGCGCAAATCCACTACGGCGTCGTTCCGGATCTCACCATCCTCGGCAAGGCGATTGGCGGCGGCGTCCCCTTCGCCGCACTGGTCGGCAGGGAGGCAGCGTTCGCCAAGATCCTCAGTGGCGAGGTCGTGCACGCCGGCACCCTCAACGCCAACCCTCTCTGCCTGAGCGCCGCCAAGTGGTGTCTCGATGAAATCCTCGCGCTCGGCGACCACCATCCCGCCGGTGTCATCGCGCTCGGCCGGCAGTTGATGACCGGCTTGCGTGCCCTGGCCGACACGCATGGCATTCCGCTGCGTCCCCAGGGCCCTGGCCTTGTCTTCCACTGCGCCATGCTCAAACCGGGTGCGGCCGAGGGCCCAATCACCAGCTACCGCGACTACGTGCGCCGGCACGACGCGCCGCGCTGGGCGCACCTGCGCCGCTGCCTGCTGGAAAACGGCGTGCGCGCCATCGAACGCGGCCTCTGGTTCCTCAGTCTCGCTCATCGGCAGGCGGACCTTGACGAGGCCCTGCGCCGCGCCGACACGGCCTTTGCCCGCCACGCCGCCGAATGGCACTGAACTCCACCATTTGACCGTCTCATGAATTTGCAGGACCAAGTCTGTGTCATCACCGGCGCCGCTCGCGGCATCGGCCTTGCCGTTGCCAAATCACTCACCGACCGCGGAGCCAAGCCGGTGCTGGTTGACCTCGACGCCGCCGCCCTCGACGCTGTGGTGGCCTCACTGCCCAAGGGGCGTGCCCTCGCCGTCACCGCCGACGTGAGCCGCGCCGCGGATCTCGAGCGCGTTGTCGCCCAGACAGGCGCGCGACTCGGCGAGATTGCCGTCTGGATCAACAACGCCGGCCTCGCTCGACACCGCTGGATCCCCGACTACAGCGAGGCCGAAATCGACCTCATGCTCGACGTCAATCTCAAGGGCACGATCCTCGGGTCACAGGCCGCCCTGCGCGCCATGATCCCGCAGCGCCGAGGTCACATTGTCAACGTCATCTCGACCGCCAGCCTGCGCGGCATCCCAAGCGAAACCGTGTATTGCGCCGCCAAATGGGGCGTGCGCGGCTTCACTCAGGGGTTGGCCGAGGAGGCCGCTCCGCACCGCATCCGCGTCACCGCCCTGCTGCCCGGCGGGGTCGACACCGCCTTCTGGGACGATGCCTCGGAACGCGACGCGCCTCGCCAGTTGTTCCTGCGACCCGAACAGGTGGCCGACGGCATCGTGCGCTGCCTGGAAATGGACGACTCCTGCGTGCCGCGCGAACTCGTCCTGCGCTCGCTCGACGACGCCGACTTCTCCGTGCAACCGGCCTGAGTTCAGGCGAGCCGCACGCGCTTCCGCAGCACATGCTCCGCGCCCGGTGCCAGTTCGACGGCACCCGCGCCGGCATTGGCCGCCTCGACACACAAAAAGCCGTGGTAGGCCTCGTCGGGCAAATCGGCAAGGCGCTTCGACTTCTCGATCCAGGGATTCCACACGACCGTTGTCGCGCTGCCCTCCTTCTCGACGATGAGGGTTCGCCCCCAGGCGGGATCCTCGACCGTCACCGCCGCCTCACTGGCGTATTGGCGATCGATCTCGCGATCCAACACGATGTTGCCCTCCTGCCGGCGCCGGGTGGGTTCGCCAACGGTGTCGAGGTAATGCGCACCGTCGAGACCGCGCACACAGACGCGGGTGATGTCACCGACGCTCAGATACGTGTGGAGAGCCTCCTCGAGTCGCACCGGTTCATCGCCGCTGTTGCGGGTGAACAACTCGACAGCCAGTTCGGTGCCGAGGTGCATTTCCAGACGCGCGCGCAGGCCGGGGTTCCACCAGGGCGTCGCCGCCTCGCCGTCGGTCAATTCATACACCAGATGCACTCCGGACTCGTCCGACTCGGCCTTCACGAGATTCCAGGGCAGGATGCGGGCGTAGCCATGCATCGGCCGCTGCGGATCGGCATGCGGTCCGAACCACGGCCAGCAGACCGGGATGCCGCCGCGGATCGCCTTGCCGGGTTCAAGCACGGCATCGGGACTCAGGAACAGCACGGGGTGTGCTCCGGCCGGCGTCCACTCCATCAGGTGGGCGCCATTGACCGCAATACGGGCGCTCGCACGGGGATGACGGACTTCGTGAATGGGATAGGCGGGGGTGCCGCCGAGGTGGAGACAGTCGGGCAGATGCATGTCAGAGGAACCTTTCCAGCAGGGGTTTCAGGCTTTGCGCCGTCTTCTCCGGCCAAAGATTGCGGTCGGTGACCAGGGCGGTGTCGAGGGCGCGGTGCTCGGGCCAGCCGGGCTCGGCGGGAAGACGCGGCAGGACGCGGGCGAGGATCTGCTTTGCCATCGCGGCATTGGCTTGGACGTGGGACAGGACCGATTCCGCGGTCACGGCCGCCTCATCGGTCTTCCAGCAGTCATAGTCGGTGACCATGGCCAGGGTGGCGAGGGCGATTTCCGCCTCGCGGGCCAGCTTGGCCTCGGGCAGGTTGGTCATGCCGATCACATCGAAGCCCAGTTGTCGATTCGCCTCGGATTCCGCCCGCGTCGAGAAGGCCGGACCATCCATGCAGACGTAGGTGCCGCCGTCGTGGACGCGGGCGCCGCATTCCGTGGCAGCATCGCGCAGCAGGGCGCGCAGCCCGGCGCTGATGGGATCGCCAAAACCGACGTGGGCGACGATGCCGCGACCGAAAAAGGTGTGCTGGTCGCGCCGGCTGGTGCGATCGAAAAACTGGTCGGGCAGGACGACGTCGCGCGGGCGATACGCCTCCTTGAGGCTGCCGACGGCGGTGACGGCGATGATCCAGCGGACGCCGAGCGAGCGGAGGGCCCAGAGGTTGGCGCGATGATTCAACTCCGTGGGCAGAATGCGATGCCCGCGACCGTGGCGCGGCAGGAAATACACACGGCGACCGGCATAGAAACCGCCGACCAGGCAGTCGGACGGTGCCCCAAACGGCGTGACCACCTCAATCTCCTCGGGCTGCTCAAAGCCGTCGATTTCGTAGAGACCGGAACCGCCGATGATGCCGATTGCGGGTGGAGGGGATTCTGCCATGGCGCATCATAGGTGCGCCCCCCGCCGCTTCAAGGCATTCCCGAGCGCGATCGCCGGCATTCCGGCACAAAAAAAGCTGCCGCCGGAAATCCGGCGGCAGCCTCGTGGGAGGGGTTGGGATCAGGCTTCCGCCGGGGCTTCGCCTTCCGTCTGGGCGGCGGCGTCCTTCTCCTTCATGGCGGCCTTGCGGCTCATCTTGATGCGGCCTTTCTCGTCGATGCCAAGGCACTTGGCGGTAACGATGTCTCCGACCTTGACGACGTCCTCGGTGCGGTTGACGCGGAAGTCGGCCAGTTCGCTGATGTGAATCAGTCCGTCCTTCTTGCCGCCAAGGTTCATGAAGGCACCGAAGTTCGTCGTGCTGACGATGCGACCGGTGTAGGTCTTGCCCGGCTCGATTTCCTGGGAGACGCCGTTGATCATCTCGATGGCGCGTTCCAGGCCTTCCTTGCGGGTGGCGTAGACATACACGGTGCCATCGTCCTCGATGCTGATTTCAGCGCCGGACTCGGCCTGGATGCCCTTGATGTTCTTGCCGCCAGGACCGATCAGTTCACCGATCTTGTCCGGATTGATCTTGATGATCTCGATGCGCGGGGCGTGCGGGCTGAGCGGCTTGACCTCGCTGATGCCGGCCGCCATGGCGGCGAGCACTTCGGTGCGGCCGTTGCGGGCCTTGGCGATGGCCTCCTCCAGGATGCTGAGCGGGATGCCCGGCAGCTTGAGGTCGAGCTGGTAGCCCGTGACACCCTCGGTGGTGCCGCAAAGCTTGAAGTCCATGTCGCCGAAATGGTCCTCGGAACCGAGGATGTCCATCATCGTCAGGTAGCGCTTCATCTGCTCGCCTTCGAACTCGGTGACGAGACCGACGGAGATGCCGGCCACCGGGCGCTTGAGCGGCACACCGGCGTCCATGAGGGCCATAACGCCCGAGCAGACGGAGGCCATCGAGGTGGAGCCGTTCGACTCCATGACTTCGCTGCTGACGCGGATGGCGTAGGGGAACTTTTCCTTCGGCGGGATGACCGGGGCGATCGAGCGCTCGGCGAGGGCGCCGTGGCCGATTTCACGGCGATTCTGACCGCCGAAACGGCCGCATTCACCGACCGAGAAGGGCGGGAAGTTGTAGTGCAGGATGAAGCGCTTGCTGTCCGGGCCACCGGCATAGGTGTCCATTTCCTGAGCCTCGTCGGCCGGGGCCAGGGTGGCGATGGCCAGGGCCTGGGTTTCGCCACGGGCGAAGATTGCCGAACCGTGCGTGCGCGGCAGCACGGAGACCTCGCCGGAAAGCTGGCGGATCTGGTCGATGGCGCGGCCGTCGCAACGGCTGAGCTTGTCGAGGATCGAGATGCGGAAGGCCTTCTTCTGCAGATAATCAAAGGCCTGGCTGATCTCGAAGGGGGTGGCTTCGGGATACTTCGCCTTGATGGCGGCCTCGACCTCGTCCTTGAGTGCGCCGACAGCCTTGCCGCGGGCAACCTTGCTGGGCTGGTAAAGGGCGGCCTCGATGCGGTCGCCGGCGACTTCGTAGGCGACTTCAAGCAGTTCCTCGCGGGCGAGCATGAGCGGCACCACACGCTTCGGCTTGGCGACGGCGGCGGCGAGCGCCTCCTGGGCCTGGATGATCGGCTGGATGCCTTCCTGGGCGAAGCGCAGGGCGGCGATGAAGTCGGCTTCCGGCAGTTCCTCGGCGGCGCCTTCGATCATGATGACGTCGGTCTTATTGCCGACGTAAACGAGGTCGAGATCGCTGAATTCGCGCTGGCTGTGGGTCGGATTGATGACGAACTGGCCGTTGACGCGACCAACGCGCACCGCGCCGATCGGGCCAGCGAAGGGAATGTCGGAGACGCAGAGAGCGGCGGAGGCTCCGTTCATCGCAAGGATGTCGGAATCGTTCTCACCGTCGGCGCTGAGCAGCAGGGCTACGATCTGGGTTTCGTAGAAGTAACCCTTCGGGAAGAGCGGCCGCAGCGGGCGGTCGGTCATGCGGCAGGTCAGGATTTCCTTCTCGGTGGGGCGACCCTCACGCTTGAAGTAGCCGCCCGGGAAACGGCCGGCGGCGGAGGCTTTCTCCTTGTATTCGACGGAGAGCGGAAAGAAGTCGAGTCCCTCCTTGATCTTGGTCGCCGAGACGGCGGTGACGATGACGATGGTGTCGCCGAGACGAACGGTCACGGCGCCGTCGGCGAGCTTCGCTAGCTTGCCGGTTTCGATTTCAATGGTGCCAGCACCGAGCTGGACGGTTTGTTTGTGGATGGCCATGGTTTGGCTGTGTTTGTGTTTTGGTTTTGGGAGAGGGGCGTGCGCAGGCGTCGCAAGGTTTGCAACGGGCGTGAAAAGGGATCGCCTGACGGCATGGGCGGTGGTGCGGGCGCGGAAATTTTGCGGACGTTCATGCGTCCAAAACGAAATTTTCCGGCCGGAAGTGCGACCGCCCAAAACGCGAAGGGCGATGCCTTGGCATCACCCTTCGAAATTCAGCGATTAGCGGCGCAAGTTCAGGCTCTTGAGGAGCTTAAGGTAGCGCTCGTTGGACGTCACCTTGAGGTAGTCCAGCAATTTGCGGCGGCGGGCGACCATCTTCAGCAGACCGCGACGCGTCGAATGGTCCTTGGAATGGGCCGTCAGATGCTGGGTCAGGTGATTGATGCGCTCCGTCAGAATCGCAACCTGCACGTCGGAACTTCCGGTGTCCTTGTCGTGCAGTTGAAAGGTCTGGGGGCTGGTGGTGGCTTCGCTCATGGGAGGGTTTGGGTTCCGACGCCTTGTCGGCGGATGGTTTGTTTGGGAATGTGAGGGAGGGAGAAAACCACGGGACGAGTTTTTCGCAAGGGGATTTTTTCCTTCCGGAAGGATTTTCGCAGTCGGGTCGGTGAGCTCCCGCACCAGCTCCCGAGCGGCGCGCACCCAGTGTCTCACCCCTCAGTTGACGACATTCTCCAGAGGCTCGCCGCGCACGGCGGCCAGGGCCAGTCGGGCGGAAGTGCGGCGCATCTCGGCCTTGGCCTCGACACTGCAAAAGGCGGCATGACAGGTGGCGATCAGATTCGGGGCGGCAGCCTCCTCGGGCGTGCGCAGCGGCTCATCCTCGATGACATCCAGCCCCGCCCCGGCCAGCCGACCCGAGCGCAGGGCCGCCAGCACGGCGGTTTTTTCAACGATGGCGCCGCGCGCGGTGTTGACCAGGAAGGCCCCCTCCGGCAGCAGGGCCAGCTCGCGCTCGCCGATGAGATGCCGGGTCTCGGCGGTCAGCGGGCAGTGCAGCGACAGCACATCGCTGCGCGCCAGCAGTTCGTCGAGCGTGCGCACCCGGGCCACCCCCACCGCCTTGTCCACCCCGTTCGGCAGATAGGGATCGTAGAAGAGGACGCGAAAGCCGAGCGCCTTGGCGCGCAGGGCGGCAGCGGTGCCGATGCGGCCGAGGCCGACAATGCCAAAAGTCAGGGTGCTCAGGCGGCGCAGGCGCTCGCCGATGCGGATCGTCCAGCCGAGCGACTTCGCCTCGGCATCAAGGGGGAAAAGCTGGCGGCAGAGCGCCAAGGCCAGAGCGATGGCGTGGTCGGCCACTTCCTCGGTGCCGTAGTCGGGCACGTTGCAGACGGCGATGCCGAGCGCGCGGGCGGCCGCGGTGTCGACACTGTCGAAACCGACTCCGTTGCGGATGACCGCCCGGCAGCGACTCAATCGCGCCAGACCGGCAGCCGTCAGCGGCAGATTGTGCCAGAGGATGACGGTATCGGCCGCCACCGCCTCGTCATCGAGATCAGCATCGCTGTCGCACAAATGCCGGGTCAGGCGGATGCCGTCGCCGAGGATCTCTTTTTCGACCCTCGACTGATCCTCGTCCTGCGGTGCGGTGCGCCAATCGATGATGGCAACGTGGGGCTGGCTCATGCCGCTCCGGTAGCGGCGACGCGTTCCGTGGTCAACCGCCGGCTGGAACGGCGGAGC
>JAUREI010000221.1 GCA_030827515.1 Prosthecobacter sp. | reverse complement strand
TATGCGCTCGGCCAGACGAAACGCCGGACCGGCGTCGCCGCAGACCGACAGCAGTCCGGCGTGAACCGCGCGTTGACCGGCGTTGAGTTCCCCCGGATCCGCGACCTCTCCCAGGTGTGTGCGGGTGCGCTCCAGGTCGCCCATGCGGAAGGCCGCGAGCGCCAGGAGCAGGTGGCGAGGTCCATCCCGGCGGAATCGCGCGCTCTCGTCCTGCAGCTGCGCGTTGTCCGTTTCGATGTTGCCGCCGGCGACCAGACTGAACCAGCGGGCACGAAACAGCGCCTGGTCGTTCTGCGGCTGAAGTTCGGCGAGTCGCCCCGCCGCGCGTGCGGCGCCGGCGGTGTCCTTGTCACGCAGGGCGAATTCAAAAAGCTTTTCAAACATTGCGGCGCGAAAGCGCGGATGATGGCGGGCAATGCCCTCGCAGGCCGCCGTGGCGAGATCCCATTGGGCGGTCTGCTCGGCCACCTCGGCGGTGCGCTGGGTGGCGGTCAGGTCGGCACCCTCGCCGGATGCCATGAGGGCGGCACGCAGCGCCTGACGTGCCTCGCCGAGACCGTCCCGGCGTTGATTGGCGGCTTTTGCCAGCCAGAGTTGAATGCCATGCCGTGCCATCGGGATGACGCCCGACCGCTTGAGCTCCGCTTCCAGGTCGCTCCAGCGGCCGAGGCCGGCCAGAGCGGCGATGTGAAGGTTGAAAAGGCGGCTCGACTTGCGCGCATGATCGACGGGCAGCAGTTCCAGCGCGCGCGCCGATTCCCCCTGGCCGATCAGCCAGCCGGTGAAGACCGCGAGCTGTTCCTCGTCCAGCCCTGCGGCCCTGGCGACCGCGGTGTCGAGACGTTCATCGCGGTCCTGCGGGCGGGCGCGCAGGAGGGCGGACAGCGCCTGGAGCCGGCGCGCTTGTCCGGCCTGCGGCATGACTTCCGTCAGTTCCAGCAGGCGCCCGGCTTCAACGCCGGTCAGTTCACTGTCGCGCGCCAGCAGGTCGATGGCGCGCAGCGCCGTGGTGCCGCTGCCGTCCGCCAGTTCGAAGAGTGCCGAACGCGCCCTCTGGCGCGCTTCGGGATGAGGCTCACGCAGGTCGAGTTCGGCCAGTCGCAGGCGGCATTCGGGATCTTCCGGCGCCGCCGCCAGGGCGGCACGCAACGTGCGGTCTGCCTCGGCGGGAAAGCCGTCGGCTCGTTGAATGCCGGCGATGAGTTCGAGCACGTGGCGGTTCTGTCGTTCCGACTCCGTGAAGCGTTCCAGCTCATCGCGAGCCGACTGGACTTCGCCGCGCGTGAGCAGCAAACGGCCGATGCGAGCGCGTTCGCCAACGGTGGCCTCGCCGGTTTCCACCAGCTCGCGCAGGAAGTGCAGCTTGGCTTGGTCCTCGCCACCGGCCCCATCAAGGAAGGCGAGGGCGGCGCGGAGCACGCGCGGATGTTGCGGGTTCCAGCGCCGTGCCGAGCGCACAGCCTGCGCGCAGGCTTCAAAGTCGGCCGCCGCCAGCAGATCCTCGGCCTGTGCGGCGTAGTGCTCGGCCAGCAAGCGACGGCCGCTCTCGGTCAGGGGGCGGCCAAAGGCCAGGGCGAGCAGGCCGCACAGGACCAGACTGCCGAAAATCCAGGTGAACCACGGCCGCGGATTGAGCACCAGATCGTCTTCGCGATTCATGGCCGGCGTCAGGGGGCGGGCAGTTCAAGCAGGACGCGAAAGCCAGTTCCGGCGGTGGCGCTGTTCCTGGCGGCATGCTGGCGGTTGCCGCTTCGAAGCAGTTCCGGATCGTGCGACAACCAGGAGCCCCCGCGGATGACGCGTTCGTCCGGCGCGTCCGGCCAGGGGTCGAGGCACCATTCGGCGGCATTGCCTGCCAGACCGTGCACGCCGAGCGCATTGGCGGTCTCGCTGGTCACCGGGGCGGTGTAGGAAAAGCGGTCGTCATAACCGTCGATGCGGCCCGCGTCGAGATTGACGCTGTAGGCCGGCGGGGGGAAGCGGCCTTCGGCCGACCAGGGATAGTGTTTCGGTGCGTATTTGGCGCGCGTTGCCGGATCGGCATCGGTTTCCGGCGGCAGGCCGACGGCGCGACTCCATTCCAGGTCACTGGGCAGGCGGTAGCTGGCGCCTGCCGGCAACCGGCCGGCGGCGCGTTCACCCGCGCTCAGCCATTCGCAGAAATCGGTGGCATCGTCCCAACTTACACCCACCGCCGGATGGCTGGTGCCGAGCAGGAAGGGCGGTTTGGCCGGCCAGGAACGACCGCTCGCCTTCAGGAAGGCTTCGTAGTCCTGAACACGGGTTTCCGTGGCGGCAATGAGGTGGCGGGCATCGAGCGGCACCAGTTCCATGCCCAGTCCGTTGACATGTCGGGCACCCGCCGTTGCCGGTTTGAGATCCGAAGGGTCCGGCAGGCCGGAACCGCCGCCCGCTCCCTCGAGCCGGCGTCGCATGGCGGCCATTTCGGCTTCGCTCACCTCGCCGCCAGTCAGCGCCTCACGTCGTTCGGCGCGCGTCTGTTCCGTCTGGGCCTGCATGGCCGCCAGCAGATTGCCGGTCAATGCGCGATCCTCAAACACGCAGCGGAAGCCAATGGTCGGCATCCGCAGGGTCGCCGGAACGCGATACACATGCACCGAACGCAGGCTGTCGGCGTGAAAATAGGCCCAGGAGCCGCCGCGCAGCACGCCGATCTGCTCGGCGCGAATTTCGGGGTCATGGCACCATTCCCAGACATTGCCGGAGAGATCGAACAGGCCCTCCGCCGAGGGCTTGAACTGTCCGACCGGTGCCGTGAAGGGATACCCGTCCTCATAGCCGGGAATCTCCCCCTCGGCAAAGTTGCCGGAACCGGCCGGCGGGGGCCATTCCATGCCCCACGGGAACACTCGGTCGTCCGCCAGCTTGTCTTCGAGGGTTAGGTCCGGTTTGCGCGTGCGTAGCAGGCCGGCCGCTGCATCCCACTCGGCCCGTGTCGGCAGTCGGTAGGCCTGATTGGCCGTGAGTTTCCCAGTCTGCTGCTCCTTCTCTGTCAACCAACCACAGAAGGCGCGAGCATCCTGCAGGGTGATGCCGACTGCCGGATGATCCGGGCCCTGGTCGAAGTGCGGGCGATACGTCCACTCGCGGCCGCTGGCCTGAACAAAGGCCTGCCACTGGGCGACGGTGGTCTCCTGGGTCGCCACGAGGACCACCGTGCCTGGAACGGCCTTGAATTCCATGCCCAGACTGCTTTGATGAGTGCGCACCGAAGATTCCTGAGCCGGCAGAACCGCAGCCAGCAGCACAGCCACCAGCAGCGCTCGGCGACGAACGTGGGGGCGGAGGAGTCGGGGTGGGGCAGGGGGCACGACCTTTGTTTAGCGTATCTGTCGCAGGCCTTCAGCAAAAAAGAAGGAGGTAACGGTCGAGTTTGTTCTTTGCGGCATAAACCGGCATGATACAGTTCCGGTTGCCCCCCCAATTCTGAACTTCAGAATTCCAAGTTTTCTCTGTCGCGTGGTGCCCCGGATTTCAGGGCGACCAGGGGCGGCAGCTTGCCCGCAAAAGTCATGATTGTCCTCGGACTCAACGCCTGGCATGGCGATTCCGCCGCGGCCCTCGTCATCGACGGCCAACTGGTCGCCGCCGCCGAAGAGGAGCGCTTCCGTCGTCTCAAACACTGGTCCGGCCTGCCGAGTCAAGCTGTGGCCTGGTGCCTGCAGGATGCCGGACTGCGTCTTGCCGACGTCGATCACATCGCCATCAACCGGGATCCTCGCGCGAACCACCTGCGGCGCGCCCTCTACGTGCTGAGGCGCCGGCCGAGTCTCGGACTGATCTTCAAGCGACTGAGCAACCTGCGCCGCGCCGGATCCTTTGCCGACTCCCTGTCCGCCGCCTTCCCCAAGGATGAACTGCGAGCGCAGGCGCATCACGTCGAGCACCATCTGGCCCACCTTGCCTCGGCCCATCTCGTCTCCGGTTTTGACGAGTCGGTCTGTCTCTCCGTGGACGGCTTCGGCGATTTTGCCAGCTGCGCCTGGGGCATGGGTCGCGGGGGCGACATCGGCATCGATGGCCGCATTCACTTTCCGCACTCCCTCGGCATTTTCTACACGGTCATCACCCAGTTCCTCGGATTTCCGCATTACGGCGACGAATACAAGGTCATGGGGTTGGCGCCCTATGGCGAACCGAAATTTCTGCCGCAACTGAGGGAGATGGTCCGTGTCCAGAGTGACGGCACCTTCCGCCTCGACCTGCGCTACTTCCGGCATCATAGCGAGGATGTGCATTACACCTGGGATGACTGCATTCCGGAAGTTGGCACACTCTATCGCAGGGAGGCCCTTGAAGCCCTGCTGGGCCCCCAGCGTGAGCCCGGTCAACCCTTGGAACAGCGCCATCGCGATCTCGCCCGCAGTGCCCAGGCGATGTACGAGGAGGCCTTCTTCGCCCTGCTCGAGTCCCTGAATGCACGTTATCGTTGCGACAGTCTGTCGCTCTCCGGCGGTTGCGCCATGAACTCGGTCGCCAACGGCAAGATTCACCTGCGCACGCCCTTCCGTCGCCTCTACCTGCCGGCCTCCGCCGGCGATGCCGGTGGTGCCATCGGCGCGGCCATGGTTGTCGCGCGCCGTCAGGGTGCCGCGTCCTTTGTGATGGATCATGCCTATGTCGGTCCGCAGTCCACGGAGGACGGGATCGCCGCCATGCTTGAGGCACGTGCCGGCGATCTCGCCGGTTGCAGCGTGCGCCGGATCGGGGATGAGGGCGAGCTGTGCGACACCACCGCGGCC
>JAUREI010000009.1 GCA_030827515.1 Prosthecobacter sp. | reverse complement strand
TTCGGCTCTGGCTTTGGCTCTGGCTTTGGCTCTGGCTTTGGCTCTGGCTTCGGCTCTGGCTCTGGCTTTGGCTCTGGCTTTGGCTCTGGCTTTGGCTTTGGCTTTGGCTTTGGCTTTGGCTCAGGTTTGGGTTCGGCCGCGGTGTAGGGCGAGGAGGCTTGGTGAATAGAGGCGGCATCGACGGTGCCGCCAATCAGGAGCAGGGAAATGGCGAAGTGACGGAGCATGACTGTTAGAACACAACGCACGAACCGCGATTTCCTCAGGGGCTTTTGCAGCCTCTGGGGAAACGGAGCGATCTTTTCAGTCCACCAGACGGACTCCCGTTGAGGGGCAATCAGGGCAGGATGGTCTGAACGAACAGTAGGCTTTCGCATTCGCCGAGCAGAAACAGTGCTACTGATATCGTGGTTGATCGCTCGCGGCCCGCACCAGCCATGAAGTGACAGCACTGTAAGTAGTAAGGCGAGCAACAAGAGTGAGTTTCATGAGTGTTACCGGCTTATGCACGTTCCTACCAGGAACGAGGTTCATTTTGGGCGAGTTGTCGGAAAAAGACACGCCCGAGGATTCAAATCGGCAGGCGGAGTTGCTGCTGGGAGGGTGCGATCAGGGTCGACACCCCGATGCCGAGCAGGCGCAGGGGCCCCGTTACGAGTTGGTGTCGGGCGAGCAGGAAGCAGGCGAGGCGGTAGAGATCGCGTTCGGTGCCGACCGGTTCCTCGACCCGGATTTGCCGGGTCAGCGTGGTGAAGTCGCTGTAGCGTACCTTGACCTGCACGGTCAGGGCACCGAGTCCGTGCCGGTCGAGTGACTGCGCGACATCGAGCGCCATCTCCCTGAGAGCGGCGCGCAGTTGGGCGCGATCCTCGGTGTCGATCCGAAAGGTGTGCTCGGCGCTGATGCTCTTGCGTTCGTCGCTCAGGTCGATGGGCCGGTCGTCATGGCCGAAGGCGCGCTCGCGCAGTTTTGCGGCGAACGAGCCGGCGGCCGTCTCCAACGACTGCGCGCTGTCCTGCAAGTCGCCGATCGTGTGCAGGCCGAGCGCCTGCAGCGCATTGGCGGTGACTGGGCCAACGCCATGAATTGCAGCCACCGGCAGAGGACGCAGGAAGGCGACCTTGGCGCTGTCGAGGATCACGGTGATGCCGTCGGGCTTGTCGAAATCGCTGGCCAGTTTGGCGAGAAACTTGTTCGCACTGATGCCAACGCTGGCGGTCAGTTTGCGTTCGGCGCGGATGCGTCGCTTGATTTCCATCGCCAGCGGTCGTGCCGCCCCGATCGCCGCATCGGCGTCGAGACCGGCCGGCAGGCAGGCGCTGACATCGAGATAGGCCTCGTCGACTGAAACCTGTTCAATCAGAGGCGTGAAGTTCTGCAGGATTGCCATGATCGCGGCCGATTCCGCGCGGTACACCTCCATGCGTGGCCGAACAAAGATGCCGTTCGGGCAGAGCCGGCCCGCCGTGCGCGAGGGCATGGCCGAGCGGACCTTGAAGGTGCGCGCCTCATAACTCGCCGCGCACACCACACCGCGCTGGTCCGGAGGCGAGCCGACGATGACCGGCTTGCCCCGGTATTCCGGATGGTCGCGCTGCTCCACAGACGCGAAAAACGCGTCCATGTCGAGATGCAGGATCACCCGTGAGGGGTCTGGAGCCTCGATGTCAGAACCCAGGGGCCGCGGTGTGCGGACAAGGCTGGGCGGGAGGTGCGACATGTCTGACAAGCAAGCCGTGGCAGGCGGGGCGTCAACTGCCGTCGCGGCAGCGTGGGCGGACAGCGCATTTTGCGCCACGTGGCGCGCACCGATCCGGAAAACATGGTGGGCAGGGCTGGATTCGAACCAGCGTAGGCGTAAGCCAGCAGATTTACAGTCTGCCCCCTTTAGCCACTCGGGCACCTACCCATTTCTCGCGGAGAGAGCATTCAACAAACGCGGGCCGGAACGCTTTGCAAGGGGATTTTGGCGGAATGACAAGGGTTCTGAAATCTGAGATGAGAGAAGGGTTCAGCGTCTGCGCTGGGGGCGGTGTCCGCGTGGACGACCCGCCTGGCGAGTGACGGCGGTGGGGTTGCGACCGTGCAGGACTTTGAAGCTGCCGTTTTCGGCGACCGTGCGATGGCTTTCAAAGGCCTCGCTCATCAGGTTCTCGTAGGGCAGGTGACGGTTGGCGACCAGCCACAGTTCGCCGCCGGGCTTGAGCGCCTGGGCGGCGCTGGTGATGAATTTCAGGCCGAGCAGGGAGTTGGCGTCCCGGCCGTCGTGGAAGGGCGGGTTCATGACGACGACGTCGTAGCGGGCACCGCCCAGTCCCTGGGTGACGTCGGTCCAATGCAGCTTGGGGCGCACGGGACAGAGCACGAGGCCGGCGTTGCGACGGGCGCACTCCAGGGCGCGCGCATCGGCTTCGTAAAGATCAAGGCTGTCGAGGTCGTGGCAGTGGCGCAGCAGGTGGTCGCTGAGAAACCCCCAGCCAGAGCCGAGATCGGCGACCGCGCCTGCGAGGGTGTGCGGCAAGTGGGCGGCTAGCAGGGCCGAGCCCTCGTCGATGTGATCCCAGTGGAATAGCCCCGGCATCGACCAGAAGCGGCCGTCGAGGATGCGGCGCATGGCACCGTTCTGTTGCCAGGCGGTGAGTTTGTCGGTCTTCCACGCCGGGTGCTTGCGCGTCCAGAAGACGCGGCAGTGGTTTTTCGAAACGGTCTGCAATTCACCGGCCACATCGGCGAGTTGCTGTTCCATGCGTTTGGCACCCCAGTCGTTGTGCAGGGCGACCACCAGCGTGCCGCCGTCGACGAGGCTTTCATGGGCGCGTGCGAAGTCGGCGAGGACGGTGTCGCGCTGGCGTTCCGGCAGCAACAGCACCGTGTCGAACTCGCCGGTCGCCTCACGGGTGCTCGTGATCCCGTCGCGCTGGAGGGCGGCGGCGGCGGGTTTCCAGATCTGCTGGCAGGTCAGCTTGCCGGGCAGGGCGGCGAGCGCCGGGTGGGCCTGGGCATGCAGGAAGAGCAGGCGACCCTCGAGCGGGATTTCCGGCTGGGTGTCGAGAGTGTGGAAGAGGGCGTCGAGGGCTTTCATCCGCCGCTTAGGAGTAAAGGAAGGTGGTCAGCGGGCTGGTGGCGCTGGCCTCGGAGCGGCTTTCGGCCAAACCGATCTCGTGGGCAGCCCGGCCGGCCTCGACAGCGGCCTTGAAGGCGGCGGCCATGCGTGCGGGTTCGGCGGCGATGGCGATGGCGGTATTGACGAGCACGGCGCCTGCGCCCATCTCCAACGCTTCGGCGGCGTGGCTGGGGGCACCGATGCCGGCGTCAACCACAACCGGCACGGTGGCCTGGCTGAGGATGATTTCGATCTGCCGGCGCGTGGTGATCCCCTGGTGTGAGCCGATCGGCGAGCCCAGCGGCATGACGGTGGCGGTGCCGACGTCCTGCAGGCGGCGGGCGAGCACGGGGTCGGCGTTGATGTAGGGCAGGACGGTGAAGCCCTCCTTCACCAGCACTTCCGCGGCCTTGAGCGTCTCGATCGGGTCGGGCAGCAGGTAGCGCGGATCGGGATGGATCTCCAACTTCACCCAGTTGGGCAGGCCGGCGGCGACCGCGAGACGGGCCAGGCGAACCGCTTCCTCGGCCGTGCTGGCGCCACTTGTGTTGGGCAGCAACAGCACGTCCTTGGGGATGAAGTCGAGGATGTTGGCGAAGGGATCCCCCTGACCGGAGAGATCGGCGCGGCGCAGGGCGACGGTGACAATTTCCGTTCCCGAGGCGACAATGGCTTCGCGCATGAGTTCGCCGGAGGCAAACTTGCCGGTGCCGAGCATCAGCCGCGAGTGGAAGCTGCGGCCGGCGATGGTGAGGGGCTGGTTGGGGGCCATGGGATCAGGCGCCTAGGGCGCGCTCGAGAAGGGCAGGCACGGGAAGTTGGATGCCGATGAAGAAGTCGCCGAACTCGCCGAACTGAGTCGTCACCTCATCCCAGCGCATCTCGTAAACGATGGACTTGATCTGGAAAACGTCGTGGGCAAACAGCGTGACGCCCCATTCGTGGCTGTCGAGACCGGTTGATCCGGTGACGAGTTGGCGCACCTTGCCGGCGTATTTGCGGCCGGTTTTGGCATGGCCTCCCATCAGCTCTCGACGCTTGGCAAAGTCCTGAGCATACCAGTTTGCACCGACGTTGCGGCGCTTGCTCATCGGGTAGAAGCACATGACCGGCCAGTCGGGCATGTTCGGGTACAGGCGGTCCTGGTAATACTTGCTCATGTGCGCCTTCCACTCACCCAGGCGCTTTTCAAAGGCCTCGGTACCAGGTTCCAACCCCTCTGTCTTCTGCAGGCGAGCGGCGGCTTCCTCCTCCGACTCGCTGTACTCGGTCCATTCGGTCATCGACAGGTAGCTCCAGACCGGCGACATGGCGTCGGGCCCGAGGGCGAGGCCGAGTTGCTTGGCGAAGCTGTCGGCGTCCTGCAGGTCGGGGGTGAGCAGCATGAAGCCGAGGTCGGCCTTGGGTCCGACCATGCTAAACGTGAGCAACTGGGTCTTTGGATGGGCGCGGATGGCATCGACGGTGGCCTGCAGGCGGGTGGTGCGCTCGGCCTGCTCTTCCGGGGTGAGGGCGGCCCAAAGACCGTGATCGACCTGAAAGAAAAGATGCTGGACGATCCAGCCTTCCTGTGGCTGGAGGGGTTGGGGGGAGGTTGCCTGGGACATGGTTGTCTTGCCCATACTCCGGAACTCGGCCGGCTCAACCCCCGGCGCAGGGATTCGCAAAAAGTGATTGAATCCGCGGCTGCGGGCATTACCATCTCAGCCCAACTCCAGCAGGAGATCCTAGCAATGGCTGACGCAGCAAACAAATATTCCCAGAACATCACCGGCGCCTACTACGTGGACGATCAATGCATTGACTGCGATCTGTGCCGCGAAACCGCCCCCGCCAATTTCACCCGTGATGACGACGGCGGCCACTCCTACGTTTACAAACAGCCGGAGAGCGACGACGAGCGCGCCCAGTGCGAAGAAGCCATGGCCGGCTGCCCGGTCGAGGCTATCGGCAGCGACGGCGAGTAATCGTCCCCCATACACCGTATCGGGGCATGACCGGACCTCCGGCCATGCCCTTTTTCGTGCCTTTGTCAGGGCTGCGCGCGGCGCTGCGTGCTCACCGATTCGGCGTAGACGAACTGGCCGGTGCGGCCGTCGAAGTATTGGAAAATGACCTGAGGATGCGGGTAGGCG
Source organism: Prosthecobacter sp. (assembly GCA_030827515.1). Classification (GTDB taxonomy): domain Bacteria; phylum Verrucomicrobiota; class Verrucomicrobiia; order Verrucomicrobiales; family Verrucomicrobiaceae; genus Prosthecobacter. The sequence goes on along the minus strand of JAUREI010000009.1, from coordinate 39,659 downwards.
ACCCAGCGCGTGCCGCCAAGTTCCCGCGGCATGTTGTAGACATTGTTGATCTGAACCACGCAGTAGTAGGGGTAGTGGCGCTGCGAGCGCTCGAGGTCGGGCAGGATGTAGCTTGACCAGCGGATGTCGCACGTGCGCGGACCGGACTGATAGAGGCCGGTGGCCGGCCGTCCGCCCTCGTCGTTGGCTGGCACATGATTGACTGAGTTGAGGGGGCCGGAGGAAAACTCCCAGAGTCGGTCGGTGATCTTGATGGCGAAACTGTTGTGCAGGTCGGCCGTGAGGATGAAGACCGGCTTGCCGAGGCCGTCGAAGAATTCGATGAGTTCCTCGCGTTCGGCAATCAGGGAAGTCCAGGCCTCGTCCTTGCCGGCGCTGAACTCATGACCGCCGGCGCCGTCGTGCGGAATCATGAAGTTGACCGAGGAAACGAGAAAGAAGAAGTCGGCCGAACTGGTGCGGAGGGATTCCTTCAGCCAGGCCTTTTGCTCGCGGCCCAGAAAACTCAGCCCGGGTTTGGCCGGATTGGCGGGATCATGCATCTCGCGATGGGTTTTGGCATCGAGGATGAAGTAGTCACAGTTGGACACCGTGAAACGGCCGTAGGATCGCCGGCCGATCGAGTAGGAGCCGGTGCTGTCGGCGTAGGCGGCGGGTTCGATGCGCAGGCGGTGCCTGTCGATCACCTCGCGGATGGCGAAGACGCCGGCATTGGGATTCGCGGGCGGTTCCTTGTCGAGGCGAATGTCGTCCTCCCCGGCATCCTGCGTGCCCCAGTGCACATGCAGGTTTGCGGCCTGGGCGAGATTGAGCTGGGTGAAGTCGGCGCCGGGATCGACCAGAACATCGCTGCCCTGCTGCAGGGTGGCCCGACCGAACTGGATGTCCTGATGGGTGGCGAACGGGTTGGCCCACCCGGCGTAGTCTTCCCAGGCGCGAATGCCGATGTCGCGGAAGACCGCGCGGCGCTCGCGAAAACCGGTGGTGCCACAACCGCGCAGATCATTGACGAGTTCATGATCGTCAAAGGTGAAGACGGTGGGCATGTGGCGCTGCCATTCGGCCAGGGGAGCGCCGCGCGCGAGGTAGGTTTTGTAGTTCTGCCAGAGGCCGGGCAGGTTGGGGGCGAGGCGAACCACCTCGGGCGCGGTGTCGGGTGTCAGCCCCGCCTCGCGCAACCAGTCCTCCGGCGGCATGGAACGGTGCTCCTCGTAGATGAAGTCGCCGTTCATGATCGAGAAGTGGGTGTTGCCATGCAACTCGCGTCGCATGGTTGCGTAGGCGGGCAGGCTCGGGCCGATGCCGCTCTTGGGATTCTGGTTGGCGCAGGATCCAAACTGAAAGCGAAAGTTGAACAGGCCGCGGGGGTTGTGCTGCGGCTCGCGATGCGCCTCGGCATCGGGCAGGGTCAGGAAACTGCCGCCCGGTCCGCTCGGCACCTCTCCAAGGTGGACCTGGTAATGATACAGCGTCTGCGGCTGCAGGCCGGTCAGGGTCAGGCTGCCGGTGAAATCACGTTCGGCAAGGGTTTCGACCTCGGGCGAAACCTGGTCGAGCCGGTCGGCCCGGGTGCCGTAGCGAACCGTAAAACGCCCGGCACGCTGAGTGCGTGCCCAGACGCGCACGCTGTCGTGAGTCACCCGCCCGAGCATGGGGCCGTGGGTCACGTAGCCCGCCGTGGGTGGCGCGGGTTCGGCGGCGGCGAGCGGCAGGGCGAGCAGGAAAAGAGTGAGGGACTTGGCTGGCATCGCTCAAGGTAACGCCGGGTTCGCTCCCGGCTTGCGTCGTTGATGGCGGCGGAGGACTCAAGCTGCGGGGTTCCGTGTGCGCCACGCCCGCCCTGAGGCCGGTTCCTGCAAGGTTGGCATGGAAAAATGCGCCTGTTTCGCGTAACCCTCCCTTCCATGAAACGCGTCCTCCTCCTGCTCGCTCTTTTGCCGATGCTGACCTCCGCGGTCGAACCCGAAAAAGTCCGTCTCTGGCCTCAGGGCGCTCCCTTGGCGAAGGGGCAGGAGGACAAGGACCAGCCCTTCGTGGAAGTCTGGCGTGCGCCGGCCGACAAGGCCAACGGTGCCGCTTTCGTCGTCTGTCCTGGCGGCGGTTACGGTGGACTTGCCGCGGATCATGAGGGCACTCAGGTGGCGCGCTGGTTCAATGGATTGGGCGTCACCGCCTTTGTGCTGCACTACCGCCTCGGCAGCCAGGGCTATCACTACCCGGTGCAGTTGATCGACGTCCAGCGCGCCATCCGCCACGTGCGTGCCAACGCCGGCAAATACGCGGTGGATCCCGGGCGCGTTGGCATCGTCGGCTTTTCTGCCGGTGGCCACCTGTCGTCCATGGCGGCGACCCTCTTCGAGGAAAAGCCCGAGGGAATGACCGGCGACGAGGTGGACGCCTTCAGTGCCAGGCCCGATGTTGCCGCGCCGACCTATGCGGTCATCTCGATGATTGACGAATTTGCCCATGCCGGTTCGCGCAAGAACCTGCTGGGTCCGGACAACAACACCGACGAGATGGCGCGCCAAGTCAGCACCGACCTGCGGGTGACGGCACGGACGCCGCCGGTGTTTTTGTTCCAGACCGACGAGGACACGGTCGTGCCGGCGGAGAATGCCGTCAGTTTTTACCTCGCCTGCCGCAAGCACGGCGTGCCGGCCGAGTTGCATTGCTACCGTCCCGGTCCCCATGGCGTGGGGCTCTTTCTCGGGGATCCCGTGCTCGGCACCTGGAGCGGTCATTTTCGCGACTGGCTGCGCAACCAGGGTTTTTTTCGGCCGGCCCCGCGCGCGGCCGTGACCGGCACGATCTCCGTCAATGGCACGCCGGTGAGTTGGGGTAGCATCGTGTTTACGCCCGAGGATCCGGCCCTGGCGGTGGCCTGCGCGCGCGTCATGCACGGCCGGTTCAAGCTGGATGCCGCCAATGGCCCTGTCGTTGGCAGGGTGAGGCTGACGGTCAGTCACAGCGCCGCCGACGTGCCGGGCCTGCAGACCGAGGACGGCACCGCCACAGCCGGCGAATCCGCTCCCGGAGCCGGTCCCTGGAGGATTGAGCTGCGTGCGGGCGAAAACGTCCTCGATCTGCAACTCAAGCGCTGAGCCTGCCGTACAGCGCCTCGATGAGGGCGAGCGGCTTGGCCCCCGGCAGTGCGCCGGGTTCGAGCCGGTTCATCACGTAGGCGAAGGCCAGGCCGTGTTCCGGATCGGTGAAGGCGAGACTGCCGCCGGCACCGGGATGACCGAAGGCGCGCAGCGATGGGCCGAAGTGGCGGCGGATCTTGCGTCCCTGCGCATCAAGCGGATCCTTCATCACACCTGCAGTGAAGGCGACGGGTGTCAGAAGGACGCGGTCATCGTCCTGCGACAGTGTCGTTTCAAGTTGGCGCAACACCCGCTCGGGGATGATGCGCACCCCCTGGTGCATGCCGCCGGAGGCGAGAACGGCGTGCAGGCCCGCGAGGCCGCGAGCACTGGCGATTCCACCAAGGCCGGCGAACCCGGCCGAGCGGAAGGCGGGCTGATTGTATTCGGTCGGCATGTTGAAGCCGCGCGGACTGGTGAACGTGCGCCGAGTCAGGCTTTCGCCATCGCTCCAGGCCTTGACAAAGGCCTGGGTGGCCGGATCCGCGCGCAGCCTGCCGGGCAGCACCTCGGCCACCCGGTGTTGTTCCGTCGCCGGAAGCCCGATCCAGAAATCCAGCGCAAGCGGTTGCGCCAGGGTGACATGGAAGTATTCGCCGAGCGAGGCGGCACCGGTCAGGCGGCGAACGATTTCATCGAGCAGGAAGCCAAAGGTGCGGGCGTGGTAGCCCTGGGCGCTGCCTGGGGGCCAGAGCGGCGCCTGATTTTCGAGGGCTCGTATGACCGACGGGTAATCCTCGATGAGTGGTGGTACGTCGAGGACAGGCAGGCCGGCGGTGTGCGCCAGCACCTGGCCAAGGGTCACCGAGGACTTGCCCGCGGAGGCAAACTCAGGCCAGCAATCAGCCACCGGCGCCTCCAGTTGCAGGCCGGCGGCGTTCAGGGCGAGCAGGGTGCAGACGGCGGCGGGGGCCTTCGTGGCGGAGAACACTGGCACCAAGGTGGTTTGCTTCCATGGCAGCCTGCCGGCCCTGTCGCGGTGGCCGGCGGCGAGCGACAGGATTTCGACGCCGTCACTCCAGATGGAGACAGCGGCACCGAGTTCGTCGGAGGCGGTGAAGTTGGTGTTGAAGGCGCTGCGGACGGCGTCGAGATCGGGCGTGAAGGCGGTCGGCGTCATGCGGTTTCAGGCGCTTTCCAGTTTGTCGCGAAGCGGGTCGAGATCGGGATCATGGCGGGCGTGGCGGCGAAGACTGCCATCCATTTCAAAGGATTGGCGCAGCAGGTGCAGTGCCTTTTCTTCCTCGCCGAGGCGGGCAAGGTAGCAGCCGAGATTGTAATAGTAGACCGGTTTGGTTCGCAGGCTGGCGGGACCGCGCGCCAGCAGGTCAAGCGCCTCGCGCGTGCGGCCGAGTTCATGCAGGCAGAAGGCGGCGTGGATGAAGCCGCCGGGCTGTTGCGGTTCGAGTTCGCAGAGTTTCTGAGCCACGACCAGCGCCTCGGCCCAGCGCTTTTCGCCCATCAGGCAGAGCAGGGTCAATTCGACCACGTCGCTGCGCTCGAAGGCGGTGCGCGGCAACCAGTGCATCTCCTCCCGGGCCTCGGCATGGAGGCCGAGTTCGACGTAGCCCTGTGCGGCGAGAATGCGTCGTTCCTGCTCGGTCATGTCCGGATAAGAATGCCTGTGGGCGGAGCCGGCAAGGTGTTTTGCGTTCACTCCTCCCTGCGCTTGCCGGCGTCATAGTAGATGCGCACCTCGGCTTCGGTCGTGCCCAGAAGCTCCTGAGCCCGGCGCAGGGCGTTGCGGGTGGCGACGTTTGGGTTGCTCGGGCTGGCGGGGAAGAGGTTTTCCTTGCCGATGACCTCGACCATGCCGGCGTTGCGAAGCACGCGGTAAATGTCCTTCATGATGCCGCTGATCAGCACGTGGCGCCCCTTCGAGCGTAGCACACGCACGAGTTCGTCGAGGGCCATGACAGAGGTGGCGTCGAGGTGACGGGCGTTCTTCAGGCGCAGGATGATGACGCGCAGGTTCGGGTCGGCGCAGGCCTGCTGGACTTGGGTGCGAAACAGTTCGGCGGCGCCAAAGAACAGCTCGCCCTCGACATGGACGATCGAAACCGCCGGGTTTTGCCGGCGTGCCGGGTCGGCGGCTTCGGCGAGGTTGCCCTCCTGGTTGAATTCATACTCAACCAGCGACGGTTGGCTCGCCTTGCGCAGGTAGAGGACGAGTGACAGACCGACTCCGGTGAAGATGGCCACGTGCAGTGGCACCATCAGGGTGGCCCCGAGGGTGACCAGGAAGGTGAGGGCGTCGGAGCCGGTGGCCTGCAGGCAGATGCGGATGTTGCGGCTGTGGATCAGCGACAGGGCGACGCAGATGATGAGGACGCCGAGGCAGGCGCGGGGCACATAGGCGACCACCGGTCCGAGGCAGAGTGCGCCCCCCAGGCAGAGCAGGCCGTTCATCAGCGCGGCAAGCGGGGTGCGCGCGCCGCTTTGAAAATTGAGGGAGCTGCGCACCAGCGATCCGGAGGCGGGCATGCCGCTCAGGTAGGAACAGCACAGGTTGGCCATGCCGAGGCTGAACATGTCCTGGTTGCCGTCGACGCGCTGGCCCTTGAGGCTGGCCAGCGTCTTGGCCATGGAGGAGCTTTCCAGGGTGGCCAGAAAGGCCAGGGCCACCGCCAGGCCAAACAGCCGGCTGAAATCGGCCAGGAAGCGCGGGGAGGCGAAGTCGGGGAAGGGGGGCAGGAGGTCGAGCCAGGTGAAGCTGGCATCACGGAAGGTGGCAACCTCATACTGCAGGGAACGCAGGCCCGCACCCAGCAGGGTGCCTGCGATCAGGGCCATGGCCAGGGCCGGCCAGGAGGGGCGAAGGCGACGCAGGCCAAAGAAACAGAGCGCCGTGGCTGCCGCCAAGCCCAGCCCAATGAGGTCCGCTTCACCCAGTTTCTGGACCAGCTGCCAGAGGATGCCCGGCAGGGTGCGTGGCTGGTAGGATGTGCCGTCGGCCATGGGCACGGCCAGACTGAGACCGAGGACACCGGCAAGCTGGTTGACGATGATGAGCAGTGCCGCGCCGGTGACGTAACCCACGATGACCGCGCGACTGATGTACTGGGTCAGTTCGGCGACGCGCAACCAGGCGCCGAGAATCAGCAGGGCGCCGACCAGAAAGACCAGCAGCGGCATCAGCGCCATGCGGTCGAGATAGGGTTCGGTGGCGAAATACGAGAAGATCATGAACGCCGTCGCGTTCGTCGGTCCGAGCACGGTGAAGCGTGAACTGCCGAACAGCGAGCCGATCATCGCGGCGACCGCCGAACACATGACGCCGAACTGCAGCGGCAGGCCTGCAATCGCCGCGTAGGCCATGCTCTGCGGGATGTCCAGCAGAGCCACACTTGCCCCCGCCTTGGCATCCGATCGGAACATGGGCAGACTGTAGCCGCGCAGGTGCCGGCGCAGTGGCAATGGATCCAGCGCGTTGTCGGTCAGGCTGTCGCGAACCAAACCGCGTCCCTGCCGCAGAAGGCCGCAGAAGAGTTGCCACCAGGAGGGTGTGGACGGGCTGGACACAATGTCAGGTTAGCGGGAATGCGGTCACGGGCAAGGAGGCGGCCCAAGGGATTTCACATTTCAGAGGGCCTGGAACGGAGTTCACGGCATCGGGACAGAAATCCCAGACAGTCAGGGACGCTTGCTTTCCCCCTTGATCGTGCTGTGTTCCGGTCATGCCGCCCCCGAAAAAAGCCGCCACCAGCAGCCAGGTTCATGTTGTCCTGGGCAGTGACGACGCCCGCGTGAAGGAGGCGGCGATGCAGCTGGTGCGTCGGTTGACACCGCCGGAGGCGGGTGAATTTGCCAATGAGATCGTCGAGGGCAACGCCGACAATGCCGAGCATGCCGGCCAGATCTGCGCTCGCACCATCGAGGCCTTGCAGACCCTGCCGTTTTTTGGCGGCGCCAAGATTGTCTGGCTGCGTGCGGCCAACTTTCTGGGCGACAGCCAGACGGGCCGCGCCCAGGCGGCGGTGCAGGGGTTTGAAAACCTGCTAGACGTGCTGGAGGCCGGGCTTGGCCCCGAGGTGAGTTTCGTGCTCAGTGCCGGCGCCATCGACAAGCGCCGCACCTCCTGGAAACGACTGGGCAAGCTCGCTGACATCCAGGTCTTCGACAAGCCCGACACGAGCAAGGCCGGCTGGGAACAGGCGGTCATGGGGCAGGCGGCCCAAAAGGCGCGCGAGCTCGGACTCACCTTTGAAACTGGCGCCCTTGAGCTGCTTGTGCAGATGGCCGGGGACGATACCCGTCAGCTCGAGAACGAGATCGAGAAGATCGACCTCTATCTGGGGGAACGCCGCCGCTGCGGTTTGAAAACCGTTCGCGAGCTGGTCTCGATGAGCCGGGCCGGCATCATCTGGGAAATCGGCAACGCCATTGCCGCACGCGACCTGCCACGCGGCCTCGACCTGCTCGACGTTCTGCTCTACCAGGGGCAGAACGCCATCGGTATCCTGCTTGGCGCGATCGTGCCTCGCATCCGCAGCCTTCTCATCGCCAAGGAACTTGCCTCCAAGCACAAGATCCGCACCGGCAATTACCCCGCCTTCTGCACCAGTCTCGAAGCGCTGCCACCGGCGGCCGTCGCCCACATTCCGCGCAAGAAGGACGGCACCGGCTTCAATGCCTACCCGGTGTTCCTCGCGGTTGGCGAGGCGACGAAATTCAGTCTCGAGGAACTGCATGCCGGCCTCGCCGCCTGCCTCGATGCCAACGCCAAGCTGGTCACCACCCAGCTCGACGCCAAGGTCGTGCTTGAGCGCTTGCTGGTCGGTCTGCTGACGCCGCCATCCCGCGTGCCCCGACGTCCCGTTGCGCGTGTGGCCTGAACCGACGCAGCTTGCCTCGGGGAGTTTCCCGGGGTAGCATGTCTTCATGGCTTCCTCCCAACCGCCCGCCTTTCCCTTCCAGGGCGCGGGTCAGATCTCCTTCAATCCCATGCAGGTTCTCCTCGGTCTGGCCGGCCTGGTCCTGGTCACCGGCGTCCTGTCGAGTTTTTATCAGGTGCCCGCCGAGTCGGTTGCCGTCGTTCAGCGCTTCGGCAAATACCTAGACACCGCGCAACCCGGTCTCAACTTCAAGCTGCCTTTTGGCATCGACCGGGTCACCCCGCTGGAGACCCGCCGCCAGCTCAAGCTGGAATTTGGCTACGGCACCGGCGGCGCGACGAATGAATGGCAGTTCAATCCCGACCGCCAGGAGCAGACCCTGGAGAAAAACATGGTCACCGGCGACCTGAATGCCGCGGTCGTGGAATGGGTCGTCCAGTTCACCATTGCCGATGCCCGCGAGTATCTCTTTCACTTTCTCGCCCCGCAACAGACCCTGCGAGACATGTCGGAGTCCGTCATGCGCGAGGTGGTCGGTGACCGCACGATCGATGAGGTGCTGACGGTGGGGCGACAGGAAATCGAGGCGCGCGCCTTCGAGCGCCTTGTCGAACTCACGCGCTCGCTCAAGATGGGCGTGCAGATCGACCAGGTTCAGCTCGGCAACGTCAATCCCCCGACCGAGGTGAAGAGCAGCTTCGACGAGGTCAATCGCGCCCAGCAGGAGAAGGAGTCGGCCATCAACGTTGCCAGCGGCGAGTACAACCGTGTCATTCCCGAGGCGCGCGGCAAGGCCGAACAGAGCATCAGCCAGGCGGAAGGCTATGCCGCCAAGCGCGTCAACGAGGCCGAGGGGGACGCGACCCGCTTCACCGCCCTGCTTACCGAATATCAAAAGGCGCCCGAAGTGACGCGCCAGCGCATCTATCTGGAGACCCTCGCCGAGATCCTGCCCGGCTTGTCCAACAAGGTGGTCGTCGACGACCGCCTGCCGCAGTTCCTCCCCCTGCTGAACCTTGATACCCCCGCCAAGTGATGAAAGCCGGTCTTTCCCTCCTCATTCTCTTCGTCGCTGTCCTGCTTGCCGTGGTCGGCGGAGCCAGCCTCTACACAGTCGGTGAAACCGAGCAGATCGTCGTCACCCAATTCGGCAAGCCGGTTGGCGAGCCGGTGCTGGAGGCGGGTCTTCACTTCAAGATGCCCTTCATTCAGAAAGTCATGCGTTTCGACAAGCGCCTGCTGCCCTGGGATGGTCCGACCAGCCCGATGCCGACCCGCGACAAGGTCTACATCGAGGTCAACACCTTTGCCCGCTGGCGCATCAGTGATCCGCTGTTGTTTCTGCAAAAGCTGCGTGACGAGCGCGGAGCCCTCTCGCGCCTGAATGACATCCTCGGCAGTGAAACGCGCAATGTCATTGCCCGCCACGATTTCATCGAGGCCGTGCGCACCACCAAGGATCGCACCGTGGCCCGCGAAGCCGGTGTCGGCGCGACCGTGGCCGATGCCCGCATCGGCGTGCTGCCGCCGATCCGCAAGGGACGCGGCGTGCTCGAGAAGGAGATCTTCGACCTCGCCCGCGGCAAGGTCACCGGCTTTGGCATCGAGCTGATGGACGTGCGGTTCAAACGCATCAACTACAATCCCTCGGTCAGCCAGACGATTTACCAGCGCATGATCAGCGAGCGCACCCAGATCGCCGAACGCTACAAGTCCGAAGGCGCGGGTGAGGCTGCGAAAATCCTCGGCCAGCGCGAGCGCGACCTGCAGACCATTGAGTCGGAAGCCTACCGCAAGGTTCAGGAGATCGAGGGCGCGGCCGACGCCAAGGCCACCGAGATCTATGCCCGCGCCTACAACGCAACGCCCGAGGCACGCGAGCTTTTCAGCTTCCTGAAGTCGATGGAGACACTGAAGAAGAGCCTTTCGGCCGACACCCGGCTTGTGCTCAGCACGGACAGCGATCTGCTCCGCTACCTCAAGGCGCCGGAACGGCGCCCCGACGACTCCGCGCTGTCCGATGATCCGCTGCAGCGACTGCCGAGCCTGCTTGAGCTGAAGCGTTGAGAGCAGGTATCCGGCCTTAGGTGTCAGCGGGAGCCGCGGGCGGGCGCGTTCACCGCACCACCGCATCACGATCGCGGGTGGCCAGGCGCTCCAGGGTCGTACGCAGGGCACTCACACGCTCAGGTTGCTCCCGGGCCAGTTCGCGTGTTTCGTTTGGATCCTGATTCAGGTCGAACAGCTCGGCTTTTTCCGGTGACTGTCCCTTGGTGTCCGTCAGGATGAGTTTCCAGCCTGCCTCCTGCACCGCGCGGGCGCGAAAACCAGGCGCGACCCAGTAGAGAGGGCGAGCGGGTGCCGTGCCGGTGCCGCTGAGCGCGGGCCAGAGATTGGCACCGTCCCAATTCAACTCGCGGTCGGTGGCCCAGCCGGCAAGCGAGCAAAACGTCGGCATCCAGTCGCTGATGTGCGCCGGCGTCTCGAACCGGCCGGGCTTGAGCACTCCCGGCCAGCTCGCCACGGTTGGTACACGGATACCGCCCTCGTAAAGGTCGCCCTTCTGGCCGCGCAGCGGGCGGTTGTTGCCGGGCAGCTTGCCCTGCGGATAGGCGTCAGCCGGGTATTTGGTGTCGTTGTTCTCCGACGTACTGCCGCCGTTGTCACTCGTGAAGACCAGCAGCGTGTTGTCGCGCTTGCCGGCGCGCTCAAGGGCGCCGACCAGGCGGCCGACGGCGTCGTCGAGGTGCATGATGCAGGCGGCGTAGTGGCGGGCGACCTCGCCGCTGATGGCGGCCGGCACGCGGTCGATCCAGATTTGGGGTTCCTTGACCGGCAGGTGCACGGCGGTGAAGGGGACGTACAGGTAAAACGGTTCGTTGCCGCGTTCGCCAATCCAGCGCACGGCTTCCTCGGTGATCAGGTCGGTGACGTGACCGTTTTCGGTGAGGAGTTCGCCATTGCGGTGCCAGGTGACGCTGTACGGTCCCTTCTTGTAAAAGTGGTTGTAGGGTCCGACGCCGCCGGCCAGCGAACCGTAGCTGTGGTCGAAGCCATAAGTATTCGGTCCGGCTTCGGGGGTGGAGCCCAAGTGCCACTTGCCAGTCAGGCAGGTGGTGTAGCCGGCCGCCTTCAAGGCTCGAGGCAGGGTGACCGTGTCCGGCGGCAGGGCGCGCTCGTTCTGCGGGGAGGTGACGCCGAAGCGACTCCAGAAACGGCCGGTCAGCAGGCTGCTGCGGGTGGGCGAACAGACCGGCGCGACATAGTGACGGGTCAACTCCACACCCTCGCGCGCGAGTCGGTCGAGGTGCGGGGTTGGCGCGTTGCCTCCGTGAAAGGCGACGTCGGCCCAGCCGAGGTCGTCGGCGATGATGAAGACGAGATTGGGTCGCGGTGCCGCAGCCGGGGCCAGCGTTGCGAGGAGGAGGAAAAACAGGACGCGCATGTCGAAGGGGAACGAAGCGTGCCGTGCCGGGCTTGCGTGCGGCTTGCGCCCGTGCTTGCCTGCGACATGCGCGTGTGGTTTCTGGGATGTCTGCTCCTGTTCGGCGGGTGCCGTCGACCGGAGGCCGTGACCGCCGGTCCTTCTTCCTGGGAATTGCTCAGCCTCGGGCACGCCGCCGCCTGGCAGCCGGCCGGCATCCCCGATCAGGGGCTGGCCCCAGTGCGCGACGGTGAGATCCGGCTCGAGTCCGGTTTGCCGATGACCGGGGTGAAGTTCACCGAATGGGAGTCGGGCGGGTTGCCGGGCACCAACTACGCGGTCGAGTACCAGGCCATGCGCGAGGAGGGCGAGGACATCTTTGGCATGCTGACCTTCCCGGTGGCGAGTCACGCGTCGCACGCCACCTTTGTGCTGGGCGGCTGGGGCGGGACGCTGACCGGCATATCCAGCATCGATTTCGCCGATGCCAGCGAGAACGGCACGCGCGGCGAACAGCGTTTTGAAAACGGTCGCTGGTACCAGGTTCGCCTGGAGGTGCGGCCTGACGACCTGCGGGCCTGGGTGGAGGGTCGCCTCGTCGTCAATGTCAGCATCAAGGGCCGCAAGGTGAGCCTGCGTCCAGGCTTCATCGACCACTGCCTGCCCTTTGGCTTTGCCACCTGGAACACGACCGCGCGGGTGCGCGCCGTGAAGGTGGAGCGGTTGGACGAATGACGGATGGGCCGGGCTGCTGGGGCCTGAATCAAAGGGTGCTGCCGTTGCGCTCGGCATCAGGTCGGCTATCAACGTGTGGACTCGGTTCTTGTCCTGCAACAGCGCCCCCGGGTCAGGCGTTGTTTGGAGAGAAGTATGCATCCCGTCGAGCACCAGATCCTGCAGACACGCCGCGAGTTTTTGGCGACCAGCGCCAACGGCATCGGCGCGCTGGCACTCGGGGCCCTGCTGACGCAGGAAGGGGTGGTTTCCGCATCGCCTTCGGCCGATCCCCTGGCGCCGCGCGCGCCACATTTTCCAGGGCGGGCGAAGAACTGCATCTTTATCTTCATGGAGGGGGCGCCCTCGCAGATGGACCTGTTCGATCCGAAGCCGAAGCTCAGCGAACTGCACGGACAGCCGCTGCCCGACAGCCTGACAAAGAACGTGCGCTTTGCCTTCATCAAGAAGGAGACCGCCCGCCTCATGGGCAGTCCGCGCAAGTTTGCCCGGCATGGCCAGTCCGGCATGGAATTCAGCGACCTTCTGCCGCACATGGCCAAGACCGCGGACGAGTGGCTGATGATCCGCAGCCTGCACACTGACCAGTTCAACCATCACCCGGGCCAGCTCGTGCTGCACTGCGGTCGCGCGATGTTCGGTCTGCCGACGGTGGGTTCCTGGCTCAACTACGGCCTTGGCAGTCCGTCGCGCAATCTGCCGGGTTATGTGGTGCTCAGTGCCGGACGCGGCACCAGCGGTGGTGCCTCGCTCTGGCAGAGCGGTTTCCTGCCCAGTTCCTACGCCGGCGTGTTGTTTCGCAACCAGGGCGAACCGGTGCTCAACCTGAAAAATCCGCCCGGGCTGCCGATGAACCTGCAGCGCAGGGGGCTGGACAGCCTGCTCGAATTGAACCGGTCGAGCTTTGACCATTTCAACGACCCTGAGATCGCCAGCCGCATCGCCGCCTACGAGCTCGCTTTTCGGATGCAGTCGGCCGCACCGGAACTGATCGACCTCTCGGGCGAGGACCCGAAGACGCTCGAGAGCTACGGGGTCAACCGGCCGGACCCGCCCATCAAGGCGCAGCGCGGCGGCGGTCCGGGACAGTACAAGGCCTTTGCGACCAACTGCCTCCTGGCGCGACGCATGGTCGAGCGCGGCGTGCGCTTTGTCAGCCTGATGCACGCTAGCTGGGATCACCATTCCAACCTCGACAACGAGCTTGCCTACAACGCCGGCATGGCCGACCAGCCGATCGCCGCCCTGATCCAGGATCTCAAGCAGCGCGGCCTTCTGGAGGACACGCTGGTGGTCTGGGGCAGCGAGTTTGGGCGCACGCCGCTTGGCGAGAACCGCAACGGCAATCCGAATGTCACCGGCCGCGACCACCATCCCTTTGCCTTCACGATGCTGATGGCGGGCGGCGGCATCAAGGCCGGACACACCTACGGCGAGACCGATGAAATTGGCTGGAGCATTGTCCGCGATCCGGTGGACCTGCACGACTTCCATGCCACCCTGCTGCACCAGTTCGGGTTCGATCACCTGCGCTTGACCCACCGCTTCCAGGGCCGCGATTTCCGCCTGACCGACGTCTCCGGCCGGGTCATGAGCGACTGGATTGCGTGAGTGGAAGGTGCATTTCCTGCTGGAATCGAGGCAGGCCCGGTCGTTATGCTGAAAGCCATGTCATTGCCTGCCGCCGCCTGTTTCGCCCGCGCCGCCCGGCGTGCCGTGGTGCGCGTGGTCCAGCGGCGCTGGCTGGCGTTGCTGGCACGGACCTGCGGTGCCGTCGCGGCAGTGATGCTCCTTCTGCTCGTCCTGCATGCCTGGCGCGGCGGCCCGGCATGGCGAATGATGGCCGCTTTGCTGCCTGTGCCGTGGTTGGTGGGCACGCTGGCATGGTCCTGGTGGCGTCGTCCCGGCGCTCATGCGGCCCTGGCGCTCTGGGATCAGGCGGCCGGCCGGCGCGAGGCTTATGCCAATTCTTGGTGGTTTGACACCTGCGCCACCGTACTCACCCCGGCTGCCAGGGCCCACGTGGTGGCCTGCCGCACCGGCCTGGAGGAGGCCCTGACGTTCCTTCGCAGGCAACTGCCGTTGTCCTGGCGTCGCCGTTTGCTGCTGCCACTCCTGATCGCCTGCGTCATTCCCTGGGTGCCCGAGGGCGGAAGCGTTGGCAGGGCGGATGATCCGGCCTTGAGCGAGGCGGGTCAGGAAACCGCACGACGCGAGGCGGAGCGACTGGCCCGCACCGACTGGGAAAAGAAGACGCTGGAGGGGTTGACCGAGGCGGAGAAGCGAGAGTTGGAAGCCTTGCAGCGCCAGTTGGAGGAGACCGCCGAACAATTGAAGGCGCCGGCGGGACAAAGCGCCCGTGAGGTGCTCTCGGAGCTCGAGCGACGCGCCCGCGAGGCCGAGAAACTGGCGGAACGCCTCGGGGGCGAGCCATGGGCCTCGGAGGCTCTGGTCGAGGCCCTGCGTCGCCAGGTCGACACAGCCGACTTGGGCGACGCGGTTGCCACCCAAGCCGCCGAGGCTGCCGCCGAGGCTGCCGAAGCCCTTGCCGGACAGTTGGGCGAAGCCGGGGGGGAGGTGGGTGAGCGTCTCAAAGAGGAGTTGCAGGAGGTGGCCCGCGCGGCTGATGCCGGGGATCAGCAGCGGCCGGTCGGGCAACACGTGTTGGCAGCCGACGAGGCGCTGAAGGAGAACCATCCTGAGGGTGCTGTCCGGGAATTCAAGGAACTCGCCGACACGTTGCGCAAATTGTCACTGCGTGAGCGCAGCCGTCAGGAATTGGAAAAACTTGCCCAGGAACTGCGCGAGGCCGGCAGTCGCATTGCCGGGGAGGGTGCCGAGGCACAGCCCCTGGCCGCGTCCGGCACCCCGGCACAGACGGGAGAATCGGGACAGGCCGGCGGGCAGGGGGCCAGCCCCCAGGTTGGCCAGACTCCGGCTGGCAGCGTCGGCGAGGGAACCCTGCAACCACCGGGTCCGGGCGGAAACGCGGCTCCGCCTTCGTTGCAACCTCCCGGGCAGGGACAGGTCATGCAGCTTGCTCAACCCGGCAGCCCGGGGGCAGAGGGAGCTCCCAACCCGGATGCGCCGATGCTGCTGGCCCCGGTGCCCGGCCAGAAACCCGGGGACAAGCCGCCGGATCAGATTCTTCTGGGCGACCAAACCGGAGCGTCGTCCGGAGGTGCCAGTTTGTCGGTCAGTCTTCCCGGCGGTCGCGATCCGGGCGCCGGCACGGCGGAACCCAAGGCGGAATCCACCACGCCGAACGCCAGTGCCAACACCGCAGTTGTCAACGCCGCGCCTGGAAGCGAGGGTCCGTCCAGCGTGCGCGCGGTCGCCGGCGGGGTCCGGCAGGAACAGGCCACACGGGGAAGCGTCGCGAGCCCGGCGGAGTTTGTGGCGGCCGAGGAAGCCGCGCTCGACGAATCGGCCCTGCCGCCAGTTCGCCGCGAGCAGGTGCGCCGGTATTTCACCGAGTTGCGCCGGCGTTTTGAGGCGGCACCGAAGTGAGTCGTGTCGCGGTTTGCGCATCTCTGCGTTGCCAAAGCCGCCAAACGGGCTTTAAACGCGGCATGATTCGCAACCTCATCCTCGACTGGTCCGGCACCCTGGCCGACGACCTGGGAGCCGTGGTGGCGGGCACCAACCGCGTGCTTGAGCACTTCGGGCGAAGGGCCCTGTCGCGCCAGGCCTTCCTGGCCAGCTTCCGTCTGCCCTACACGGAGTTTTATCGGGAGATGCTGCCGGACGTGGGCCTGGCGGACTTGCAGGTCGCCTATCTCGCCCTGTTTCCGGAGGACCACCCCGTGCCGCTGCTGCCGCACGCCGAAGCCTTCCTGCGACTGGCAGGTGGCTCCGGCCGCCGGCTGTTTGTCTGCAGCAGTGCGCCCGACGCCCATGTGCGCGCCCAAGCCATGGCGAACGGGGTGTTGGAGTGCTTCGAGGCGCTGCACTGCGGGGTCATTGACAAGGTTGAGCACGTTCACGCATTGCTCGAACGGCACGGTCTTGCCGCCGCCGAAACCGCTTTCGTCGGCGACATGCGCCACGACATTCATGCCGGTCGTGCCGCCGGCTTGACCACCGTGGCCACGGCCACCGGCTATGAACCGGTCGAACTCCTGCTCACGGCCGATCCCGACATCCTTGTTCGCGACCTTTCACAGCTGACCCGTCTGCTCACCCCGAACCATCCATGAACCCACCCCCCGACGAAATCCACCTGCGCGGACTCGATCTGCCCGCGCGCATCGGCGTGCCCGAGGAAGAGCGCGCATCCTGGCAGAATCTCCGGCTCGACCTTGTGCTGTTCACCGCCTGCCGCTTTGAAGCAATGGCAGATGACCTGCGGGCGACGCCGGATTATGCAGCGGTGGCCACCCGTGTGAGGGCTCTGGCGGCGGAGAGGCCGCGCCGGCTCATTGAGACCCTGGCCGCCGAACTGGCCGACTGTCTGCTCGCCGAGTTCCCCGTGGCGGGTGTCACCGTCGAAGTGCGCAAGCGGGTGCTGCCTGGTTGCGACGAGGTTTCTGCGAGATTGACCCGAATGACGCGGGCGACGTAAACTGAACAAAGCCGAATTTTCAAGAAACTCTTGTCTCGCCCCTCCATGGATGGTTTGCTCTCCGAGTCGTGCGCCGCCGAGCGCGCCGGCAGCGCCCCCATGGAGACGACCCAGGAACAGCCCCAGTCCAGCAGTGCGGCGGAGGATCGTGAACTGGTCGAGCGCGCCCAGGCGGGTGACACGCGCGCCTTTGACGAACTGGTGCGCAAGTACACGCCCAAGCTCTACGGGCTGGTGTACAACATGACCTCCAACCGAGAGGACACCGCCGACCTGCTGCAGGAGATTTTTGCCAAGGCCTACCGCTCCCTGAAGCGCTTTCTGGGCAAGTCGTCTTTCTACACCTGGATCTACTCGATCGCGGTGAACATGACGCTCAATTACCTGAAAAAGCGGGGTCGCTACGCCAAGGTCAGCCTTGATGACGTCGATTCCGGCATCCACCACGACCCCGATTTCATCAAGATCACCACCGCCAACCGGGACACGGTCCGAGAGGTCAACATTCACGAACTGCAAAAAAAATTGAACGAAGCGATGCAGAAGCTGTCGGAGGACCACCGGACGGTAGTCACGCTTTACGACATCCAGGGCCTTCAGCACAACGAGATCAGCAAGATTCTCGGCGTCTCTGAAGGCACGGTGAGGTCGAGGCTTTTCTACGCCCACCGTCTGTTGCAGACCTATCTCGAAGACTTCGTCAAATGAACCTTCCCCAGCACCGGTCCCCACGCGCACTCCCATGAACGAATTCGAGAACCTCCAGTCCCTGCTGCGCCTCAAACGTCACGAGAGGCCCACGGAAGATTTTGTGGAAGATTTTCTTTCCCGCTTCAAGGAGCGTCAGCGCTCGGAACTGCTGCGCCAGTCCGCCCGCGGGCTGCTGCTGGAGCGTCTCGGCACCCTGCTCGGGGATTTCATTTCCCCGCGCTGGACCACCGCGGGGGCGATGGCAGTCATTGCCGTGCTGGCGGCCTGGAGCACTTTTGGCCTGGTGAGTGGCGGCAATCCCGCCGATGCCGGCTTTGCCCAGGCGGCCGAGTTGTCCGCCGGCCTGCCTCCGCAGCCGGTGCTGTCCGTGGACAGCGAACTCATCAAGGAATCCCCCCAGTCCAAACCCCTGGAAATCCAGGCCATTCAATTGAGCTTCAACGGTGACGTGCTGTCGGCGGATTATGCGCCAGCCGATCGCATCAGTGAACTGGCCGGTTTGGGCACTGTGGCACTGCCGTTCCATTCCGAAGTGCTGCCGGCCGGTTTTGAACCCTGAGCCCGGCCCTCAGGCCTGCCAGGCGGCCCCCTGCGCACCGGCCCATTCGCCGGCCGTTGCCAGTTGAACCGGCACCGCGTGCCCCCCCGGTCGCCATTCGCAGGCGTCCAATTCGGACTGCAGCGGGATCAAGAGGTCTTCGCCGGCACCTTCAGAGATGCCGCCACCCAGCAGGATCAATTCCGGGTCGAGCACGTTGATCAGCGAGCTCAGCCCAACCGCAAGCACTCGCATGGATTGACCCCATAGGGCCAGCGCCTTAGGGACACCCGCCCGGACTGCAGCAAGTAGGTCCAGGGTGCTGGCAAATCTCCCTTCGGTGCGGGCTGACAGGGTTTGGTTGCCCAGCAGGAACTCCAAACTGCCGGGTGTGTGAAACACATCCTGGGGTCCCTGCCAGTCGAGGCTGATGTGGCCCAGGTGTCCACCCCGGCCTCTGGCACCGGTGAGCAGGCGGCCGCCGGACCAGACCGCACCCCCCACCCCTGTGCCCAGCGTGATCAAAAAGACGTCGCCCAGGCCGCGGGCGGCTCCGAAGGCCACCTCGGCCAGCAGGGCGGCCTGGGCGTCATTGACGACACGCACCGGCCGCTGCAGGCAGGCAGACCAATCCAATCCCTCCAGTCCATGCATGCGGCCCGGCATCCAAGTGATGGCGTTGCCGGCGGGTGCTGCCAGACCGGGCGCGGCCAGGCCGACCGGCAGACCGGTTTGCCCGGAGGCCGACTCCAGTTCGGCGACCAACTCCGCGACATGGTGGACGAAACGCGGCTCGCCGTCCTGCCAGTCCCCGTCCTCGGTGGGCCGTAGTGCCCGCTGCAGCAGGTGTCCGTCGGCACGATCGACCAAGGCCGCCTTGATGCGGGTGCCGCCGAGATCGATGCCGATGGCCAGGCCGGTGGGTTCGGGATGGGAAGGCATGAGGTCAGGAGGGTTCCAGGCCTTCACTGACCGTCCAGCCGCCATCGACGGCAAGCACCTGGCCGGTGATGTAGCGCGCGGCGCGTGAGAGCAGGAAAAGGGCCGCACCCTCAATGTCCTCCGGGGTGCCGGCGCGACCGCCGGCGAGCGGTTGCTTGCGCGCGACGAAGTCGAGGATGGCCGGGTCGCTGAGGGCGCGCTGAGCCATGGGCGTCTCGACCAGGGCCGGGGCGATCACGTTGATGCGGATGTCCTGCGGGGCGTAGTAGCTGGCGATCGAGCGGCTGAAACCTAGGATGCCTGCCTTGGCGGCGGCATAGGCGTGGCTGGCAAAGTGGCCGGGCGAGGGGGACCAACCCAGCACGCTGCCCATGTTGAGGATGCAGCCACCGTCCTCCTGGCGCAGGAACTGGCGCACGGCAGCGCGGTTGGATCCGATGAGTGACTTCAGGTTCAGATCGAGCGTGTGGTCGAGTCCCTCGTTGCTGAGTTCGTGCAGCGGCCCGTCGCCCATCGAGCGGCCGCTGCCGCCCGCGACATGGTAAAGTGCGTCGAGGCGACCAAACGCGTCCACGACCTGCGCGACCGCGCGATCGGCCGATTCCAGGTGGCTGGCATCGGCGGCGAGACCACGGGCGTCTGGCCCCAGTTCGCCGAGGGCGGCCCGCACATTGGCTTCGGATCGGCCGGTGATGACCACGCGAGCCCCCTGGGCGGTGAGGGCGCGGGCGGCGGAAAAGCCCAGGCCGGTGGTGCCGCCCACGACCAGCACCGCCAACCCCTCAACATCGTACTTCGCGTTCATGGCCGCATCATGGGCGGTCGCCGCGCGTGCACAACTGGCTTTGCAAACGGCGCTTCCTGCTTTACGGCCTATCCACGGCCGCTTGCGGCCGGCCGATTTCCATCACCCTTTTCCCATGATCCGCGTTCGCTTTGCTCCCTCCCCCACCGGCTACCTGCATGTCGGCGGGGCGCGCACCGCCCTTTTCAACTGGCTCTATGCCCGCCGTCACGGAGGCAAGTTCGTCCTGCGCATCGAGGACACCGACGAGGCCCGCAACACCGAAGCCGCGCGTCAGGCCATCCTCGACGGCCTGCGCTGGCTCGGGCTCGACTGGGACGAGGGGCCTGAAGTCGGCGGCGATCGCGGGCCGTATTTCCAAAGCCAGCGCAAGGACATTTACGACGCCTATCTGGCACGCCTCGAGGCTGCCGGTTGCACCTACACCGAGGAGAATGGCGCTGTCCGCTTCAAGTTCAGTCGCACCGCCATCACCGTCGGCGACCTCGTCTGCGGTGATGTCGCTTTTGCGCCCACCGAGGAACCGGACATGACCATCCGGCGCCCGGACGGCAGCTACATCTTCCATTTCGTCAATGTCGTCGACGATGCCGAGATGGGCATCACCCACGTCATTCGCGGCGAGGACCATCTGTCGAACACCTGGAAACACATCGACCTCTTCAATGCCCTTGGCTTGCAGGCGCCGGTGTACGCGCACATCCCGCTCATCCTCAACCCGGGAGGCTCGAAAATGAGCAAGCGCGACGAGGGCAGCTCGATCCAGAGTTACATCGACGCCGGCTTTTTGCCCGACGCCGTCTTCAACTACCTCTGCCTGCTCGGCTGGACGCCGCGCGCCGAGGGTGAAAAGTTCGATCGCGCGACTCTCGTGTCGCTCTTTGATCCGGCGGACATCCACAGCGCCAACGCCCGCTTCGACATGCAGAAGTGCACCTGGTTCAATGCCCAGTACCTGCGCGAGCTCGAACCCGCGGCCCTGCTGGCCGCCGCACGCCCGTTTCTTGCGGGTGCCGGCTTGGAGGTGACGGATGAAATCATGGCCGCCGCCGCGGTGGCCAGTGTCAGGGAGAAGGTCAGCCGGCTCGCCGAACTGCCGGAGTGGGTGCATTACTTCTTCGGCGAGGATTTTGCCATTGAGGACGAGGCGCTCGCCAAGCTGCGTGCCAAGCCGGAGAATCCGGCGTTGCTGACGGCGGTCGCTGGCGCGTTTCGCGGAGTCTCCGAATGGACCGAGGCCGGCGTGCAGGCGGCGATTGAGACGTCGGCCGCCCAAGCCGGGGTCAAGCCTGGCGCGCTCATGCCGCTGCTGCGATTTGCCCTCAGCGGGCAGTCGCGCGGGCCGGGCGTGGCGACAATCGCGCATCGGGTTGGCCAGGCATCGACGCTGCGCCGCATCGAGCGCGCGTTAGCCGAGATGGCCGCGTGAGGAAGGGGACTTGCGACCCCGTCGCGGACGGGGTCGTGCTGCAGGGTCAGGCGCCGAGCAGTTTCGTGTAGGCCGTGCCCTCGTTCTGGTCGATGCGCTCCGGCCGGCCCTTGTGGTTGTAGGTCAGTGCGGTGTGATCGATGCCGAGCAGGTGCAGGATGGTCGAGTGCAGGTCGTGCACGTGCAGGCGGTCCTCGACCGCGTAAAGGCCGAGGTCGTCGGTGGCACCGTAGGTGCGACCGCCCTTCACACCGCCGCCGGCCATCCACATGGTGAAACCGGTGGGATTGTGATCGCGGCCGTCGCCCTGCTCGCTCATGGGCGTGCGGCCAAATTCACCGCCCCAAATGACCAGGGTTTCTTCAAGCAGGCCGCGTGACTTGAGGTCGCTGAGCAGGCCGGCGATCGGCTTGTCGACCGCGCGGCAGAGGCGCGAGTGGTTGGCCTCGATGCCCTTGTGACTGTCCCACTTGCTGCCGGCTCCGGAGTAGAGCTGGACGAAGCGCACGCCATTTTCGACGAGGCGACGGGCGAGCAGGCAGTTGCGGCCGAAGACGGCAGTGTCTTCCTCGTTCATGCCGTAGAGTTTCTTGGTGGCCTCGGTTTCGCGGCTGAGATCAACGGCATCCGGGGCTTCGGCCTGCATCTGGTAGGCGAGTTCATAGCCGCGGATGCGCGCGTCGAGCTCGGTGTTGCTGGCGCGGCTGGCATTGTAATCCCGGTTGAGCGCGGCGAGCAGGTCCAGCTTCTCGCGCTGGCGGCGGCGATCGACCCCCTTGGGGTTGTCGAGGAACTTGATGGGCACACCGTCCGAATTGAATTCGACTCCCTGGTAAACCGCCGGCATGAAGCCGTTGCCCCAGTTGCGGACGCCGTTGACGACGGTGGACTCGCTGTCCTTGATGACGACAAAGGCGGGCAGGTTCTGGTTTTCCGTGCCGAGACCGTAGGAAGCCCAGGCGCCGAGCGAGGGGCGGCCACCAAACACCGAGCCGGTGTTCATCGAGCAGACGCCGCCGGCATGGTTGATGCCGCTCGATGCGCAGGAATGGATGACCGCAAGGTCGTCGGCATGACGGGCAACGTTTTCAAACCAGTCGGAGATCCACAGGCCACCCTCGCCGTGGCGCTTCCAGGTCCGGCGGCATTCCAGCAGGGGCGAGTTCGTTTCCCCCATGGCGGTGATCGGCGGCTTGAAGCTGGCGGGCAGCGACTGGCCGGCGAGTTGGTTGAGCAGCGGCTTGTAGTCGAAGGTGTCCAGGTGACTTGGACCACCCTCCATGAAGAGGAAGATCACACTCTTCGCCTTGGTGGCGCGCTGGGGCAGGCGCAGCGGTGCTCCTTGGGAATGACCGGTGAGGGCGGCCAGGGCGACGGCGCCGAAACCACAGCCGGCGGTCTGCAGGAACTCGCGGCGCGAGGTGGGGAGGTCGTAGCGATGGCAGCTCATGGGATCAGTGGAGGTAAAAGAATTCGTTCGAGTTGAGCAGGACCTGGCAGAGGTCGTTCATGGCCTGACGGAAGGGATCGTTGGCCTCGACCGAGGCCGAGTCGGAACCACTCCAGGCGAACTGCGAGCTGAGCGGGTCGGCGGCGCGCCAAATGGCGAGACCGGCTTCCCAGCGCTCGGGGTCGGCGTTCAGGGCGGTGTCGGCCAGCAGGCCGGCGGAGACACGCACGGCCTCGATGCGGCCATCCCACTGGTGTGTGGGCGAACGCTTGTGCAGGCCGCCGATGACGAGCTGGGCGGCACCCTGGCTCAGCTTGGCGCGGATGTCGAGCGGCACCACGGCCGATTGCAGCGGGGCGTTGGGCGTGTCGAGATCGCGCAGGGTGAAGGTGACGCTGCGGCCGGTGCAGGACAGTCGGGCCGAGACATGATGACGGTGACCCAGGGCGACGCGCAGGTCGGAGGCGACGACCTGATAACCGATGTTGGCGTTTTCATCCTCGCCGACGATCTGCAGGATCAGGTTGCGCGGCTTGTAGCGTGACTTTTCGCCGGTGACGCCCAGGCTCCAGCCGAAGGATTCGAGGCTGTCCTTGCCGCCGGTCCAGCGCGAGGCGATGGTGCGCACCGAGGCGTTGACGTCAATGCTGTCGAGGCGGACGACGGCTTCGACGCTGAATTCGTCGCCCTCCTTGTCGCCGGGCTGCACGAGCAGGCGTTCGTGCGGGCTGTTCTCCTTGAAGTCGCCACTTCCGGAATCGCCGCTTGAGGTGGCGGATTCCGGTTTGGATCCACCGGCGCGCCGCTGCAGGAAGTCTTCGGCAACCGCACGCTCCCTGGTGCTCGGTGGTCGGCCAAGCACGGCCAGCCAGGCGTCATCGACGTTGCGTGCCTGTTCCGCGAGACGGCGAGCCCGCGCGAGCAGCCAGTCGCCATTGAGCAACTGCAGAGCCTGCGTCGGCGTCGTCGTGCTTTGGCGTTCGGAGGTGCTGGCGAAACCGGTGGGCAGGTCGAGGGCGCGCAGCAGCTCGTTCGGATTGTTGCGCTTCTTCATCGTGTACACCGAGCGGCGGGTGCCGTTGCCGTCACCGGCCGGTCCACCGGCCGCGGGATCCAGTTCACCGCTCACCGCGAGCAGGGCGTCGCGCACCTGCTCTGCGTCGAGGCGCCGGGGGTGAAAGCGCCACAGGAAGCGGTTCGAGGGGTCGACCCTGGCGGCAACCGCGTCCGGTTCGCGCCGGGCGGTCTGCCGGTAGGCGGCCGACAGCAGGATCTCGCGGTGCAGCGGCTTGAGGCGCCAGCCGTTGGCGACAAAGCGGCGGGTCAGGAAGTCGAGCAGTTCCGGGTGGGTGGGCGGTTCGCCGAGCGTGCCGAAGTCGCTGGCGGTGGCGACGATGCCGCGGCCGAAATGATATTGCCAGACACGGTTGACGATGACGCGCGTCGAGAGCGGATTGTCCGGGCGCGTGATCCATTCGGCGAGCACGCTGCGGCGGCCGGTGGAGTTGCCCCTGGGCGTGATCTTCGGTTCCTGCGGTTCCAGGATCGAGGGAAAGCCGGGGGCGATTTCCTGCTCGCCGCGGCGGGTCTTGAGGGCGTTCGAGGGTGCCTTCGCGCTGGCATCGGTGGCGACGAAGGCTTCCATCAGGGGTGCGGGTTTGAGGGAGTCGAACTTTTTCAAATCGTCCTCCAGCGCCTTGTACTCGGCCTTCTGGGCATCGGTCTTCAGACTCTTCATGGGGTCGAAGGTGCGCCGTTCATGCGCCAGTTGGCGTTCGCAGAGGCCGGCGAGCTGCTTCTCGAAAGCGTCGCGCTGGTCCGCAGGCTTGTTGACCATGGCCTGCAGGTCCTCGGTGAAACGCTTGAGGGCGCGGTCAACACGCGGTTCGACAATGGGCTGGGTGAGGGCGTCCATCTTCGCGCGGATCTCCGCGGTGGCGGCTTCCCACTTGGCCAGGCGCGCGTCATACTCGCGCTGCTGGTCCGGCGTTGCCAGCCTGAGGTCGTCACGCCATTGCACCGGCGTGAAGAAGGCCCGCAGGCGGTAGTAGTCCTTTTGCAGGATGGGATCGAACTTGTGATTGTGGCAGTGGGCACAACCCATACTCAGGCCGAGAAAGAGTTCGCCCGCGGTGTCGGTCATGTCGGTGACGATGATGTCCCACTGGCCGCGGACGTCGCGCTGGTTCCATTCGTAGACCGGGTGACGCAGGAAGGCGGTGGCGATGAGCACCTCGGGATCGTTCGGGGCGATTTCGTCGCCGGCGAGTTGTTCGCGCACGAACTGGTCGTACGGCTTGTCATTGTTCAGCGACTTGATGACGTAATCGCGGTAGGGCCAGACCGAGGGCCGGTAGGCGTCGGCGTTGTAGCCGTCACTCTCGGCGTAGCGGACGAGGTCGAGCCAGTGCTGGGCCCAGCGTTCGCCGTAGCGAGGGCTGGCGAGCAGTTCGTCGACGAGCTTCTCGTAGGCATCCGGGCGGTCGTCCTTCACGAAGGCGTCGATCTGGTCCTTGGTGGGCGGCAGGCCGTGCAGGTCAAAGTACAGGCGGCGGACCAGTTCGTGGCGGCCGGCCTCTTCCGCCGGGGTCAGGCCCTGTTCGGCCTGTTTGGCGACAATGAATCGATCAATGTCGTTGCGCACCCAGTCGCTCTTGACCACCGGCGGGGTCACCTTGGCGACGGGCTTGAAGAACCAGTAATTGCGCTGTTCCTCGGTGAAGCCGCCCTCGGTGACGACGAGCTTCTTGCCGGTTTCCTCGGGCCAGGGGGCTCCAAGGGCGATCCATTTTTTCAGGGCGGCGATTTCGGCGTCCGGCAGCTTGCCGCCGTTGTTTTTCGGCGGCATCTGAAAGTCGGGATCATGGTAGCTCACGGCCTCCAGCAGGGGCGAATTCTCGGGGGAACCCGGCACCAGGGCCGGTCCGGTGTCGCCACCGCTCTTCAGGTAACCGATGTGATCGACGCGCAGGCCGCCCTTTTGTTTGGTGCCGCTGTGGCATTCGTAGCATCGCTTGACCAGCACGGGGCGCACCTCCTTTTCGAAGAACTGCAGGGCGGCATGCCGCGTCTCATCGGCGGCCACGGCAGGAAGAGCGGCGAGGCTGGCGAGTCCAAGGGGCAGGTGAATGGAACGGAACCGGGGCATCATGAGAAGATAAGTCGGGAAGAGCACGGTTTTGGACGAATTTTTTT
Organism: Prosthecobacter sp.; assembly: GCA_030827515.1. GTDB lineage: Bacteria > Verrucomicrobiota > Verrucomicrobiia > Verrucomicrobiales > Verrucomicrobiaceae > Prosthecobacter. The sequence goes on along the minus strand of JAUREI010000009.1, from coordinate 13,888 downwards.
CTCCGGGCACGGATCAGGGCGCTGCGGCCGGGAGGGCCGCGATCAACGCCCTGGCAATGGCGGCCATGCCGCGGTCGCCGGGGTGGCGGGCCACGCCGGCGTGCTCATGGTCGCGTTCCGAGCGCGCGTAGTTTTCCTCCTGGCTGCCGAGGTCGCGAATGTCGACGAAAATTGCACCGACCGCGCGGCCGGCTTCACGCAGCGCCGTGTCCTTGGCGGGATTTGCCCAGAAGCAGCTCCGCACGAGAATCGTCGGCTGGCGGTCACCCTGCAGGGTGCGCAGCAGACCGGTGACATCGGCCTGGAAGCGTTCCTGGGCTTCGATGGTCTTCAGGGCGGGCACGTTTTCACCGATGGCGAGGATGATGAGGTCGGCCTTGAAATCGACCGCTTCCCGGAGCCTGGTGCCGGCGTCGTAGCCCTGATGGGCGCGCTCGAAGTCGGCGATGTTCCGGACCCACACGTCCGGGGCTTCACCGCTCTTTTCGGTGAGGGCGCGGGTGACAAGGTGCACATAGTCCCTGTCTGCAGCGCTGGCGGCCATGCCCCAGTTGCCGGTCCAGCCGATGTCGGCCTTGGGCCCGTGCAGGGTGATGCTGTTGCCGAGGAACAGCACGCGCGCGGGTTGGGCGGTGGCCGATGTGGCAAGGACGGCGAGAAAAAGCAGGGAACGCATCATGGCGGGAGGGGTGTGGTGATCAACGGCCCCGCTGAATCCAGTCCCAGCGTTCTCCGGCCTGCTTGAGCTGGGGTTCAAGGTCATCGGGAAGGAGGAATCCACGGTCAATGAGGTCCCTCACCGCCGCCTCGATCCGGCGTAGGAAGTCGGACCTGGAGGCGTAGCGCTCCTCGAGGGACGGCCGTGAATCCCTGGTCGCAAGACGGTCCGCCTTTGTGGCGGCCAACGGCACCCAGGCTCCGCGCAGGAGGTAAAAATCCCCGGGTGACCCATAGGCGGCGGGGCGGAAGACCCAGCCGGTGCCGGTGCCCAACGGCACGGCGATATCAGGCATCCGAATGCCGCCCAGGTCGTTGCCATCGGCGTCGACCTGAGGCACGAGCAGGGGCAGTTCGGTGCCGGCCCCGGCCCCGTCGGACCACTGCGGATTGCGCACGCGCCCGCCCGCGGTGGCCGCGGCGGGGGAGGTGAGGCCGGGCACGGCGGGGAAGCGAATTTGGGAAGCGGGCACCAGCGTGCCATCGGCGAAGCGGGGATGAACACTCGGCGGCGGTTCCGCCTTCCCGGCGACCCAGCGGTGCAGGGCCAGGCGCAGCGCGATGACCGCGGAGTTGGCATTGACCGGGTTAGCGAGGGGAGCCCCGTCGGTTTGCGCGGTGGGCGGAAACGAAGATGGCCCGTGTGAGGTGCAGGCAAAGAAGTAGGAGCGCACGTTGGCCGGCAGTTCGATGTCGCGCCGGCCCGCCGGGTCGCTGTGGGTCAGCGCCGCAACACGGCCTGCGCCCCAGTACTCGGCGGCCATGTTGATGGCGAAAACCTTCGGCGCATGACGCACGCGCGGATTGTCGAGGATGCCCTCCGTGTGACCGCTCACCGGATCCGGTTGGGCGCTGTCGGCAAACGGATAGGAGGCGGTTTGATAGCCGGCGAGGGCGCGCGGCGTGGACCAACGTTCGTTGAGCACCAGGCGACCGGCTCCGGCCACGTGAGCGATGATGCCATCCAGCGCCGCGCGACCGGCTTCGTCGGTGTTGAAGCCCAGATAGAGGAAGTCGCGCAGGAAGCGACCGCACTGCGAGGAGCCGAAGGCCAGCGCGTGACGCACCGGCACCGGCGAGTCGGCACCATGCTTCAGCCAGGCGACGGCGTCGCGGATGGCCGCGTAACCGAGGCCGGCAATCGGCGGACCTTCGGAGAGGTAGGCGACCTCATAGGTGCGGCCCGGTTCAAAGCCGCCGGAGAGCCGGATGAGGTCTTTCTCAAGTTGCCAGAGGTGACGTGGCACGACTTCGCCACCGGGGTAGGCGGCGCGCGTGCGCACGAGGAGTTGGCTGTCCGGACCGGTGGGATTGACGGCCGGGTAGTCGGCCAGGTCGGTGAGAGGTTGGGTCTCCTTGCGCTTGTCGGGGGTGAAGATTGCACGGACCACGCCGGTCAGCGGACGTCCGTCGGGTTGGCGTGCCCGCGGCGTCTCGAGCCGCAGCTTGTCGGGGCCGGCCGGCACGTCGAACTCCCAGCCGAGATTCACCACGGTGAAACCGTTCTGCGTGATCCAGTCGCTCAGGCTCGCCCTGCCGCCGCGGTTGGGAATTTCAAACCAGACCGTGCCATTGGCGCGCGCCGCATCCTTCGGTCGCAGGATGCGCAGGTCGGAGTGAAAGGTCACCCTGCCAGCCGCATTGAGCGGAGCCAGTCCAACGTCGGCTATAACGGCATTCTGCGGCAGGACCGGGTCGATCTCAAAGTGCAGGCGACCGGTGAGTTGTTCATACCCGGAGGTGCCGAGGTCGGTGCGCTCGGTCAGTTCGACGCGTACAACGGCGGCGCCGCTGAACAGGGGGACGCTCAGGCAGAGAATGGGAACGAGTCGGCGAAGGGACGAAGACACCGGATCAGTACGGCCTTCGAGCGGCGCATTTGCCAGCGGAATCCCCCACTTTCGTGGGGGTCAGGCCAGGCCGACATGGCGCAGTGCCTCGGGCGGCGGTCCATCAAAGGTGGCGGTCGGCACGTTGCCGACATAGCCGATGGCCTTCATGCCCTCCGGCGTGGTGTAGTAACCTCCCGCCGTGAGGTCGCGGAAGCGCTTGAAGAAGGCGGCCGCCTTCTTGAGTTCGGGTTTTGGCTTCAAGCTCGCGATGCCCTCGCACAATTGGGTCTGTTCCGCGACGGAGAGTTCGGCAAAGGGTTTCCGGAAGCGCTGCCGGGCCGCATCCTCGATCCACTTCAGTCCGTCGAGCAGGGTGCGGCGGTCGCCGGCCTGGGCCGGGTAGGGGGAACTGATCCATTCGTCGATGAAATCGGGAACACCCACGACCGAAGCGGAAGGCGAGGTTTCATCGGCGGGCAGAATCAGGTCGCACAGGGCGCGCACGGTGTCGCGCTGGGCCTCGTCGAGGGTGAGCGGCCAGACATCGCCGGGCTGGTAGATTTTCACCATGCTCGGATCGGGGCCGTAGCCCTTGGCGGCGATCGCGGGATCGGCGCCGGTCAGGGGGGCGTCGTGCCCGGCCAGCACGGCGCTGGCGGCGAGCATCCACTGGATCGACTCGCGGCGGCTGATGCGGGTGGAGGGGGAGGACATCAGAGGTTCTGTCGCTTGAGTTCCGCCATGAGGTGATCCGCCATGCGCCAGGCCAGCGCCATGAGGGTGAGGGTCGGGTTCTTGTCGGCCGTGCTGGCAAAGGGGGCGCCATCGGCGAGGAAAAGATTTTTGACATCCCAGGTCTGGCTCCAGGCATTGGTCACCGAGGTTTCCGGAGCCTCGCCCATGATGGCGCCGCCGACCTCATGAATGACCGCCCCGCCGGGGCGTATGGCCTTCAGCGGGTCGTCCGCCGGCGGCTTCAGCAGACGGCCGCCCAGGGATTCAAGCAATTCGCCGATGTGCCGCTGCTGGTTGCGCACCTGATTGAGTTCGAAGTCCGACCACTGCCAGTGAAATCGCAGCACTGGGATGCCCCACTGGTCCTTCACTTCGGGGTCCAGTTCGGCATAACACTGGTCGTTGGGAAGCATGGTCCCCTGCGCGCCGAAACCGAGGCGGCTGCCGTAGAAACGACGTGCTTCCTCGCGGAGACGGCGTCCAAACAGCACGCTATCGCTGGCAGCCAGTGTGTCGATACCGCTGACGACGCCGAGCGAGGGCATCTGTCGCCCGCTGGTGAACTCCAGGTGATAGCCGCCCGGAAAGCCGAGTCCCATGCGGCGGTTTTCTCCATGGCGGGTCCAGGGCACGTAGGCGTGAGGTCCGCCGGCACCGTCCTCATTGTGCACGGGCATGCCCTCAAAGGCCGGGATGTGCGCACTCAGGCTGCTGGACACGGAGTCGGTCAGGTATTTGCCGACCTTGCCGCTGGAATTCGCCAACCCCTGCGGGAAGCGGTTGGATTTGGAATTGAGCAGCAGACGCACCGATTCCTGCGAGCCCGCCGCGAGCACGACGACGCGGCCTCGTGCACGGCCTTCTCGGCCGGTGGTTTTGTCGATGAAGAGAACACCCGTCGCCTTGCCGGAGGCATCGATCGTCACCTCGCTCACCATGGCGTTGGGCAGGATGTCGAGGTTGCCGGTCGCCAGTGCCGGACGCAGGTGCACGGTCTGCGAGTCGTAGTTGGCGCGGATCGAGCAGCCGCGGTGGCAGTCGGTGGCCCAGAAGCAGGGCGCGCGCGAGCGCATGTGCTCGGCGAGCAGTTGCTGGGCTCCGGGGTTGTCCGGATGCAGCAGCGCGGGCAGGGTGTCGGCATCCTGGGGTTTAGTCAGCACGGCGCGATGGATCGAGACGACGCGGGCGCCGACCTTGCGACCATGCTTCTGCGCATAGAGTTCGCCGACGCGCAGTTTCGGGGCCGGCAGCAGCACGCCGGGCGAGGAATCCGGCGAGTTTTCGATGCCCTCATTTGTGCCGAACACCCCGATCAGCCGTTCGACCTTGTCGTAATACGGCGCCAGGTCGTCATAGCTGATCGGCCAGTCAAAGCCTTGGCCCCATCGCTGGCGCGGCTTGAAGTCATAGGGACCGTTGCGCAGGGAAATGCGTCCCCAGTGGTTGGTGCGACCTCCCATCATGCGCTGGCGCCACCAGTTGAACTGGCGCTCGGGTTGCGCGTGTGCGTTCGTGTAGGGTTCGCCGGGAATCTCCCAGCCGCTCTGAATGGAGCAATCGTGGAAGCCGTAGGGCTTGTCCGGCGTGCGCTCGCCGCGCAGGGGTGCCTGGCTGGGCAGTTGGAACATCGCCACCTCGGTCGCAGGATCAAAGCTTCGGCCGGCCTCGAGGACGAGGACCTTGACGCCCTCCATCGTCAGTGCGTAGGCGGTCTGGCCACCGCCCGCGCCGGAGCCGACAATGATCACGTCATAGCGGTCCTGCAGTTGATCGGCTTGGAGAACGGGCATCGGTAAAAAACAACGCGCGCGCCAGCCGTCTCTTCCGCGTCTTTGCACGTCCCTGCTGCATGACCCGTCCCGCCGCCAGCGTACGTTTCCGCCATGCTGCGTGCCTGTTTCTGTCTGCTTGCCGCCGCCGCCCTGCCTGCGGCGGAACCCTGGGGTGCCATCGCCGACGCCTTTCATCCGCCGGGTGAATGGGCCGAAGCCCTCGGCAACTACGCCTCGCCGCTGAAATTCAGGGACGGCCGCCCCGTCACCAACGCCGACGAGTGGCGCCAGCGTCGCGAGGAAATTCTCGCCGGCTGGCACGATCTGATGGGAGCCTGGCCACCCGTGCTGGCAAAGCCCGCGCTGGAGGTGCTGGCGACCACCCGCCGCGAAACCTTCACCCAGCATCGCATCCGCCTGCAGATCGCCGCGCGGCAGACCGGCGAGGGTTACCTGCTGATTCCCGATGGCGAGGGGCCGTTTCCGGCGGTGTTCGTGCCGTTTTATGATCCGGAGACCAGCGCCGGTTTGAGCGACAAACCCCATCGCGACTTTGCCCGCCAGCTGGTGCGCCGCGGCATCGTCGCGCTCTGCATCGGTTCACCCGGCGGTGACGCCCGCAAGCCGGTGCTGTCGCCCGAGGCGACGTGCCAGCCGCTCAGCTACCTCGCCCATGTCTCGGCCAACGCCTGGCAGGCGCTCGCGCAGCGTCCGGAGGTGCGCGCGGACCGCATCGGCATCGTCGGCCATTCCTATGGCGGCAAATGGGCGATGTTCAGCGCCTGCCTGTGGGAGAAGTTCGACTGCGGCGTTTGGTCGGATCCGGGCATCGTTTTCGATGAGACCCGCCAGAGCATCAACTATCAGGAGCCCTGGTATCTGGGTTTTGATCCGCAGGTCACCCGCAAGCCAGGCTTGGTCACGCCCGACAATCCGCGCACCGGCGCCTACCGCGAACTCATCGCGCGCGGTCACGATCTGGTCGAACTGCAGGCGCTGATGGCGCCGCGGCCCTTCCTCGTTTCAGGCGGTGCCGAGGATCCGCCGAAGCGCTGGGCGGCTCTGAATCATGTGCGCGCGGTCAACCGCCTGCTGGGTCATGAGGAGCGCGTGGCGATGACGAACCGCCCCGAACACTCGCCCGACGCGGATTCCAACGCGGTGATCTGCCAGTTTCTGGAGAACTGGCTGAAGCGGCCCTGAGCAGGCGGGTTCAGGGGTCGTTGCTGGTGCGGTACACCGGCAGGCGAAGGCGCCAGCGCATCGCCGCCAGACGCAGCAGCAGGATGATCGCCATGCCGGCATAACGGTGCCATTCCGCCGGCGGCAGATTCAGGCGCAGCAGGAGGAAGACGGTGGCCCCGCCGGCCACCGCTGTGGCATAGAGTTCGACTTCGGTGCGGAAGACATGCGGCAACTCCTGGCGCAGGACGTCGCGCAGAATGCCCCCGGCGACCCCGGTGACCACGCCCAGCAGGATGGCGACCAGGGGTGGCGAGTTGAACAGCAGGGCCTTCTCGGTGCCGACAATGCCGAAGAGGGCAAGCCCGAAGGCGTCGGCAACGGCGAGTGCCCGGTTAGGTGGGCGAACGAAGCGGGCAAGCACAAAGGTGGTGAGTGCCGCGCCCAGAGCGGTGTGCAGGTGGTCGGGCGACTCGATCCAGAACACCGGTTCGGCGCCGAGGCAGAGGTCACGGATCGTGCCCCCGCCGACGGCGGTGACCAGGGCGAGGACGAGGGCGCCAAACAGGTCCATGCGCTTGCCCTCGGCGGCGAGCACGCCGGAGACCGCGCAGACGGCCACCGCGAAATGTTCGATCCAGGGCGGCATGGTTCAGACGATGGCCTCGACCACGATTCGCGTGCCCTGGATCTCCCGCACGCGCACGGCACTGCCGTTGGGCAGGTAACCCTGATCGGCGGTGACTTCGACGCGGTTCCCGTCGAATTCGGCGGTTCCGTAGGGACGCAGCGCGGTGACCGCCACGCCGGTGTCACCCGGGTGCACCGCCAGTGCGGCCCGGACGGCAGGAGTGTCCCCGGCGCGGCCTCCGGCCGAAGAAGCGAGGACCAGCCGCTGGAAGGGTCGGCTCTCCGGCAGAAAACGGAACAGGATCAGCAGAAGCGCAGCGGCCCCAAGCAGGCCGGTGGCGAAGTGGCGCAGGCCGGTGGCATAGGTGGTGAGGTTGAAGTCCCAGCCCGAGGGGGCATCCGGCTCGCCGCCCGCCGGTGTCGCAATCTCCCAGCCGGACATGGTGTACACCAGCGCGACCATGATGCAGAGAAACCCAAGGATGCCCGGCACCATCAGGCCGGGCAACACCGCCAGTTCGACCAGCACCAGCAGCGCGCCGAACACAAACAGGCCGGCCATCACCGCCGTCTCATGGCCGACCAGGCTGCCGGCGACGTAGTGGCCGAAGAAAAACAGGCTGAAGGCGGCGACCGAAACCAGGCCTGGCAGGCCGAAGCCGGGGGCTTGCATCTCCAGGTAGCCGCCGGCGACACCGATGAGGATGAGAATGGCCGCGTAACTCGTCACCCAGATGGCGATGTGCTCGAAAAAGGTCGGCTCGGCAATGATGAGGGCGCCCTGCAGTTTCTCCGCCTTCTGGATCGCCTCAAGGCTGTCGACAATGGCCTTCGCAAAAAGCGGCTTGCCGTCGAGTTTCATGATGGCCTGTTCGGCGTCGAGGGTCAGCACGGTTTCCTTGGTGTCGAGTTCGAGGTCGCCGACCTTGAGCTCCTTGCTCATGTCGATCATCGCCTCGATGACACTCGGGTTGTGACCCTTGTTGCGGGCGACCGCGCGCGCCATGCCCATGGTGGCCGAATTCATCTTGGCGCGCTCGGCCTCGTCCATCTGCGTGCCGTTGCCATAGATGGGCGTGGCGGCGCCGGCGGTGCCGGCCGGGGCCATGTAGATGCCGTCGGTGGCGACCGCGATCATCGCGCCGGCGGACAGGGCGCGCTTGTTGACGAAGGCGAAACTGCGCGGTTTGAGCTCCTGCAGGTCGTTCATCATCAGGTCGACTGTGTCCCAGAGCAGGCCGCCCGGGGTGTCGATGTCGAAAATGACCGCCTCGGCGCCCTCGTCCGTGCAGCGTTGCAAGGTGCGCGACATGAATTCAAAGCGCGCCCGGGAAATCAGATCCTCCTTGCCAACGGGAATGACCACGACCTTGCCGGCATACCCTGAAACTGTCTCGGCGGCGGCCTGCGGTGCGGCCATCGGCAGGCCGATGAGGGCGGCGATAAGGAGGGGGCGGACAGTCATGGCGTGAATTTAAGCTTACGCCTGTCGCCCGCCGGTGGCAATCCCGCATGCGGGTACCGGGGGCGCATGATCCCGCCAAAGTCTTCGCCCAGTCGGCGGGGTTTGGGCAGGCCACGCGAAGCTCAGGCCATCATCTCGCGGATCGTCCGGGTGGCGATGCCGATCGGGCGATCCAGCGGCACACCGGCGCAGGTGAGCAGGGTGGTGAGCAGGTCTCCCTGGTTGCCTTTGACCTGATTGATGAAGCGCCCTGTCTTGAGCGCGCCGCCGCCCCTGCCGGCAAGAATGAACGGCAGGTTCTCGCGGGTGTGCTTGTTGCCGTCCTCCAGGCCGCTACCCCACATCATGATGCAGTTGTCCAGCAGCGTGCCGTCCCCTTCGTGCAGACTGTCCATTTTTTTCACCATGTAGGCGAACTGGTCGATGTTGAATTTTGTGATGGCGGCGACTTTGCGCACTTTGTCTGGCTGGTTGTTGTGATGGGTCGGGCCGTGATGGGTGTCGCTGAAGCCGAGTTCAGGATAGGAGACGCCGTTCGGGGTGGAACCGATGTAGGTGCTTACGCGTGTTGTGTCGCTTTGGAAGGCCAGCACGGTCAGGTCGCACATCACCTGCATGTACTCGCTGCGCTTGTCGCCCTCCGGGATCTTGATTTCAATGGGCGGGGTATCGCTGCCGGCTCGCCTGGCGGGGGCGATTCCGGCCTTTTCAAGGGCAGCATCCTTTTGGCGCTGTTCGATGGCGGCAATGCGCCGCTCCACCGAGCGGACGCTGTCCAGATATTCGTCCAGCTTTTGCTGGTCGCCATGCGGCAGCCTGCGGCGCAGATCCCTGGCGCCGCCGATGACGAGATCGAGCATGGACCGGTCAAGCGGGTCGGCGGCGGCGGCGCTTCCGCCCGCGTCGGTTTTACCAAACAAACGATTCAACACGTTTCTCGGGTTGATTTCCGCCGGCATGGCCTGTGTGGGCGAGCGGAAGCTGCAGTGGGAGTAATAGCCCTCGTTCAGCCCCTCCTGATTCTCCTTGTGGGTCTGCGGCATGGTGGCAAGCTCCAGCGAGGGCAGGGCGGTGAGCGCGCCGTAGTAGTTGGCGAAGATCTGGTCGGCGGAAATGGCAATGTGGATCTCGCTGCGTTTGGCAGCGTTCGGCAGCGTGGCGGTCAGCCAAGTGGACAGTTCGAGCGCGTGCGGCGCACTGCCGAAAGGCTTGATCGGCACACCGGAAATGCCCTTCATTAGAAGGCATTGACTGAGCATGGGCCGCAGCGACTCCAGGGCTGCCGGAGGATTTTTCAGGAACGAGTCGGGCGCCGCCGGCCAGAACTCGTCCATGATGACGCCGTGCGGCATGTACATGAAACCGAGCCGCACCGGCGGCTTGTAGGCCTGGCGACTTTTGACGGGTTCGGCCCAGCCCATGGTGTCCAGCAGGGGCAGGCCGAGTGCGGCGCTGATTCCGCGTAGGCATGTGCGGCGGCTAATGAGGGAGGAGGACATGGTGGTTGGCGGGGTTAGTCCTGAACGCGGCGGTTCAAAAACGGATAACTCGTGACGGTTTCCAGGATCAGTGTCTGCATTTTGTACCCTTCGACGGCGAGGGTGTTCAGCATTTGATCGACGACGATGAAGTCGTAGCCGTCGAGTTGGCGGCCAATGGCGTAGGCAAGGAATTTTTCCGCCAGATTGCGCGCCAGGTCGTCCCGTCGGGACGCAATCAGGCCCTTCAGTTCGGCAGGTGAGGCGAATCTTCCACCCCCTGGCAGTTCGCCGGCGGCGTCGATGGCGCCACCGGACTCGTCCCGGTCGCGCCAGCGGCCGATGGCATCGAAGTTTTCGAGGCCGAAGCCGATTGGGTCGAGGATCCTGTGGCAGTTGGCACAGACGGCGTTGGTGCGGTGCAATTCGGTGCGCTGGCGCAGGGTGAGGTGGCCGACCTTCTGCGCGTCCTGCTTTTCCAGTGCGGGAATGTTGGGTGGTGCGGGTGGCACCTGCTCGCCCAGCACCTGCTCAAGCACCCACACGCCGCGCTTCACGGCGCTGGTGCGTGTTGGAAAGGAGGTGACGGCAAGAATGCCGGGCATGCCGAGGATGCCGCCGCGGTTGGGATTGTTCAGCTGAACCTTTCGCATGGAAGTGCCCAGGCTGGCTTTCTCAAGGCCGTAAAATACGGCGAGGGTGTCGTTGAGAAAGCTGTAGTCGGCGCTGATGAAGGTGGTGAGGCTGAGGTTGTCGCGAACGACGCCTTCAAAGAAGAGGCGCGCCTCGTCGTACATCGCCGCGCGCACGGCGGGGGTCATCTGCGGAAACTTTTCGGTGTCGAAGGTTTTGCTGGCGAGCCTGTCTAGGCCAAGCCACTGCGCTCCAAAGCCGTCAAACAAGGCGCGCGAGCGCTTGTCGGCCAGCAGACGCAGGGTTTGAGCCTTGAGCATGTCCGGCTCGCGCAGGCGTCCCTGATCGGCAAGCCCGGAAAGCTCCGCGTCGGGAAGGGTGGACCAAAGCAGGTAGGACAGGCGGCTGGCCAGTTGGAAGTCATCCAGGGGTGCGATCTTCTCGCCGGCAGGAACTTCCACCGAGGGGGTGATGAATAAAAACTGCGGTGAGATAAGCACGGCCTTGAGCATCAGGCGTAGCGCGGCATTGCGGTCGAGATTGCTGGCGCGGCCCAGATCGAAAACCTTCACGAGCACATCAACCTCATCCTCGGTGGGAGGTCGCCGGTAGGCGATGCGTGCCAGCTTTTGGGCGATGCTCCGGACATCGGCCTGGGGCGGGCCAAGGAGCCGCCTTTGCACCGCGGCGGGCATTTTCTGGAGCGCGAGGTTGGCGATGCCGAGATACTGCTCGGTCTGCATCGGCGAGAGCGAGTTGAGGTAGCCCGCGCCGGATACCTCTTCCGGAAGCTCGCGGGCGATGCCGGGCTCCACACCCAGAAAGTCGCGCAGCGTGTTGCCATACTCGGCCTTGGTGAGGCGGCGGATCACAAAAGGGCCCGGATCGCGGGCGCTCAGGTATTTGATTTGGCCGAGCGCTTCCAGAAAACGCCTCCGCTCGTCCTCCGAGGGCTGGTCCGCCTCCTCCGGGGGCATGTCCCCGGCACGAACATTCGCGATGCATTCCAGCCACTTGCGGGTGAAGGCCGGATCACCCGGCTTCTTGACGGCGACGCGCAGATTGAGGCCCGCCTTGGGGCGGTCGGCATGGCATTCGACGCAGTACTGGGTCACGAAGGGCGTCACATCCTTCTGGAAGATCTGATTCACCTCTTTTCGCCGCGCGATCATCCCGGGTTCTTCCTCAGCAGGCAGGGCAGTCGTGGCAAGGGCGCCCAGGAGACAGGCGCAGCGCCACGGGATCGGCGGGATCAACCGTGGAGGCAGATGGGATTTGGCAGACTTCAAGGGCGGGTTGGAGTTACGGTCGTGGCCGTCGTATCCTATCGCCGGGAGGCCTGCGGGAGGAGGCGGTTTTGACGGGGGTTGGACGGAACCGCAGAGCTGGTGGCAATTCGCAGCTGGACATTTTTTGCTGTCTCGGCTCCAATACTGCTGCGCCTTGCGCGGCGCCAGCAAACAACCCATATTCCAATCCACATGGCAAACATCCAATTCGGCTCGGAAGTCTACACCTGGTTCATGCAGGGGACCGGCAAGGGCTATGACAACAAACTCGACCACATGATCAAGGTCGCCGCCGAGGCGGGCTTCACCGGCATCGAACCGATGGTGCTGGAGATCTCGGAAAGCGCGCTTGGCTGCTGCAAGTACTGGTTGGGCGACTTCTGTGACCCGGTGCGACTGAAGGACACACTGCAGCAGCACAACATGCAACTCGCCGGCCTGGCCCTGGTCTGCGCTTGGGACGCCGAGGAGGAGGCGCCCAACGAGCGCGCCGCGGCCGATTTCACGATCGACCTGCTTAAGCACTTCCCGGGTGCCATGCTCGGCACGGTCACCCTCCCGAGCGGGCGCGCCAAGGATGTGCAGCGCCGCCGTCTCAACGTCGCGCGCAATATCAACCGCGTCTCGCAGCGTGCCGCCGACCTCGGCATCAAGTGCTCCTACCATCCGAACAGCCCGCCCGCCTCACTGGTGCGCACACAGGAGGACTACGATGTGGTCCTGAGCAGTCTCGACCCGAAGGTCACGGGCTGGACGCCGGACGTGGGTCACATCATCCGCGGCGGCATGGATGTCATCGCGACGCTCAACAAGTGGCAGCACCTGGTCAACCACATCCACTACAAGGACTTCTCCGGCAACGGCGCCGAGCCGTGGGCTCAGATGGGCACCGGCAAGCTGGACTTCCACAAGATCACAGAGTGGCTGGTGCAGCGCAATTACTCCGGCTGGATCATCTGCGAGGACGAAGCCCACGTCGCGGTCGACGATCCGGACGGCGTCACCAGGCAGAACGGCCAGTGGTGCAAGGACAACCTGCAGCCGCTGGTGGCCTGAACCGCCGGTCTCCGATTCCCTGGCGCGCCGCGGTTTTCGCGGCGCGCTTTTTTGGCCCCCGTGCCATGCCCTCTTCACGCAAGGCGTGGGCAGGGCAGACTAGCGCAGCAAGCCCTTGAGGAGGTCGCCAAGCCCCTGGCCACTCATCAGGTTCTTGAGCACGCGGTCGGTTTTGGGCCGCACCTTGGGATCCGACAGCGGGCCGCGCGATTCGATGTCAAAGGTCAGGCGGCCGCGTTCATCGGAGAGCGCGCGCACAAGGCCGCGAGCGACGGATTCGTCCAGCCTCGCCTTGGCCATGCCCTGTTCGAGGCGCTGCTGCAGGTCGGGGCCGCAGGTGAGTCGAACATCGAATTCATGGCGGTCATTGACCGTGTCGAGCCAGCATTTTTGTTCCAGGGCGACCTCGTACTCGGGGAAAACGAAAAGCGCCTGTTCACGCAGAATGAAGGCGCCGCCGACCCAGCGGCCGGCGATGAGGGTGTCCTGCTGGAGCGGGCCGCCAATGCGCACCGGCGAGAGGTCGATGCCGAATTCCTGCAGTTTGCGGAGTTCCGAGCCGGCGGCATCGCCAAGGGTCTGCTGGCCGGCCAGGACCGACCCCTTGGCGAGGGTGAGATTGAGGACGGTGTTCGGTTTCCAGCGGCCGGTCTTGGCATCCAGCGGTGCCACGGTGCCCTTGCCGCGCAGGTCGAGCACGGCGAGTTCGGCCTGGCGCTTGGCACCCTGGATGCGGGTCAGGCCGGTGACGCGCAGGTGGGCCTCGAGTTCCGCGGCGAGTTCGGTGCCCGGCTTCAGTTGTCCGAGGTCGATGCCGCCGACGCGGAACCCGAGGCCGGTGAGTTCAATGACATTGTCCTTGGTGTTGAGGGTGAGCGCCCCTTCCTCGATGGCGGCGTTGGCAAGGGCGAAGCTGAAGCCGCCGGCTCCGCGCGGCAGTTCGGATGCATCGTCCGAAGAAGCGGGCTCTGGACTGGCGGCTTTCGGAGTTGTCTTGTTTTCCGGTGTCGAGCCGGCTGCGAGCTTGGTGCGAAAGATCTCTTCCAAGCTGCTGTCGCCCTCGGCATCGAGGGTTTCCCGAATGGCGGGCCGAACGATG
>JAUREI010000240.1 GCA_030827515.1 Prosthecobacter sp. | reverse complement strand
GTTGTTCTCGACGCTTGTCGGCGTTGCCGAGCAACTCACGGACAAGGGCAATCAGCCTCGGCGTGTCGGTTGCCACTCGCATGGCGCCGAGCGCATTCATGCGGGGATAGAGGCCTTCCTCGTCCCAGGGCTGCAGGTAGATGACGGGGATGTCGAGGGCGAAGGCCTCGAGCCCGGCATAGGACTGGATGTTCAGCAGCAGGTCCGCGTGCGGCAAAGCATCGGAAAGGCGGGCTTCCGGGGCGAGCAAGTGCAGGTTGGTCGGCGGCCGCAGGCCGCGGATGAAGGTCTCGCGCTGCCACAGATGAAGGTGATGCAGGCCGCTGAGATGGAAGACGGCCTCGGGGCGCTCTCGAACAGGATGAAACTTGATGAAGAGGTCGCAGTCGGGCAGCGCCCGGGCCGCTTCCACCGCCCGCTCATACGCCCAGAAACTGAGCAGGGGCGAACTGGAGGCGACCATGCCCGAATAATAGGTGTCGGCCAGCAGCAGGCGCGGCCGGGCGTGGGCTTGGGGCGGTCCAACCACGTCACGTCCGGGCGGTCGTCGGTGCGAGCGAACGCGCACGATTCGATCCGCGGTCAGGCTTTCTGCGGCGAGATCGCATTGGCGGGTGTCATCGCAGAGGGCGAGATCGGGCTTGAAGACGAGGCGCGGGTCAATGTGGCAGTCGACGGTGTACACCGCCGCCGGAATGCCCTGATCCTGGGCGGCCAGACCCCAGAGAAGTTCGCGGCGGCCGCGCATGGAGCCAACCAGTACCCGTCGAGGCCGTGACGTGGCGACCGCGGTTCGCGCCTGTTCGAGCAGGAGGGCATGCAGCGGGTAGCGCTCGCGGCTGAACCAGTCGCCCAGGCGTTCAAGAATCCAGGAGTCGCTGAGGCTCTCCTCGTGCGGGTGATTGTCCCGCCAGTTCTGCCACCAGTCGCGCCACCAGCGACCATACCGCTCGGCGAGTTCGGTCATCAAGGACGCGTCAGGATCCTGAAAGCCCGGGCCCCGCTGCCAGCGCGCGACGGTGTCCTGGGTGGCGATCATGGCTTCCAGTCGCGGGTCGGCGCACCACAGTTCGTCGTGGCCCACGGCGGCTGGCAGGCGAGGGGCCGGCGGTGTGGCGCGGATGCTGCGCTGCTTGTGGCGAAAGCGCTGCCAGCGGCGTTTGAGCATCCACAGAAAGGGGGGCTCCTCTCGGTCAAAGGGCAGCACCTCCAGCGGCACGCCAAGGGCGCGGGCAACCTGTTCGAAGGCCGGCAGGCTGATGCCGGCACCGGGAGCCACCACGAGTCTCTCGAAGGGGCCATGGGCGAGGGCGCGGCGGGCATATTCGAGGCAGACCACATGGGGCACGACGATGCGCCAGGCTTCGATGCTCATGCAGGCGGCCCGGAATCGGCGGTCGGTGGCGAGACCCGGCACCTGCACACGATCCTCGAGAAAGGCGTCGAGCACGTTTTCCGCCCGTTCCTGCAGGCCGCGGGCTTCGGCCTCGGGCAGCAGGGGCGGCACGGTGATGACGGCGGCGCATTGCCGGCGCTGCGCTTCTGGCAGGGCAAGATCAACCTCAAGGGCGACTGTTCGGCTCCAGTCGCGGATCGCCCGTTGGGCGCCGCGGGCGGCGAAGGCACCATGAACGAGCAGCGTGCGTGCCGGTGGCGTGCCGGTGGCGGGCTCGGACGCAGCGGGGGCGGTCATGGCTGGGCGGAGCGACGCTTGAGCGCGCCCAAGGCTCGGTCAAGTTTTGTCGCAAACCGCACGAGCCGGGAGCCGTGCTGACGCTGGAGCAGCATCTTGACCAGGGTGGCGACCAGGGGCTCACCCTGGCCGGCGGTGTCCGTGCTGTCCGCGGGTTCGGGAAAGAGGGGGCCACTGCCGCTGAAAAACTCCCGGACCACGCGGTCATTCGACTCGCCACAGGCGGCCAGCAGGGCGCGGCGGCCGGCGAGATCGAAGTAGGCGTAGCTTTGAAACACCGGTTTGGGACGGATCTTCTGGAGCAGTTGGCGCAGTTGGCGCCGGCCGGCGTCGTCGAGATGCGGATTGCAGATCCTGGCCAGTTCCTGGGCTTCGTGGGAGTAGCCCTGATTGGGGGTGGAATCGGCCTTGGCGAGCACGCTGGTCGGGACGCCGAGGATGGAGCAGAAGTCCTCCAGCAGGCTTTCCGGTCGCGGGTAATGGGTCGCGTGATAGCGGCGGACCACCAGGTTGTCCCTGCCGAACTCGGCGGCGTAGGTGGTCAGCAGGCGGTGCCAGTCGGGACCACCGGCCGGCATGGTCTGCAGAAAGGCCTCGAAGGATTGCGAGCCGCCCTGATGGATGAGTTGGGTGTAGATGGATTCCAGGAAGTCGTCCTGGCGGCGCAGGAAGACGACCACACGGACGTCGAAGTCGGCGGTGGCGGCGCGCAGGCGTTCGGCGGCAACGGGCGCGTTGGCATAGCCCTGCAGGGGGTTGCCGCTGAAGCCTTCGCAGGTCAGCAGGTAACGGCTGGCTCCCGGAACGATCTGGCCGGACAGGTGGCTGCGCAGGGTGCGGGCGTCGTCCTCGGTCCAGTTGGCGCGCGCCACGTCGCCATGGATGTCCAGGCGCACCAGACCGGCCTTCAGGGCGGCGGCTCCTCCAACCGGCAGGGCGCGCTGAATGGCGGTGGAGCCCGTCTTGTGCGTGCCGATGTGCAGGTAAAGCAGCGGTTTCATGCGCGCTGGTGCCGCCGGGTCAGTTGGTCTTGAGGACCTCGATGAAGGCCTCCTGGGGAATGTTGACGCGGCCGATGGCCTTCATCCGCTTTTTGCCCTCCTTCTGCTTCTCCAGCAGCTTGCGCTTGCGGCTGATGTCGCCGCCGTAGCATTTGGCGGTGACGTCCTTGCGCAGGGCGGAAATGGATTCGCGGGCGATGATCTTGCCTCCGATCGCCGCCTGGATGGCGACGACGAACAGCTGCTGGGGGATGACCTCCTTGAGCTTGGCGGCGAGCTGCCGGCCGCGCGACTCCGCCTTGCCGCGGTGGACGATGCAGGAGAAGGCATCGACCGGTTCGCCGGCGATCAACATGTCCATCTTGACCAGGTCGTCGGCCTTGTAGCCGGCGTGCTCGTAATCCATGCTGCCGTAACCGCGGGTTAGCGACTTCAGCTTGTCGTTGAAATCGACGAGGATTTCGTTGAGCGGCATGACGGTGTGCAGCATGACGCGCCTGTCGTCGAGCGTCTCGGTGTTGTTGACCTGGCCGCGCTTCTCCATGACCAGCTGCATGATGTCGCCGATGTACTCGTTCGGGATCATGATGAAGACCTTGACGATCGGCTCACGGATCTCCTCAATCTCGTTGGCCGCAGGCAGGAAGCTGGGATTGTCGACCAGCAGTTCGGTGCCGTCGGTCTTCACCACCTCGTAGATGACCGAGGGATAGGTGGAGATGACGTCCATGTTGAACTCCCGGCGCAGGCGTTCCTGGACGATTTCCATGTGCAGCAGGCCGAGGAAGCCGCAGCGGAAGCCGAAGCCGAGTGCGGCCGAGCTTTCGGCCTGGAAGGTGAAGGCGGCGTCGTTGATCTGCAGTTTGCCGACGGCGGCCTTGAGCGATTCAAAGTCGTCGGTGCTCACCGGGTAGATGCCGCTGAAGACGAGCGGGTGGATCTCCTTGAAGCCGGGCAGCGGCTCCGGAGCCGGACGACGGCTTTCCGTGAGGGTGTCGCCAATCTTGACGTCGGCGGTGGTC
>JAUREI010000126.1 GCA_030827515.1 Prosthecobacter sp. | reverse complement strand
TGTTCGAGGCTGACGCGCGGTTCCCAGTCGAGCAGGGCCTTGGCCTTG
Organism: Prosthecobacter sp.; assembly: GCA_030827515.1. Taxonomy (GTDB): domain Bacteria; phylum Verrucomicrobiota; class Verrucomicrobiia; order Verrucomicrobiales; family Verrucomicrobiaceae; genus Prosthecobacter. The sequence goes on along the minus strand of JAUREI010000126.1, from coordinate 11,081 downwards.
GCGTTGCAGGCGAGCAGGCGTTCGACCTCGCTCTTTTCCGGGCGCAGGCGCTCCTGTTCGCAGACGATGCGGATCTCCTTGCCGAGCAGGCGGCCGATGAGCACGGCGAGATCGCCGACGCGGATTTCGCGGCCGGAGCCGAAGTTGATGACCTCGCCGGCGGCGGCGGGCGCGAGGGCGGCGGCGCAGAAGCCCTCGACGGTGTTCTGCACGTAGTTGAGGTCGCGCGTCGGATGCACGGCGCCGAGCTTCACCTCGTCGCCACGCAGGCACTGGCTGATGATGGTCGGGATGACCGCGCGCAGGCTCTGGCGCGGGCCGAAGGTGTTGAAGGGGCGGACGGTGACGACTTCCAGCTCATAGGAGGCGGCGAAGGCCTCGGCCATCTTGTCGGCGCCGATCTTCGAGGCGGAGTAGGGCGACTGACCCTGCAGCGGATGTTCCTCGGTGATCGGCACGAAGCGGGCGGTGCCGTAGACCTCGCTGGTGGAGGTGTGCAGGACCCGGCGGGCACCCTCTTCCTGCGCGGCCTGCAGGACGTTGAGCGTGCCCTCGATGTTGGTGCGCACGTAGCTGCGCGGCGCCTGGTAGGAGTAGGGGATGGCGATCAGCGCGGCGAGGTGGAAAACGGTGTCGCAGCCGCGCACCCCGGCGCGCACGCTGTCGCGGTCGGTAATGTCGCCGGCAAGGATTTCCATGTCGCCGGCCAGTTCGGAGTGATCGAGCCAGCCGCGCTTGCCGAGGGCGTTGTAGTGGACAAGGGCGCGCACCTTGGCGCCCTCGCGGACGAGGTGCTCGGCGAGGTGGCTGCCGATGAAGCCGCCGGCGCCGGTGACGAAGACGTTTTTGCCAGTGAAGGTTCCCATGGTGATGTCATTGCGCGCCGCCGCGCGCCTGTTTGAGTTGTTCGCGCTGGCCGACGTCGATCCATTCGTCGGCAATCTCGAAGGCGCCGACCGGATCGCCCTGGCTCAGGGCCTGTTCGAAGAGTTCGGTGATGGGGAAGTGCCGGCGCGGCACGCGCGCGACCAGGGCCGGTTCGAGCACGTAGATGCCGGCGTTGATGAGCTGCGAGAGCGCCGGTTTTTCGACGAGGCTGAGCACCCGGCCGTCGCTGACTTCCAGGCAGCCAAAGGGGATCTCGTGGGTGTAGCCGCGCACGCCGATGGTGGCGAGCTGGCCGCCCTCGCGGTGAAATTCCAGCAAGCCGGCGATGTCGACCTGGGTGACGAGGTCGCCGTTGCAGACAAAGACCGGATCGGTCGGCGCTTCCGGCAGCAGGGCCAGCGAGCCGCCTGTGCCGAGCGGTTCCTCGGGTTGCTCGCGCAGATACTCGATCCGGCAGCCGAAGCGGGTGCCATCGCCGAAGTGTTCCTCGATCTGGCCGGCGAGGTAGTTCGTCGAGATGAAGATGCGGCGGATGCCGGAGCCGACCAGGTGCAGGACGAGGCGCTCGAGGATCGGGCGGCCGGCGACCTTGAGCATCGGCTTGGGCGTGTTGCGGGTGAGTTCGCCGAGGCGGGTGCCCTTGCCGCCGGCCATGATCACCGCCCAGTTGGGGCGCGGGGCCGAGCCGATGATTTCGTGGAGCAGGTGCAGGCCCTTGAGGCGGCCCTCGTCGTCGACGATCGGCACCTGGTGGATTTGCCGGGCCTGCATGAGGTCGAGCACCTCGGCGCGCGGGGTGCGCACATGGGCGCTGGTGAAGGTCTTCGGTGCGTGGGGTTCGATCCGGTCCTGGAGGGTCACCCCCTTGAGCAGGGCGCGCCGGATGTCGCCATCGGTGACGGTGCCGAGCAGGCGCTGGTCGGGGCCGACCAGCAGGCATATGCCACAGGCGCCCTTGTCGATCACCTGCAGGGCGTCCCACAGCGTGCCGTCGGGCGGCAGGCAGAGTTGGCTCACGGGTTTGGACGTCATGGCGGAGGGGTCGGCAGAAAAGGGGGTGCCACGGGGTGCGGGCGAAGACAAATCGAAATGCGGAAATCCGTCGTGCCGCCTTCCCTCAAAAGGGGCGGGCGGGCACGCCGGCGACCCGGCTGCCGGCGGGCACGTCGCGAACGACCACAGCGCCCGCGCCGACCAGGGCGCCGTCGCCAAGGCTGAGGCCCTGGCGGATGATGGCCCCGGCACCGATGTGCGCGCCGGCGCCGACGCGCACGCCGCCGCAGAGCAGGGCGCCGCTGGCCAGATGGACGTGATCGCCGATGACGCAGTCGTGCTCGACGATGGCCGCGGTGTTGATGAGAACGTTGTCACCCAACACCGCCCCGGTCTGGATCACCGCAAGTGCCAGCACCTGGCAGCCGTCGCCGAGCCGGGCGGAGGGGGAGATCCAGGCGGCGGGGTGCAGCACGGCGAGGGGTTTCAAACCGGCGGCGACGGCGGCGCGGAACAGGTTCGCGCGCGCCGTGGTGTCGGCGGTCGAGCCGACACCGCCGACGAAATGGCTGAAGCCCTGCGCGGCCAAAGACGGCAGCAGGTCGTCGCCCCCGAGCACGGGCACGCCGGCGACCTCGGCCAGGCCGGGACGGGCGTCCAGGATGGCGTCCAACGTCTTGGGCAGGAGCGCCTCAAGGAGGACGCGTCCGTGACCGCCGGCACCGAGAAGCACGCATTTCATAGGTCGTGGAAGGCTTTGTCGCGCAGGAGCGCGTCGAGCGGCACGCTGGCGAGGAGTTCAACCAGGCGTTCGGACGCATGTCCGTCGCCAAAAAAGGTTTCCTGGCCTGCGGCCTGGGTTTGAAAGGCCGGCGTCAGCGCGGTCTGCACGGCGGCGACGATGGCCGCAGGTTCGAAGGGAGCGTCGATGACGTTGGCGGCGCGCAGGCGGCCCTTCTGGCGGTCGCCGAGGTTGACGACCGGCAGGGCAAAGGAGGGGGCTTCGAGTAGGCCGCTGGAGGAATTGCCGACCATGGCGCGTGCCTCGGCAAGCATCGAGTAGTAGGCTTCGGGACCGAAGTTTTCGACCCAGCAGGCGCGGGGTTGTTCCCGGCAGAAGTCGAGCAGGCGGGCGCGGATGACGCTGCCGGCGGTGTCGGCATTCGGCATGGTGAACACGACCGGTTGACCGAGCTGGCGCAGTGCTTCGAGCAGGGCGTCGGTTTGCGGGCCGGCGAGTTCGGGTTCGTTCGTGGTGGGGTGCAGGGTGACCAGCAGGGGCGGCTCGGACAGGTCAATGCCGAAGCGTGACTCGAGTTCCGAGCGCGGCAGGCGGGGCAGGGCGCGCAGGTTGTCGAGCGCGAGCGCGCCGCAGCAGTGCACGCGCCAGGGTTCCTCGCCGAGTTGGATGACGCGGCGCCGGTAGACTTCCGTGGCGACCCCGTGCAGGTGGCTGAGTTTGGTCAGTGCGTGACGAAAGCGGTCGTCCATGGCGCCCTCGCTGAGTTCGCCGCCGTGCAGGTGCAGGATCGGCAGGTTGAAGGGCACGGCCGCGAGCGCGGCGGCAAACATCTCAAAGCGGTCACCCAGCACGACCAGCAGGTCGGGCGGGTTGGCGGCATAATGCGCGCCGAATCCGGCGACACCGGCGGCGATGGCGGCCGCCACCCCGCCGGGGGTGTCTTCGTCCTGCAAGACCGGGATGCGGGCGGTCACGGCAAAACCGTCCTGCTCGACCCGGTCGACGGTGCGACCGAATCGGTCGTCGAGGTGCATGCCGGTGGCGAGCACCTCGAGCTGCAACTCAGGATGCCCGCGAATCGCCTGCAGCAGCGGCAGATAGATGCTGTAATCCGACCGGCCGGTGCTGACGACGGCGACACTTCTCATGCGAGATCCTCCCAGCGGATGAGGGCGCCTTCAGCGATGTCGACCAGGGCGCGTTTGCCCGCAATCTCGTGCAGGCGCGACGGCGGAATGCCGGTGCCGGGACGGCGCAGGACGAGCATGGAAGGTTCGAGGATGCTGCCGGCGGCGATGGCACGCCGGGCCACGACGCTGCGGCGGACAATCTGGGCGACCGCCAGTTCGTCCTCGCCGGGTAGCTTGCGTGCCTGGCCGAGCAGAACCTCGGCGCGGCGGATGGCGTGCACCATGCTGGCGAGTTCGCCGGGTTCGAGCGAGGCCTTGTGATCGGGACCGGGCAGGTCGCGGTCGAGGGTGAAATGTTTTTCCACCACGCAGGCGCCGGCGGCGACGGCGATCACCGGGGCCTCAATGCCCTCGGTGTGGTCGGAAAACCCGACCGGAACGCCGAGGGCATCGCGCAGCACATGCATGGCGCGCAGGTGGACATCCTGGGGCGGCGTCGGGTAGCGGGTCACGCAGTGCAGAACCGTGACCGGGCCGCTGCCGGCCTCGCGCAGGGTGGCGACCGCGGTTTCCGCCTCCTCGATCGTGCCCATGCCGGTGGAGACGATGACGGGGCGGCCGAAGGCGCCGATGTGGCGCAGGAAGGGCAGGTTGGTCAGCTCACCGGAGGGGATCTTGAAGCAGCGCATGCCGAGGCCGGCGAGGTGGTCCGCGCTCTCCTCATCGAAGGCGGTCGACATGAACTCGATGCCGAGCTCCTTGCAGAATTCGGCCAGTTCGGTGAAGGCCGCGAGGGGCAGTTCCAGCCGCTTGAGCATGTCGAGCTGGCTCTCCGTGCGACCGCTGTTGCGTGCCTGGTATTCGGCCTGTGGGGCGTCGGCCGTGACCAGATGGCCGGCCTGGAAGGTCTGGAATTTCACCGCGTCCGCACCGGCCGCGGCCGCGGCCACCACGAGTTGACGGGCGAGGGCGAGGTCGCCGTTGTGGTTCACCCCAGCCTCGGCGATGATGAAGCATCGGCTGGTGGTGCCGGCCAGGGAGTCCGCGGATTCGATCATGAATGCAACGGCAATAACCCACGGCCACCTTGTGTGTCAACCACGCCGCCGAAAGGGGGCGGTCGGTGACCGGGGGTGATCCGACGGTTGCGGGCGCGGGCATTTTCAGCATGCTGGCACTGCTCCCGCCCATGCCCCGCACCCTGTTTCTCTCCGGTTCCCTCGCGCCCCAGGCGCTGGAGAAGCGGCTGGCCGAGCTGGCGGAGGGGGCCGTCGTTCTGGAGTATGACACCCTGCTCGACCGTTCGCGTTACCCGGGCGTCGCGGCCTGGCTGACGACCCGCGAGGTGTTCGGTCGCGATGCGGCCATGCCCCTGCTGGCGGGCATGACCGAGGCCATGGAGCCCTACCTGCGTCAGCGGCCGGAGTTGGGCGACCTGCCGGGTGATGCGGATCTGCGCAAGGCGGCCCTTGGAGGGGAGTATCAGGACCGGATGTCGATGCGGCTGTTCAACCTGGCCCTGCGCGACCACCTGTGGAGCCGCTTCGAATTTGACCGTCTGGTGGTCTGCGCCGGCAGCGGTGTCAGTTTTGGTTTCTGGCGCGAGGTGGCGGCGGAGAAGGGGGTGCCCGTGGAGTTCCTGGCACCGGAGTGGAAGCCACGCAGCCTGCGCCGGCGGATCGAGCGCTGGTGGTGCCGCTGGCGCCGACGCGCCCCGACCCGGGTGCAGGATTCCGTCGCGGTCAGCCGGCCGCCGCCGGCCGGCGCACCCCTGGTGCTCTGCGCCAGCGGTCGCGTCGCGCGTCTGCTGGCTCAGGAGCCGACGCTTCCACAGTTTTGTTTGCAGACCGTGACCGCGGTCGAACTCGGCGATCCGGACCCTGTCCTGCTGGCGGCCGAGACGGCGCGTTATGCCGGGTGGTGGAGCCGCTGGCAGGAGGAAGTGCTCGGGACGGATCCGGTTCTGGCTGGTTGTCGCGACATTCACCGGGCCATGGGCGAGCATTCCACGACGCAGGTTTATCCGCGCTGGTCGGCGCTGGTGACCCGGGCCATGGAGCGACTGCAGGAGCTGCGGCCGGCGCTGGTGCTGACCGACACGCAAATCGGTGCCGAGGACGGCATTTGGAGCCTGGCGGCGGCGCGTCTGGGCATTCCGGTCGCCTCCTACACCTACGACTTCCTGCTCAAGCCGGGCACCATGTTTACGCCCGACTTCGCCCTCGTCGACGGTATGCGCGGCATTCCGCGCATGATTGCCGCCGGTTATCCGGCCGAGCGCATCCTGGAGGTTCGCGGTCACCGGCGGCCGTCCGCGCCACCGCGTTCCCCGGAGCAGGTCGAGGCGGCCTTCACACGCCGGCGGCCGCGCGTGCTGCATGCCGACACCATGACGGTGATCACCGATCCCCAGGCCTGCCTGCACCAGTATCAGAGTGTCGTCGAGGCCGCGCGGCGTCTGCCGCAGCTCGACTTCGTCATCAAGTTTCATCCGCTGCGCGCGCCCAAGAGCGAGGAGCGCGGCTTCATCGGCATGGACGAGAGCGAAGTGCAGTCGAAGATGCGCTTTCTGCATTCCCTGCGCCCTCCGGGGAATGTGCATCTGGCGCCGCCGGAGCAGCCGATGGAAGAGGCCATGGCTGAGGCGGCCGTGCTGCTCAACACGATCTCGGTTTCGGGTCACGAAGCCTTTCATCTCGGGCTGCCGGTGGTCTTCCTGGTTCGTCATCCGCCGGAATTCTTTCTGTTTCCCGAACTGGAACAGCGTCTGCAGCCGCCCTTTGGCGAGAGCGGTGAGGAATTGGCGGTATCGCTGGCGAAGCTCTTTGGCGACCGGGAGTATCGACAGTCGATCGTGGCGGCGCAGCACCGTTATCAGGAAGAGTTTTTCTGGAGTTCGCGGCGGACCCTGACGGAAGCGGTCAACAGTCTGCTGGCCGGTGGTGGGGAGGTGGCATCATGAAGACTTCGGAAACCGGCGGGCGAATGGCGCTGATCAGCGACAAGCAACTCGGGGATGTCACCCTGCTGGAGCCGTTGACCCGGCTGCTGTCCGCGCGTTCCGGCCATCCCTGCGCCCTGCATGTCAAGGAGGCCTTCCGGCCGCTGGTCGGTCTCATGGAGCAGGCGGTTTGGGGGCCGGACGCCGATGAGCGGGCGGCGGAGTCCTGGACGACCAGTTGGAGCACGCGGGCGGCGCGCACGGCCCTGGGTGTGGCCTCGCGTCGGCGCTGTCTGCTGGTCAATCAGTCGCGCCATGTGCGCTGGTGGTATCGCCTGATCTTCCGCGAGATTCGCATCGAGCCGATCGGCCGCGAGTATTGGGCGGCTTACTTTTGGCGCGCGCTTGGCGGTGATCCCGCGGCTTTTGTCCCACCGCAGCTGCGCCAGCCTCCCGCGGATTGGCGGCATCCAAGCCTGCCGGAGGGGCCCTTTTTGTTGGCCAATCCAACTGCTGCCTGGCCCTCCAAATACTGGACGCCGCAGGCCTGGGCCCAGCTCATTACCACGGCGGGCGGCGATCTGCCCTGGGTGATGACCGGCGGCGGCACGCCGGAGGAGCGACGTCACTGCGCGGAAATTGCCGCCCTGGCACCCGCCGGTGTGCTGGACCTGTCCGGTGGGACGACCCTTCCGCAGTATCTGCATGCGCTCAGTCGCGCCCGGCTCGTGGTGGCGGTGGACGGTTCCGCCTCCCATTTGGCGCAGGCGTTTGGCGTGCCGGCGCTGACGCTTTTTGGACCGGTCTATCCGCCGAAATGGCACTGGCCGACGCCACGACATCGGGCCTTGAGTGCCTTTGATTTTTCCCAGGAAAAGCTGCCCCCGGCTTCGGCGGTGCCGGTTGAGGCGGTGGTGGCTGCCCTGAACGGCCTGTTGACCGAGACCGGGTGAGGGGCGGGATCACCAGGCGGTCCAGCCGCCGTCAACGACAAGATTCTGACCCGTGACGTAGGCGGAGAGATCGCTGGCGAGGAAGGAAGCGGCGCCCTTGAAGTCCTCCTCACGGCCCATGCGTCCAAGCGGGGTGCGGCGGGTGTAGCGTTCGACGAAGGTCTCGGTCTGGCCGCGCCAGATGCCGCCGGGGGTCAGGGCATTGACCCGGATGCGCGGGGCGAGCAGGGCGGCGTAATGACGGGTGAGTTGGTTGAGGGCGCCCTTGACCGCGCCATAGGCGGCCGGGGTCTGCATCGGTGTGCCCTCATAAAGCGAGGGATCGGGCGCGACGAGGCCGTAGATCGAGGAGACAAAAATGATGGAGCCATGGCCGCCGGCCTCGAGGTGTGGGCGGGCTTCCTGGATGAGCGTGAAAGCGGGGTCAAGGCCGACACGCAGGGCCATGTGCCAGGCTTCCAGGCTCTGCTCGGCGAACGGCACGGCCCAGCCGCGGATGCTGTCGGTGCCGACCAGAGAGGCGGCATGAATGAGGATGTCGAGTCGGCCAAAATGCCCGGCGGCGTCGCGAACGGCAGCACGGGTGGCTTCGGCATCGGACAGGTCGGCGGCCAGGGGCAGGGCGCGGGCGCCCGACGCTTCGAGTTCGCGGGTGGCTGCGGTGGCGCGCCCGGCGTCGAGGTCAAGCAGGGCGATGTCGGCCCCCAGTTCGGCAAGGGCCGCGGCGAGGGCGCGGCCGAGGTGGCCGGCACCGCCGGTGATGAGGGCGGCACGGCCGCGCAGGCTGGAGAGTTCGGCGAGGGTTCTCATGCGCGGGTCGATTCAAGCTTGCGTCGCATCAGCAGTTCCACGACTTCCCAGTCCATCTCGCTGTCGATGTCCCAGGAGCGTTCCTCGGGCATCACATGCAGGGCAGAGCCGGGCAGGAAGAGACGGTCCTCCGCGGCCAGCACATCGCGCCGCCAGACGTAGATGGAGGCGTTCATGTCGTAGCAGGGCGGAGCGTCCTGGCGGCGGAGCACGCCACCCGGCAGTTGCTTGGCCGTGCGGATCTGTCCGTCGGAGCCGCGCTCGATGAGGTTGAAGTAGGGCGATCGCCGCGAGGGCATGGCGGTGAGCACGTTGGGCACGCCGTCCGTGAGCAGGGCGACCGCATCGCGGATGTCCTGCGGGTCGCGCAGCGGCGAAGTGACGTCGAGATCGACGGCGATGTCGCAGGTGCGGCCAAGCAGTTTTTCCATCTCCAGCACCGCGTGGCGGATGGCGGGCACCTTGCCGGCCGTGTCGCTGGCCAGTTCGGCCGGGCGCAGCAGGGGGGTCACGCCGGGCACTTCGGCGGCGCAGGCAAGGATGGCTTCATCGTCGCTGCTGGCAACGACCGCATGGAACAGTCCGCTGGCGACCGCCTGGCGCAGGGTGTGCTGGATGAGCGGCACGCCGAGCATCGGGCGGGTGTTTTTGCCGGGCACGCCTTTCGAGCCGCCGCGGGCGCAGACCGTGCAGATGAGATGCTTCATGAAGAGGGGGAGGAACGGATCCAGGCGGCCTGTTGCAGGGAGACTTCGGCGGCCGCGATCATGTGCAGCACGGCAAGGCCCTCGTCAAAGGTGCAGAGGATGCCGGTTTCGTTTTGCAGCCAAGCGCGATCCTGATCGCGATAGGTGGCATTGCGCTCGGGCATCCAGCTCTCGAGCAGTTCGCCGTCGCGCAGCAGTCGGGCGCCAAAGACGTCGGCCTCCCAGGTGTGGCGGCGGGTGTGAACGAGGATGGAGCGGCGCGGCGCGCGGTCGAGGTAGTTGATCTCGACACCGACCTTGGGGCAGCGTTCCGCCTGCCAGAGCAGGCCGACCGTGTCCTCGGTCTCGATGTCAAGGCCGCTGAAATGGCCGCCGTGGGCGACCAGGCGCTGCCAGGGGCCAAACAGCCAGAGCGCGAGGTCGAGTTCATGGCTGAGGTCGCGCAGCACGCCGCCGCCCTGGGCGGCCGAGGCGGAATAGGAGGTGCGGTAGTCGCGGCCGGGTCGCCAGTCGGGCAGGTGCTGGCCGGCGTAAAGTTGGGCGCTGACCGGTTCTTCGTCGCGCAGCGCGGCGCGCAGGGCAAGCACGGCGGGATGAAAGCGCAGGTTGTAACCGACGGCGATGCGACCGACCAGGCTGGCCGGCAGGCCGTCCGGAACATGGCTGCTGAGGGGCTTCTCGACCATCAATCGCGCCTCGGGCGCAAGCTCCGCGAGGCGCTTCAGCGTCGCTTCGTGATCGGAGGTCGGGTTGGCGACAACGATGAACTGCGGCCGGTGCTCGCGCAGGGCGCGGTCCAGATCCTCGAAGCAGGGCAACTCGGGCTGGGCGTGGCGGGTGCAGGCGGCGACGGCGCAGCCCAGGTCGGTGAGCAACGCCTGGTGGCGGCGGCCGATGGAACCGAGGCCGATGATCAGCGCGCGCGGCTGGCTCATGCGAGGTCCTCCTCAAAGACCGGCGTGGTCAGGCCGCCCGGGTTGGGTTTGATGACCAGATGGCGGTCCTGGCCGAAGACGATGGAGTGCGGAGGAATGACGGTGTCCTTGACGTAGCTGTTGGCGGCCAGGATGACGTGGTCGCCAAGCACGGAGGCGCCGACCACTTTGGAATTGGAGAGCAGCGACACGTGGCGGCCAATGACCGGGTAGGCGTTCTTGTTGCCGCCGACCGTGACGCCCTGGGCAAAGAAGAAGCCGTCGCCGATGCGGGCTCGGCCAATGACCGAAGCGAGCGGGTGTTCGAGGCAGAACACGTCGGGCAGTTCAACCTGATGGAAGAGATCGACGCCGTTGAGGGTGCGGTTGAGGTAGTAGACGCGGTCGGCCAGGCTGCCGGCACCGGCCAGGGCGAGGCTGCGGCTCAGGTAATAGAGAAAGATGCAGTATTGGCCGGAATGAAAGGGGTTGAACACCGCAGTGCCATCCTCCTGCCGGTAACGCTTCAGAAGGATGCGGCCGAAACAGTGGCGCACACGCGCCAGCGCGGTCTCCAGGCCGGCGTCGAGGGCGGCGTCATCCTCGGCCGGCAAAAACTCGAACAGATGGCCCAGCTGACGCGCGACAAGGGCCCGCAGGCGCTCGCGGCCGTTTTCAATCACCAGGGGTGGCGAATCGGAGGTGCTGGAAGGGTGGGGTGCGGCCATGCCCGGCGGAAATGTCCAGCATGAGCCGCGCGCCCGGCGACGTCAAGCGCCGCCGGGGGCTTCCGCTGCGGCGTCGGCGCAGGCCGGATGCCCCTGGGAATAGAAGTAGTCGAGGTAGGCCCGCTGGCGTTCGAGTTGTTCTCGACGCTTGTCGGCGTTGCCGAGCAACTCACGGACAAGGGCAATCAGCCTCGGCGTGTCGGTTGCCACTCGCATGGCGCCGAGCGCATTCATGCGGGGATAGAGGCCTTCCTCGTCCCAGGGCTGCAGGTAGA
>JAUREI010000008.1 GCA_030827515.1 Prosthecobacter sp. | reverse complement strand
TCCGTGATGGCCCTTGTTGGCGCCGTGAAGGCACCGGAGCATGACGCAAGCGCGTCTGCCGGGCACGCTCCCGGCTTCTCACCCTGCAACGCCCACCCTTTCCCCCTTTTTTCTCCACTCATGTCAGTCACCATCTACGACACCACACTGCGCGACGGCACGCAGGGCACCGGCATCTCCTTCAGCACCCTCGACAAGCTCCGCGTCGCCGAGAAACTCGACGAGTTCGGCGTCCACTACATCGAGGGCGGCTGGCCGGGTTCCAATCCCAAGGACGCCGCCTTCTTCCAGGAGGCGGCCAAGCGTACCTGGAAAAACGCCAGGATCACCGCCTTCGGCATGACCCGCCGCGGCAGGATGAAGGTCGAGGACGACCCGCAGCTGCAGATGCTGCTCGATGCGCAGACACCCGCGGTCACGGTCGTCGGCAAGACCTGGCCGTTGCACGTCACCGAAGTCTTCCAGGTGAGCCTTGAGGAAAACCTCGCGATGATCGCCGACACGGTCGCCTACCTGAAAAAGCACGGCCGTGAGGTGCTCTACGATGCGGAGCACTTCTTCGACAGCTTCCGCGAGGATCCCGAGTACTCCCTGCGCACGGTCAAGGCCGCGCAGGAGGCCGGTGCCGATCTTGTCGTGCTCTGCGAGACGAATGGCGGCGCGCTGCCGGAATTCGTCGAGGAGGTCACCCGCAAGGTCATCGCCCACCTCGGCCGTGCGGTCGGCATCCACACCCACAACGACGGTGGCGTCGGCGTCGCCAACGCCCTGGCGGCCGTGCGCGCCGGCGCCAGCCAGGTGCAGGGCACGATCAACGGCTACGGCGAGCGCGTCGGCAACTGCAACCTGACCACGGTCATGCCCAACCTGCAGTTGAAGATGGGCATCCCGCTCGGCCTCGACCTCACCCGCCTGCGGGAACTGGCCTTCTTTGTCGATGAACTCGCCAACGTGCCGCACGACATCCGTGCGCCCTACGTTGGCCTGGCCGCCTTCACCCACAAGGGTGGCCTGCACGTGCACGCCGTGCAGAAACTGGCGCGCACCTACGAGCACGTCGATCCCGCCATGGTCGGCAACGAGCGCGTCATCACCATCTCGGACATGTCCGGCCAGTCGAACGTGCTGATCAAGGCCGAGTCCATGGGGTTGCCGCTCGCCAAGGGTTCGCCCGAGGTGCAGAAGGTGCTTGCCGAGGTTAAGCGGATGGAGAGCGAGGGGTTCGAGTTCGAGGCCGCCGAGGCGAGCTTCGAACTGCTGATTCGCCGCCTGCTTGGCCAGGAGACGCGCTGCTTCGAACTGCTCGAATTTCACACCACCCACCGCTTCCGCTCCGGCATGGCCGCCGAGACGAACGAGGCCACGGTCAAGCTGCGGGTTGACGGCCGGTCGGAGTACACGGTCGATGAGGGTGACGGCCCGGTGAATGCCCTCGACAACGCCCTGCGCAAGGCGTTGCTGCCGCATTTCCCGCAGATCGCCTCGATGCGCCTGGAGGATTACAAGGTGCGCATCATCGACAGCGGCACCGGCACGGCGGCAAAGACGCGCGTGCTCGTGGTCAGCACCGATGGCGTGCGCACCTGGAGCACGGTCGGCGTGTCGACGAACATCATCGATGCCAGCTGGCAGGCGCTGGTAGACAGCATCGAGTATTTCCTGCTGGCACGGAAGTGAACATCACCGACGCGGTCGGCGCTCTCGGGCGTCGCCCGTTCAGTCGAGGTCGAGGAAGAACTGGATCTCGCCCGACTGGACTTCGTTGGTTTCGTCGGTCGGCAGTGCGGGCATCTGGAAGTGGCCGCGTCCCACGAGGGCATCGGGATCGGTGCTGAGCGTGCGGGAGAGGACACCACTGAAGAGGACGGTGCGCTTTTTGCCTTCGCTCAGAGTGAACTTGCCCTTGAACGCGCCGTTGGCGGTGTTGAGCGTCACCTGCCATGCGGCCGGGTTCTCGACGGGGTCCAGCACCCCGATCTTGCCATTCGCGGCGATGCTCATGCTGGCCGGCAGTTCTGCGGTGGCGATGCCGGGCAGGTCGCTGTGGGCGACTCCCAACCCGTTTTCGGCCGGCAGGCCCAGTTCATCGAGCAGGGTGATTTCCGGGCTTGTGCGACTGGCCTTGGCGGGCTTGCGCCAGGGGTCGAGGCGTAGGGCGCAGTCGAGCAGGTCGATGCCGGCGCGATGGGACTTGTCTTTGCTGCCCTCCGCCTTGGTCCATACCAGAAACTCTCCGGCGGCGGCAGCGACATGACCCTGGTCGGTCAGATCTGGATGTGCGGTGATCGGCAGGTGCCCGGCCAGATAACTGTCCGGTCGCTTGTAGGGATTGACGTAGAGTCGATAGACGCCGTCGGCGGATGGCAGCAGCGAGGCCGTGAAGGGAGTGCCGTCGGCCAGGCTGCCGACGAGCTTGAGGGCCCCCTGCGTGCTGAAGAGTCCGGTCGCATGACCGGCACCCGCAGGAAGGTCGCGGCTGCCGCCGTTGGCGCGCGTTCCTGGCGCCAGGATCAGGGTGTGGGTGCCGAGGGATGGCGGCAGTTGGGCTTTGCCGAAGACGTGGAGGCTGCGGCCGGTGATGCCGGAGCTGTGCACCTCGCCCTGAACGCGCAGTTCGGCGAGGAAACTGCCTTCCAGATCCAGTTCCAAGTCCAGTTCATAGGTGTTGTCACCGCGGGCAAACGCCAGGGTGGTGGAGGCTGTTTCGGTGTTGGCATCGACCACCAGGGTGCCCTTGAGCGGAATGGCCGCGCTTTCCGTCGGCGTCCACAGTTTGCCGGAGAAGGCCATCGCTCCATTCTTGATGGTCTTGCCGACGCTCAGTTCGATCTTGGCGGTGACGCGTTCAGTGTCAGGATCCTCCAGCAGGATCTCATAGCGGCCGTCGAAGCTGTTCACCACAAGTGTGCCCGGCACCAGAACCAGGGTGTAGTTCCGCGCGGCGCCACCGTTCAGGCGAATCGGGTAGGCACCTCCCGGGCTGGTGGATTTGGCATTGGTGCTGGCCATCGGGGGCGTCTCGCTTTTGCTGGCCGGTTCGGGGAACACGGTTTCCGCATTGTCCTCACCAAGGAATCCATCATAGCGGAAGGTCAGTTCGGGATTGTCTTCACCGATGAGGCGCTGCTGGTCGTCGGCGGTCACGGTCAAGGGTGACTTGGCGATGACGAGCTTGGCGGTTTTGCGTGCCTCGTTGTGCAGGGCGACCACACTATATGTGCCGGCATGGATGGGGGGATCGGCCTCGCCATTGTAAGTCAGGATCACCTCTTCGGGTGGGGCGCCCTGAACGCTGACATGGAGAGGGATGCCCTGGTAAACCTGTTGGAGATTGCCCAGCGTGAAGGCGCCGCCAGGGGCAATCACATGGATGAGCCGGTCGAGGCTGACTTCGTCATACGTGGCATTGCCTGCTTGGATGGCACGCACATGCAAGGTGCCGGTTGCACCCGTCAGTGTGAGGATTGACCCTTCGAGCGTTGCGGGTCCGGCAAGCAGTTCGAAGCTCACTGGCAGTTCGGAGGAGGCGGTGGCACTGAGCGGCAGACTGCCTTCATCCGAGTCGATCTGCGTGGGAGGCTCGAAGTGGATCGTCTGCGCGAGCTTGCCACCGTTTTGTATCTGGAAGGTCACCGTGGCGGGGTCCGAGTCGGTCTTGCCGTCGTTGACCTTGAAGGTGAAGCTGTCCTGTCCGCTCTGCCCGGCGCCGGCGGTGTAGGTGAAACTGCCGTCGACGTTGAAGGTGAGCTGTCCCTTGGCGGGAACGCTCGTCTGGATGAATTCAAGGTCGTCCATGTCGGCGTCACTGGCAGTGACCTGACTGATGCTGGCCACGCCGGCGAGGACCTGCAGGCTCTTGTCGTTCGCGACAGGAATCCTGTTGGGGCCGCCACTGGGCGGTTGCAGGCGCAGGGTGGTCAGTGAACCGCTGCCCAACCCATAGTCGTGGAGACCCGCGAGGCTGCCGGCGTGCAGGGCGTCAAGGGTGTCGGGGCGCAGATTGAGGCTGGCGAAGGCGGGAGGCGCCTCCTCGGCATCGGTGGGGAAGGTCGCGTTCAGCCGGGCCAACAGGTATTGGGAGGCGGCAGTTCGGTCATTGCCGAGATAAATCCAGAGATGCACGGGGCTGCCACCCAGGCTGTTCGAGGATTCGCGCAAGTCGGCGGTGACGCTCTTTTCAAAGGCGCCATTAGGACCGCCATCGCTCAGGTCGAGGGCAAAATCCGTGCCCACGGGTTGAAAGGCCGCATGCAATCCTTCCAGATCGCCGGCCGTGACCAAGGCGGTGATTTGGCCGTCCGTCAGGGCCAATCGGCCGAGCACGCCCCGCGCCTGGCCGGGGGCAAGCAGGGCGCCGGCCTCCGTCGCAATGCCATGAAAGCCGTTGCCGCCGGAACTTGTGTTGGAAACGGTCAACGTGGCGGCCGGGCATGCGGTGATGAGGGCAAGCCAGACGGCGAGGAAGGATGACAGGGGGTGGTTCATCGCGGTCCGGTTCAAAATCCACCCTGATCGAGGGCAAGGGTCAGGGGGGCACCACGGCGCAGAATGACGAAGGCGCCGTCGGGCAGGGCCACATCGGCCTGATCGGTGGTGCCGGCTCCGGCCTTGCGCCAGCCGTTGCCGAGCGGTCCGCCGCTGGCATGAAAGTAGGCGTCGTAACCACTGCCGTTCCACAGCAGGACGAGATCGGCCTTTTCCGCGGCAATGCCGCTTTGCAGGCCGGTTGCGAGGCCGGAGTTGCCCAGGGTGCGGCCTTCGCTGGAGGCGTTTTCTCCGCTAGCGTTGACGGGGCAGAGGTTGGTCACGTAGTTGTTGCCGGTGCGAAGGGTCACGCGTGTGGGGCCGGGTTTGACCATGCCGGTGAGAATGACGGATTTGGCCGAGCGGGCGAACAGGGCACCGCCGCCACCGAGTAGCACCGGAACATCCGCTTGGTCCGTGGTGCCGGCACCTTCGCGCCGCCAGCCTTGTCCGAACGCCCCGCCAGTGCAGTAGAAGTAGCTGTCGAAGCCGGCCCCGTTGGGCAACAGCACCAGATCGGCTTCCCCCGCCGATTCAGCGCCGGTCAGCCCCGCCTGATTGTCCGCGCCAAACACCTCGCCGAGCGTCCACAGTCGCCAGACCTTCAGCCGGGCACCATCGGCAACGCCGGCCGGAACCGGTTCAGCCAGGCTCAGTTGGCGACCGGTCGCGGCGGTTGCCGTGATGACGCTGGTGAAGCCCTCGCCGGCTCCGGCGGTGACAATTTCCACCAGATGGGTCGGTTGCGCGCCAGTGCTGAACTGGTCGTCCTCCAAGGTCAGGTGGTCACCTGCGAGAAAAATCTGGGTCCGGTCGCTTGCCGAGATGGTGAAGGACGCCTGCAGTTCAAGCCCAGGCTGCAGGGCAAAGCCGATGAAGTTCGTGCCCGCCTGCAGGTGCAGGGTCAGGAAGCCAACGATCGGCGAGGTCACCTGCGCGGCCCCCGCCCCGGTGAACAGGGCGCAGAGAGCAGTCAGCAGAAGGCGTTTCATGTGGGGTTGGACGAAATTAACGGCCAATTTATCCGAGAAGATGGACGCTGGCGATGATGTTTTTGGCTGATGAACGGGTTTCAGTCTGGCACGGCCAAGGTGAAGCGGACATGAAGAGGGTCACTATTTGCGATGATTGGCGCAGGGGATTTCCTTCGCAAGACGGAAGGCAACCCGCTTTTTCAAATGACAGGTCCTGCCCGCCCGCCATGGTCGGGCTGCCCGCCTTGGGGAAAGAAATCCCGGCAGGGCTTCGTCTCCACTAGACCCTCCCCCCCATGTCCGACACCGCATCCGCCGCCGCCCTCGTCGAAGGTTACCACAAGCTCAAAGCCGCCCTGAGCAAACGCATTGTCGGCCAGGAGGCCGTGATCGAGCAGGTCTTCATTGCCATCGCCGCAGGCGGTCACAGCCTTCTGGAAGGGGTGCCCGGTCTCGCCAAAACCCTGCTCGTCAAATCTCTGGCTGACGCCATGCATCTCGGGTTTCGGCGCATCCAGTTCACCCCCGACCTGATGCCGGCCGACATCACCGGTACCGAAATCATCCAGGAGGATGCCGAGACCGGGCGCCGCAAGCTGGTGTTCCAGCCCGGGCCGATCTTTTCGCAGATCCTGCTGGCCGATGAAATCAACCGCACGCCGCCGAAGACCCAGGCCGCCCTGCTCGAGGCCATGCAGGAGAAGTGCGTGACGGTGGGGCAGGAAACCTTTGCATTGCCCAAGCCCTTCTTTGTGCTGGCCACCCAGAACCCGATCGAGCAGGAGGGCACCTATCCACTGCCCGAGGCGCAGAAGGATCGCTTTCTCTTCCTCATCCGGGTCGACTACCCCAGCCGCGAGGAGGAGCGCGAGGTGGTTGCCCGCACCACGGGTGGCGACCAGGAGGAAATTCAGCCGGTCATCACCGCCGAGGAACTGCAGGCCGCCCAGGCACTCGCACGCAAGGTGCCGGTGCCCGATCATGTCACCGATTTTGTCCTCGATCTCGTGCGCGCCACACGGCCGAACGAGCCGGACGCCCTGCCTTACGTCAAGGAGATGCTGAGTTGGGGCGCCGGTCCGCGCGCCAGCCAGATGCTGGTGCTGGCCGGCAAGGTGCGCGCCCTGCTGCAGGGGCGCACCCATGTCACCCTCGATGACATCGAGGCGCTCGCCCTGCCCGCCCTGCGCCATCGACTGGTTCCCACCTTCCACGCCGAAGCCGAGGGAGTGACCGTGGATCACATCGTTGCCGAGCTGATCCGACGCGTCAAAAAAGCCGAGGTGAAGGTGCTTTGAGGGGGCGGGGAGTGTTAAGTGTTTAATATTTAGTGTTTGGTGGAGACGCGGGGAAAAGATCTGCATGAAGGAGGGAGACAAGTTGCCGTTAGCCAAGGCCTACTGGGAGCTTGGTGGCTATGAACGGGCTCGTGAACTTCAGCAGCAGCTTTTCGAACTCTCGAAAAACTTTCCGGCGGATGAAAAATACTCTCTCACGGATCAACTACGGCGTGCGTCGCGCTCCGTTGGGGCTCAGATCGCCGAGGCATGGGGCAAGCGTCACTACATCCGGCACTTTGAGAGCAAACTGACCGATGCTCTGGGCGAAACAACGAAACCCAGCACTGGATCATCTGTGCCGTGGACAACGGTTGTCTGCCCCCTGATAAGTCTCGGTTGCTGTTTCAAATGTCCCTGCAAATAGGCTGCATGTTTCAGACCATGATCCAACACGCGGACGAGTTCTGCGGCGCCACTCCCAAGCTCAGCGAACCCTCCCCCGAGTTTTTCCTGCCCGATTCCGACCCTCCGACCCTCTGACACTAAACACTCCCGCCCCGTGGCCTCCCTCTCCGACATCCTCCACGCCGAAGACATCACCAGCCTGCAGAATCTGCAGCTGTTTGCGCGCACGGTGGTCGAGGGGTTCACGACCGGCCAGCACGCTTCGCCGCACAAGGGTTTCAGCGTCGAGTTTCGCCAGCACCGGCCGTATGTGCAGGGCGACGACATCCGCCGAATCGATTGGAAGATTTTCGGCAGGGCCGACCGCTTTTACATCCGTGAATACGACGAGGAGACCAACCTGCGGGCGACCCTGGTTCTTGATGCCAGCGGCAGCATGGGCTACCGCGGCCGCGGTGGTGTCCTGAAGTTCGACTATGCCCGCAAGCTCGCCTCGGCCATGGCTTACCTGCTGATGAGCCAGCAGGACGCGGTTGGCCTGATCACCTTCGACACCAAGGTGCGCGAATTCATCCCCAACCGCACGCGCATCACTCACCTGCATCATTTGCTCGACACGATGATCCGGACCGAGCCGGGGCGCGACACGGCGCTGGCCCCGGTGCTCGAGTCGCTCGCCTCGCGGCTGCGCCGCCGCGGGCTGGTCATCTTGATCAGCGACTTCTTCGATGACCCGGCTGCGATCCACAAGGCGATCGGCGTGTTGCGCCGCCAGGGCCATGAGATCATCGCGATCCAGCTCTGGGACCGTGACGAGATCGATTTTCCGTTCGGTCAGTGGGCGCGCTTTGAAAACCTGGAGAACAACGAGGACATCCTCCTGCTCGATCCGGCCGCGGTGCGCCTGCGCTACCTGGAGGTGCAGCGACACTTTCAGGAACAGCTCAAGGAGGGCTTTCGGCGGCACCAGGTCGACTACCTTTCATTGCCGACCGATGAGTCGCACGCCGCCGCGCTGCGCAGTTACCTGGCGTTGAGAATGCGATGACTTTCCTGAACGCCATTCTGCTTGCGGGTGCCTCGGCCTTCCTGATCCCGCTGCTCATCCACCTGTTCAACCGGCGGCGGGTCGTCACCGTTCGCTGGGGGGCGATGCATCTGCTCCACGAGGTGATTCGCCAGCGCAAGCGCCGGATGAAGGTGGAGCAGTGGCTGCTGCTGGCCGTGCGCATCGCCATTCCCATCGTGCTCGCCCTCTGCCTGGCGCGGCCGGTGCTGACCGCCCTGCGTTCGCTGGGGCTCGGCAAGACCTCGCTGGTGGTTCTGCTCGACGATTCTTTCTCGATGCGCGCCCCCGCCGCCGGCGGGACGCCGGCCGAGCGTGCTCGCCAGGACCTGGCGCAGATCCTGGCCGAGTTGCCGGGGGGCTCCGACACGCAGGTTCTGCTGGCCGGCGGGGTTCCGTCGCCCCTGCTTGACGGGCCGACAACGGTTCCGGAGGAGATCACGGAACGCCTGCCCGGTCTGTCCGGCTTGGCCGGGCCGGTGCGCGTCAACGATGCCCTGCAGGCCGCCACCGCGGCACTCGCCCGTTCGCAGAATGCCGCGCGGGAGGTCGCGGTGCTGTCCGACTTCCAAGCCGGTGACTGGCAGGCGGCGGCCGACGGTGCCGCGCTGCCCGCGCTGGAGGCACTGCTCAAGCAGGAGCCGGCGCCGCAGGTCACCTTTTACCGGCTGGCCGGCGACAGCGCGGAAAACCTCAGCATCGCGGCTGCCGATCTCTCCGCCCAGGTGCTTGCCGAGGGGCAGCCGGTGGGACTGCGTGCGCGACTGCGCAACCATGGGTTGAAGCCCATGCAGGATGTCGTGGTCCACCTCGAAGCCGACGGCGCACGGCTGCGCAGCACGCGCGTCTCTCTGCCGGCGCAGGGCGAGTCCGTTGTCCACTTCAACCACGCCTTTGACCGCACCGGCGAGCATTCCCTGGCGGTACGGCTGGAGGGCGACAGCTTTCCGGAGGACAATGCCTTCTACTGCGTGGTGCAGGTGCGCGACCAGCTCAACGTCCTGCTGGTCGACGGCGATCCAAGCGCCACCCCACTGGGGGGTGCCGCCGATTTTCTTGAACTGGCACTCGCACCCTATGAGTCGGCCAGTGCGAGCCTCAAGGATCTGGTGCGCGCGACCAAGGTCGAGGCGCGCCGCTTCCGCGAGGAGGATTTGCGCGGCAAGGAGGTGGTGATTCTCGCCGATGTTGAGCGCCTGCAGGGCAATCGTCTGGCCGACCTCGACAAGTTCGTGCGCGCCGGCGGCGGTCTGATTGTCTTTGCCGGTCCGCACTGCGATCTTGAATGGTATACCCGCGAGTTCCATCGCAAGGGTGAGGGCCTTTTTCCCGCGCCGATCGCCGGGCTTCAGCGCGCCCGCGGTGCGCCGGCGCGCATTCTGCAGCAGCGTCTGACCCATCCCGCCGTGCTCTACTTCAACGACGCGCATGGCGGCCGCCTGCAGGACGCGGAATTTCAGTCGTGGTTTGAGTTTGGTGCCGCCGAGGGCGTCAAGCCGGTGCTGCAGCTTGATCGCGGCGTGCCGTTGCTGCTGGAAAAAGCCGTTGGCCGGGGCCGCGTCATGGCCTTCGCCGCAACGGCCGATGCCGAATGGGCAAACCTGCCCCTGCAGCCTTTTTATGTGCCTCTCATGCAGCGCCTTGCCGCGCATCTGGCCTCCCAGGATGCAGGCGCCGCCTGGTCGACTGCCGGCTCGCCGCTCCGGCTGGTGTTGGACCCCGCGGCGGCGGGCACCGCCCATGAACTGCGGGATCCCACCGGGCAGATGCAAACGCTGCAGCCGCGCCTCGAAGGCGGGGTCGCCCTGCTCGAGACGTCACCGCTGAGGGCTCCCGGCATCTATCAACTCTCCGCCGCCGGGCGCACACGGCTGTTTGCCATCAATCTGGATGCCGCCGAGTCGGAGGTGACCCCGCTGCCGGCCGAAGGCGTGCGTCGGCTCGCCGAACGCCATCAGGCGGCCTTCGTGGAGTCGCTGGATGCCTGGCGCAAGCTCGACCGCACCCGTCGCTTTGGCAGCGAGTTCTGGCAGCCGCTGCTGCTGGCCCTACTGGCCCTGCTGTTCTTCGAGGTGCTGCTGCAGCAGCGCATCGCCCGTGGCTGAAAGCCCCGCCTTGGAGGTGTTTGTTGAAATCCGCGACCGCGCGCCGCGTTTTCCCCTCCCGCCATGAAGAAGCTGATCCTCGCCCTCGCCTCATTTGCGCTGCTGCCGACCTCCCGTGCGGAGGAGGCGCGCCCCAACATCCTGTGGCTGACCAGCGAAGACCACAGCCCGAACATGGGCTGCTACGGCGACAAGCTGGCGCGCACGCCGAACGTCGACGCCCTGGCGGCCAAGGGCATGATCTTCCGCCACGCCTGGTCGGTGGCGCCGGTCTGTGCCCCGGCGCGCACGGCGATCATTTCGGGCCTCTATCCCTCCAGCAGCGGCGGCCTGCACATGCGCTCAATGGTGTCGCTGCCCGAGAGCTTCAAGATGTACCCGCAGTTCCTTCGCGAGGCGGGTTACTACTGCACGAACAACAGCAAGACCGACTACAACCTGCGCGAGCCGGGCCAGGTCTGGGACGAGTCCTCGGGGCAGGCGCACTGGCAGAAACGACCGGAGGGTCGGTCCTTCTTCGCCATCTTCAACTCGACCAAGAGCCACGAAAGCCAAATCCGCACGCGGCCGCACGTGCAGATCACCCGGCCGGAGGACGTGCGCGTGCCCGCCTATCATCCCGACACGCCCGAGGTTCGCCAGGACTGGGCTCAGTACTATGACAAGGTCAGTGAGGCGGATGCGGATGCCGGTCGCCGGTTGCGCGAACTGGAGGCCGCCGGGCTGGTGGATGACACCATTGTCTTTTATTATGCCGACCACGGCAGCGGCATGCCGCGCGGCAAGCGCTGGCCCTCGAACACCGGCCTGCACGTGCCCTTTGTGGTCTACTTCCCGGAGAAGTGGCGACACCTTGCGCCGAAGGAGTATCAGCCCGGCGGTGCCTCGGACCGCCTGATCAGCTTTGTCGACCTTGCCCCCACCGTGCTCAGCCTGGCCGGTGTCAAGCCGCCGGAGTGGATGCAGGGGCGCGCCTTCGCCGGCGTGCACCAGGTTGAAGCGCCGAAGTTCATCTTTGGCGAGCGCGGCCGCATGGACGAGCGCATGGACCTCGTGCGCAGCGTCACCGACGGTCGCTACGTTTACCTTCGCAATTATTATCCGCACGTCTCGCAGGCCCAGCGCGTGGCCTACCAGTTTGAAACGCCGACCACGCGTGTCTGGCACGACCTGTTTGTGCAGGGGCGCACCAACGAGGCGCAGTCGCGATTCTGGCGCAACCCCAAGGATGTCGAGGAACTCTACGACCTCGAAAATGATCCCGATGAGGTGCGCAACCTGGCGCAGTCGCCCGAGCACCGGGCCGTGCTGGAGAAGATGCGCGCGGCCCAGCGCGCCCATGTGCTGGAGGTGCGCGACATCTGCTTCCTTCCGGAACGCGAGATCCATGTTCGCGCCGAGGGTTCGACCCCCTATGCGACGGCGCGCGACGAGGCCCGTTACCCACTGGCAAAGATTCTGGCTGCGGCCGAACTGGCCTCCGGGCTGGACTCCACCGCCAGCCCGGAGTTGGCCCGCCTGCTGCGCGAGGATCCCGACAGCGCCGTGCGCCACTGGGGCGCCCTCGGACTGCTCATGCGCGGCGAATCCGCCGCTCACGAACAGGCATCCTCCCTGCGTGCCGCCCTCGGCGACGACTCGGCCGACGTGCGCATCACGGTGGCCCAGAGTCTCGGTCTGCACGGCGGCGGGGACGACCTGCAGGCCGCCCTCGACGCCCTGGCCGCGCTGGCTTCCCCGCAGGACAAAGGGGTGCTCACCGCCATGCCTGCCCTCGCCGCCATTGAGGCGCTCGGCGAGCGCGGCAAGCCGCTGCACGAGGCGATTGCGTCCATGAGTACCGCGGGGGAATCGCCCGACGGTCGTTACAACAGCTATGTGCCGCGTCTGGTCGCCAACATCGTGCCCGGGGCCGGCGTCGATGCACCCGCCAAGGCGAAGCGCAGGCCAAAGCAAAAGTGAGGCGGTTCAGGCGTCGGGACCCTGCAGGGTCATCACGCACTCCAGGTGCCTTGTCTGCGGAAAGAGGTCGAAGGGCTGCACTTTACGCAGATGGAAGCCGGCGGCGGTGAAGCGCGCAAGGTCGCGCATCTGCGTTGCGGGGTTGCAGGAGATGTAAACGACACGCCGGGGGGCAAAGACGAAAAGCTGGTCGAGGAAGTTCTCGCTGCAGCCGGCGCGCGGAGGGTCGACCAGAACCACCGTCTCGGAGCCCGGGCGTGGCACCGAGTCGAAGATGGCCCCGGCATCGGCGGCCATGAAACGGCAATTGGTGAAGCCGTTGAGATCGGCGTTGTGAGCGGCCTTGCGCACCGCGCTTTCGGAGATTTCGACGCCGAGCACCTCTTCAAACTCACGCGCGGCACTCAGGCCGAACAGGCCGCTGCCGCAGTAGGCGTCGAGCAGGCAGCGGGCGCCGCCCTCCTCGCGCGCCTCGCGCACCGCGTGGGCGACAAACTCAGGGAGGATGAAGGGGTTGTTCTGGAAAAAGTCACCGGCCTGGAACTCAAAACGCACGCCGTTGACCTCTTCGATGGCGGTCGCGTCGGAGCGGGTGAGCACGCCGTTGGCGGCGGCACGAAGCAGCAGGGTGGCGCCGTTCTTGAAGGTCTCCGGAGCCGCGCGGGCGGCGTCGCGGGCGCTGGCAAGGGCGGCGTTCAGCTCCGTCATGGCGATGGGACACTGCGCCACGTCGACCATGGCGTTGCGCGTGCCGGCGCGCAGGAAGCCGATGGCGCCGATTTCGCCCCCCTTGGGTTTCTGGAAGTGCGGGGTGATCTTGGAGCGGTAGCCGTATTGCCGGGGCGAGGCGACGACCGGCAGCACGGGATGCTTCAGGCGCGCCATGTGCCAGAGCAGTTCCTCGACCTGGCGGCGCTTCCACTCCAACTGGCGCTCGTAGGCGAGGTGCTGGTACTGGCAGCCCCCGCACTGGCCGAAGACACCGCAGACGGGTTGCACGCGGTCTGGCGAGGCTTCCAGCACTTCGACAAGGTCGGCCTCGCTGTAGTTCTTGTGGTTGCGAAACACGCGTGCACGCACGTGTTCACCGGGCAGGGCAAACGAAATGAACACGACCCAGCCATCCAGCCGCGCGACACCCCGGCCCTCGTTGCTCAGGGTGTCGATGCGAAGTTCCAGTTCCTGGTGGTAGGCGAAGGGGTGGGGATTGAATCGGCGCGGCGGCGGCATGCGCCGGTTCCATAGCGCGGGAGAGGCGCGGGGCAAATGCCGGAATTTCCCTCCGGGCGCAAGGCGACGGTCATTTTCCTCTGGCACGCATGCACGCCCGCGCTTATCTCGGCGTGTGGAAGACAAGGACTACAAGGTCAAACTGGAAATTTTCGAGGGCCCCCTCGACCTGCTGCTGTACCTCATCAAGAAGGATGAGATCGACATCTACGACGTTTCGCTGGAACGCATCACACGGCAGTATCTCGAGTACATCGACACCTTCAAAATGCTCAATGTTGAGCTGGCCAGCGAGTTCATCGTCATGGCTGCCAACCTCATGTACATCAAGAGCCGCGAGTTGCTCCCGCAGGCCCAGCAACCGCCGGAGGAGGATGCCGACGAGGAAGATCCGCGCTGGGAACTGATCCGCCAGCTCGTTGAGTACAAGAAGTTCAAGGATGCCGCCCAGTTCCTCGGCACGCAGGAGGCCAAGGCGGACGAGTTTTTTGCCACGAACCCGGAACTGCCCGATCTCGAGGCTCCCGTGGAGCCGAGCATCGGACAGGTGGGCATCTTTGACCTCATCCGCGCCTTTCAGCGCGTACTCAAGCGCTTTGAGAACACGACGGACATCCGGGAAATTGTCAGTGACCGCTTCACCGTCGCCGACAAGATCGAGCACCTGCTCGAGGCGATTCCGGTCGGCGGGCGCGTCCGCTTCGAGTCGCTGTTCAGCGACGCTGCCAGCCGGGTCGAGGTGATTGTCACCTTCCTGGCCATGCTCGAGCTGATGAAGCTCAACCACCTGCAGGTGGAGCAGGAGCAGATGCTTGGCGAGATCATCGTGCTGCGCCCCGCTGTGAGGCTTACAGCTCGAGTTGGATGCCGAGTTCGCAGACCTGCCGCGGCGGCAGGTCAAAGTAACCGGTCGCCGGGCGCGAAAGGCGCGAGAGCATGACAAAGAGCTTCTTGCGCCAGCGTGCCATGCGCCCGTTGCCGCTGGTCAGCAGGACTTCACGGCTCTGGTAGAAGGTGATGCCGCCGCGCTTCAGGCGGATACAGGAATCCAGTGCGGCGCACAGGTCGTTGAAGACATCGGGCGACTCCGCGAAACCGTAGTGCAGGACAACGCGCCAGAAGCGGTCGTGATACTCCTCGATTTCGTGGCGGCCGCCCTCCGCCGCATGCGGCACGGCCTCGAACTTCACCGTCAGCAGCACGACCTGTTCGTGCAGGGCCTTGTTGTGCTTGAGGTGGTGTAGCAGCGCCAGGGGCAGGCCGTCGGCGCTCGCGGACATGAAAACTGCGGTCCCCGGCACGCGGATGATTCGCTCCTTTTGAATTTCCTCGACGAGGTGCTGGACGGGCAGGCGCCCCTTCAGCATGGCGCGATAGAGAATCGCGCGGCCGTCGGTCCAGGTTTTCATGACGAGCCACATGACGGCCGCCACGGCCAGCGGGAACCAGGCGCCGTGGAAAAACTTCAGCAGGCTGCCGGTGACAAAGCCGAGCTCGATGATGGCGAAGAGCGCCGCCGGCAGCAGGGCCTTCCAGGCCGGCCAGTTCCAAACGCGCCGCGCCACCAGGCCGAACAGCAGGCTGCTCAGCAGCATGTCGAGCGAAACCGACAGACCGTAGGCCGAGGCCAGGGCACTGGAGCTTTCAAAATGGATGACCAGGGCAATGCAGGCCGCCATCAGCAGGAAGTTCACCTGCGGCATGTAAATCTGGCCGCGCACGTCGGGGTTGGTGTGAACAATGCGCAGGCGGGGCAGGTGACCGAGTTGCACCGCCTGCTGGGTGAGGGAAAAGACCCCGGTGATCATCGCCTGGGAGGCGATGATGGTTGCCAGGGTGGCGAGCAGGATCATCGGAACCAGCAGTGTTTCCGGCACCAGTCGGAAGAACGGGTGCTGCACCGCCGTGGGGTCGCTCACCACCAGCGCGCCCTGGCCCAGGTAATTGAGGGTCAGGGCCGGCCAGACCAGGGTGAACCAGGCCCGTCGCAGGGGCTGGCGGCCGAAGTGGCCGATGTCGGCGTAGAGCGCCTCACAGCCGGTCACCGCGAGCAGCACCATTCCCATGATGACGACACCATGCGCGCCGTGGTGGAACAGGTAGGCGAAGCCCCAGTGCGGTGACAGGGCGGTGATCACTTCGGGATGCTCGAGAAACCGGTACAGGCCGAGACCGCCGAGGGCGGTGAACCAGATGACCATGACGGGGCCGAAAAACACGCCGATGCGGGCGGTGCCATGGCGCTGGACCAGGAAGAGACCGAGCAGGATGACGACGGCGATCGGTACCACCCAGCCGGAAAAGCGAGGATTGAGTTGGCCCAGACCCTCGACCGCCGAGAGCACCGAGATGGCCGGCGTGATCATGCCGTCGCCATACAACAGGGAGGCGCCGAACAACACCACCAGCATGGTGACGCCCATTCCCCGCGCGGAAAGCGCCTGCTGTTTGGAGCGAAGCAGGGACAGCAGGGCGAAGATGCCGCCCTCCCCCTGCGCTGTCGCCAGGCTAAGCAGGCTCAGGTACTTGATGGCCACCATGACCGTGAGCGACCAAAACATCAGTGAAATCGGGCCGTAGACCATCTCATGGCCGTGCGCCGGATCATAGCCGGCATGGTCGAGGCATTCGCGCAGGGCATACAAGGGGCTCGTGCCGATGTCGCCAAAAACCACGCCCAGGGCCGCCAGGGCGAGCGACCCGTTGCTGGATTTCTTGGCAGTGGACATTGCTGATACACGCCCGCATGGCGGACGGTGCTTCGATTCCCTAACTGCTGTGGCAGGCAAATCAAGACCATTCCCCTTGGCCCCCGGGTTGCGATATCGGGTTCGCAGCCGGCGTAGTGTGCACCATGCACTTCTTGATTCGCATCCGATGCTTGCTGATCGGCGCCCTCGTCCTGCCGACAGTCGCCGCAGGCGAACTTCGATTCGGTGCCGCCACCCTCGACATCACGCCGACCCTGCCTGCCGCCCTGGACGGTCAGCGCCAGGTGCGCATCGCAACCAGGGCGGAGACGCCGCTGCATGCCTCGGTGCTGGCACTCGAAGCCAGGGAGGGAGACCGCATGGTCGACCAGGCGATCCTCGTTTCCTGCGACCTCGTGGCCATCCGACAGGGCATTTTGGAGAAAGTGCGCGCCAAGTTGGCCCCGCTGCTGCCGGGCTTCGACCTGCGCAAGCTGGTGCTCAGCGCGACACACACGCACACGGCGCCGGTCACCCTCGACGGCAAATATGATCTGCCAGCCGAGGGCGTGCTCCAGCCTTCCGACTATGCCGAGTGGCTGACCCAGCGTCTCGCCGAAGGAGCGGCCGAGGCCTGGCGCGGTCTGCGGCCAGGCAGGGTGGGCTGGGGCCAGAGCCAGGCGGTCGTCGCGCAGAACCGGCGCGCCACCTATGCCGACGGCACGGCGGCCATGTACGGTCCCACCAACGTGCCGCACTTTCGTGGCATCGAAGGCTACGAGGATCATGATGTCGACGTGCTGTGTTTCTGGGACATGAATGACCGGCTGGTGGCCACGGCCATCAACATCGCCTGTCCGTCCCAGGAGGTGGGTGGTCAGAGTGTCGTGCATGCGGACTTCTGGCATCCGGTGCGGGAGCAGTTGCGTTCACGCCATGGGCGTGACCTGACGGTGCTGACCTGGACCGGTGCCGGCGGCGATCAGGTACCCAACCTTATGTATGGCAAGTCTTCCGACGCGCGCATGCGCCGGCTGCGCGGCGATCTGTCGCGTCTCGATGAAATCGCCCGGCGCGTCGTTCTCGCCTGGGAGGATGCCCATGCGGCGGCGGCGCAGGAGAAGCATGCCGCCGTGCCGTTTGCCCATCATGTCGGCACGCTGCAGCTGCCCTGGCGCAAGGTCACCATCCTGGAGCGGTCGGCGGCGATGCAGGAGGCCGCCAAGTACGCGGACAACCCTAAGCAGCGCTGGAACTACCTGTGGAACCAGCGCGTAGTCGACCGCTTCAACGCCCAGAAGGCAGGGGATGCCGGAGCCTATGAAATGGAGCTGCATGCGATCCGACTTGGGGACGTCGCACTGGCGACCAATGACTTCGAATTGTTCACCGATTACGGTATTCAGATCAAGGGGCGCAGTCCGGCGCTGCAGACCTTCATTCTGCAGCTTTCCGGCCCCGGCACCTACCTGCCGACGGCGCGGGCCGTGGCTGGTGGGGGCTACAGTGCCGTCATCCAGAGCAGCCAGGTGGGACCCGAGGGCGGGCAGGTTCTGGTCAATGGCACGGTGGACGCCCTGCGGGTGCTGTGGCCGGCCCGCTGAGGTTGGTTTCCCGGGTTGCTCGTTCGCAAACCGGTGCTATGGAGCGGCAGTCCATGCACCCCCTTCTTTGTTCCCCGCGCTCCTGGCTTGTCCTCGCCGTGCTGCCGTTCCTCCTGGCCGGTGCCGGCAGCGCCGCCGCCCAGTCGGCCGTGCTCTCCGCGGACACCTTCAACCGCAAGGTCCATGTTGCCGCCCAAGGCAACATCCGCCGCCCGGTGGGTGGACTCGCGAAAATCGCCACCGCCATGGTTACTCTCGACTGGGCGGAGGCGTCCAAGACGGGTGTCAACATCCTCGCCACGGTGCCGGACTACGCCCCGCGCATTGCCGGCACGAACAGCCTCGGTCTGCAGCCCGGTGACAAGGTGACCTTGCGCGACCTGATCTGCGCGACCATGATGACCGGTGACGATGTGGCGCCGATTACGCTTGGTGAGTTTGTCGGACGCGACCACCTCTACCGCCTCGGCCGTGCCGGCAACGCGCTGGATGAGTTTACCCGGCAGATGAACCAACTAGCCGTGCGCGAGGGTGCGACCCGCACCCGCTTCACCAATCCGCACGGCTATGAGAACACGCGCACGGCCCCCTACTCGACGGCGGCCGACATGGCCCGACTCGCCCTCTATGCGGTGTCGCGTCCGGCCCTGCGCTTTTACACCAACCAGCGCCAGAGGACGATCATCGTCTATCGGGCGGGTGCCCAGTTGGAGGTGCCACTGACCAACGGCAACCCGTTGCTTGCAGTGTCGGGCATCGACGGCGTCAAGTATGCCACGACCCCGCGCTCCGGCGGCTGCCTGGTCATCTCCGCCGAGCGCCCGGCTTCCGTCATCAAGCAGCCCGATGGCAGCAGTCTGATCTACCGGCATCGCATGGTCGTGGTCGTGCTCGGTTCGGCCGACCCGGCCGCGGAGGCGCACGCCGCGCTCCAGCAGAGCTGGAACGCCTACGATCGCTGGATCGCCGCGGGCCGGCCCATCAGTGACGAACGGCAGATGCTGAATCACTTCTGATTGGCACCCTTTCTGCGCCGAACCTTAACCAACCTCAACGACCCACACTCAGACTCATGCGCATCGGCATCTTGAACAGCGGCGGGGACTGCCCCGGACTCAATGCGGTCATCCACGGCGTCGTCGGCGCCGCCCACAATCTCGGCTGGGAGGTAGTTGGCTTCCGCGACGGCTTCGAGGGCCTGCTGCCGCCGGGCGATTACATGATGCTCGATCCGGGCCGGACCGTCGGTATCATGAAGCTGGGAGGCACCATCCTTGGCACGACCAACAAGGGGCATTTTGTCGCCAAGGTCGGCGAGGGCAACGTCGCCGAAGTGCCAAGGGAAATCGTTGAAAAGGCCAAGAGCACGCTGCGCCACCTGGAGATCGGTGCGCTCATCGTCGTTGGTGGCGACGGTTCGCTGACCACCGGCCTGCAGCTCTACAAGATGGGCATTCCTGTGATTGGTGTGCCGAAGACGATCGACAACGACATTCAGGCGACGGCGATGACCTTCGGCTTTGATTCCGCCTGCCACGCGGTGGTCGATGCGCTGGACCGCCTGCACACGACGGCCGAGAGCCACAAGCGTGTCATTGTGCTGGAGGTGATGGGACGGCATGCGGGTTGGATCGCCCTGTATGGCGGTATTGCCGGTGGCGCCGAGGTCATCCTGCTGCCGGAAATTCCCTTTCACATGGAGCATGTGGCGGAGTCCATCCGCCGCCGTGACGCCCGCGGACTGCACAGCACTCTGGTGGTGGTCGCCGAGGGCGCCCGCATGGAGTCCGGCGAATTGCTGAAGAAGGAGACGGTGGGAGGCAAGGGTGAGGACCGGCTCGGCGGCATCGGCGATTACGTCGCCAAGCACATCGAGTCGCTCACCGGCAAGGAGACGCGGGCCTGCACGCTCGGCCACCTCCAGCGCGGCGGCGCGCCGACCGCCCTGGACCGTATTCTCGGCGTTCGTTTTGGCGCCAAGGCGGTGCACCTCATCGAGCAGGGCAAATTCGGCCGCATGGTCAGTTACCAGCAGTACAATGTCGGCGATGTCAGCATCGAGGAGGCGGTCAATCAGTTGCGCCTGGTCGAGCCGGACAGCGAGATCATTCGCGCCGGCCGCAGCATCGGCATCTGCTTTGGCGATGTGCTCGCGGGGAGTTGACCGGACGCAGAACGCGTGCTGACTGGGGTATGGCCGAGTTTTTTACCTTCGAGCAGCTGCGGGACTGGGGTCGGTGCGGAAGCGCTGTCGTCCCGCCTGCACGACTCGCGGTCATCGGTGATCCAGTCGCGCATTCGAAATCGCCGCAGATGCACAATCCCGCGCTGCGCGCCTGCGGCATTGACGCCAGCTACGTGCGCGTGCAGGTGCCGCCCGGGCATGTGCGCGAGTCCTTCGGCCTCTTTGCCCACCACGGCTTTCTTGGGGTCAACATCACCATCCCGCACAAGTTCGAGGCGATGGAGGCGGTCGACGAGGTTGATCCGCTGGCGCAACGTCTGGGAGTGATCAACACGCTGATCATTCGCGACGGGCGGTTGCTGGGATGCAACACGGACGGGCCGGGTTTTTTACGGAGCGTGCGCGAGGCTTTTGGCGCCGAGGTCGCCGAGCTGCGGCTGTTGATCCTGGGTGCCGGTGGCGGTGCCGGTCGGGCCGTGGCCGTGCAGAGCGTTCTGGCCGGGTGCCGCCACCTCGTGCTGGCGAACCGCAGCGCCGACAAGTTGCAGCCTTTGCTCATGGAATTGAACGGGCTGGCGCCGGGGTTGCTGTTGCAGACCTGCGCCATGGAACCGCCAGCCCTAGAGACTGCCCTGGACGGGATCGACGTGGTGGTGAACGCCACCTCGGTCGGCATGAAGGCCGGGGATGCAGCGCTGCTGCCTGCGGGTGCCCTGCGGGCGAGTCACTGTGTTTACGACATGGTCTATCGCGCCTGTGGTGAAACGGACCTGATTGCCGCCGCCCGGGCGGCCGGCGCCCGCCATGCGGATGGCATGAGCCTGCTCCTGCATCAGGGGGCGATCTCGTTTGAGCACTGGTTTCCCGGCGTCACGGCACCGCTGGACGTCATGCGGGCGGGCCTGGCCTCGGCTTGAGCCGGGCCAGTGGGCCGAGGTGTCGATCAGCGGCGGCGCGGTCTCGGGGTGGTTGGAGGATTCATGGCGTGCGGGCGGGTTGGGCCGCTGCCGATGCGTGCGGTCGCGCCGCATCAGCGGCCGGTTAAGTTTTTTGACCGCCGGAAGAGCGAGGTGGTTCAAAAATCACCGCCTCGGCGCGGAACCCGCTAGCTTGGCCGTTGCGCTGGCCGGTCGCCCGGCTAGAGTTCTGTTTTCCCTCTTTTGCGCCATGTCCGCCAAGATCCTCTACACCCTCACCGACGAAGCACCGCTCCTCGCCACCTATTCACTGCTGCCCATCGTGAAGGCCTACACCAAGGCGGCGGGCATTGTCGTTGAGACGCGTGACATTTCCCTAGCCGGCCGCATTCTGGCGCAGTTCGGCCAGCAGGAGGACGATTTGGGCCACCTGGGCAAGCTCTGCCTGGAGCCGACCACGAACATCATCAAGCTGCCAAACATTTCCGCCTCGGTGCCTCAGATCAAGGCCGCGATTGCCGAGTTGCAGGCGCAGGGCTGCAAGCTGCCCGACTTCCCCGAGAATCCTCAGACCGAGGAGGAAAAGGAGATCCGGGCGAAGTACGCGAAGGTCATGGGCAGCGCTGTCAACCCCGTGCTGCGCGAGGGCAACAGCGACCGGCGCGCGCCGAAGGCCGTGAAGGACTATGCGAAGAAGCATCCGCACCGGATGGGTGCCTGGACGGCGGAATCGAAGACCCGCGTCGGCACCATGGGCCGGGATGACTTCTTTTCGAACGAGCAATCCACCTGCGTTGCCGACGCCACCGAGGTGAGGATCGAGTTCACCGGAAGGGACGGCAGCACGAAGACCCTGCTGCCGAAGCTCGCCCTCAAGGCCGGGGAAATCATGGACGCGACCAAGATGAGCCGGAAGGCACTGGTCGCCTTCATCGACCGGCAGATTGCCGAGGCGAAGGCTGATGGCGTGCTCTTTTCCCTGCACATGAAAGCCACGATGATGAAGGTCAGCGACCCCATCATCTTTGGCCACGCGGTGAAGACCTTTTTCAAGGATCTCATCGCCAAGCACGCCGCCGCGCTTGCCGAGATCGGCGTCAACTTCAACAATGGCTTCGGCGACCTCGTCGCCAAGCTCGACAAGCTGCCGGCCGGCAAGAAGGCCGAAATCGAGGCCGACATTCAGGCGGCCTACGCGAGCGGACCGGCCCTGGCCATGGTGAACAGCGACAAGGGCATCACCAACCTGCATGTGCCCAGCGACGTCATCGTCGACGCCTCGATGCCCGCGATGATCCGCGGCGGCGGCAAGATGTGGAATGCCGCGGGCGGGGAGCAGGACACCCTCGCCGTCATTCCGGACAGCTGTTATTCCGGCGTCTACCAGGCCGTCATCGACTTCTGCAAAAAGAACGGCGCCCTCGACCCGAAGACCATGGGCAGCGTGCCCAATGTCGGCCTCATGGCCCAGGCCGCCGAGGAATACGGCAGCCACAACAAGACCTTTGAGGCCCCGGGCGACGGCGTCATCCGCGTCATCGACAGCGCCGGCCGGGTGCTGTTTGAGCATGAGGTGGAGGCGGGCGACATCTGGCGTGCCTGCCAGACCAAGGACGCCCCCGTGCAGGACTGGGTCAAACTCGCCGTCAACCGCGCCCGCGCCTCCAACACCCCGGCCGTGTTCTGGCTCGACAAGAACCGCGCCCACGACGCCCAGATCATCGCCAAGGTCGAGACCTACCTGAAGAATCACGACCTCAGCGGGCTTGATCTCCGCATCCTGCCGCCGTCCGAGGCCTGCACCTTCAGCCTTGAGCGCATTGTTCAGGGCCTCGACACCATTTCGGTGACCGGCAACGTCCTGCGCGACTACCTGACCGACCTCTTCCCGATCCTTGAGGTTGGCACCAGCGCCAAGATGCTTTCCATCGTGCCCCTGATGAATGGCGGCGGCCTCTTCGAAACCGGCGCCGGCGGCTCGGCGCCGAAGCATGTCCAGCAGTTCCTCGAGGAGAACTACCTGCGCTGGGACAGCCTGGGCGAGTTTTTCGCCCTGGCCGCCTCCTTCGAGCATCTGGCCGACACCTTCAAGAGCGCCAGCGCCAAGGTGCTTGCCGACACCCTGGATGCCGCCAATGGCAAGTTCCTGGAGAACGACCGTTCGCCCGGCCGCAAGCTTGGCACCATCGACAACCGCGGCTCGCACTTCTACCTGGCGCTGTATTGGGCGCAGGCCCTTGCCGAACAAACCGCTGACACGGGTCTTGCCGCCGCCTTCAAGCCGGTTGCCGACGCGCTCGCCGCCAACGAGGCAAAGATCGTCGGGGAACTGCTCGCCGTGCAGGGCAAGCCCGTCGACGTTGGGGGCTACTACCGCCCCGACCCGGTCAAGGCCGATGCCGCCCTGCGCCCGAGCGCGACCCTGAACGCGGTGCTGGCTGCCCTCTAAGCAGCCGCGCTCAGGCCCAAAGCTCGGCGCAGGTCGCCAGCAGCACGGCGCGCGTTTCGGCGTCGCCGTGCGTGTGGCGGTGGTTGTGGGCGAAATTGCCGCCGGTGTAAAAGAGGTGCCACAGGCCGTCGTGCCGCACCAGGGCATGCGGCGCGTGCAGAAGGTAGCTGGCCGCCGTCGTCCCGGGGGCATCGCGTGGCATCCAAGCCTGGCGCAGAGGCCGCTGCCAGGTGAGGCCGTCGCTCGAGAAGCAGGGTTCAATGTCGAGGGTCTGGGCACCCAGACGATAGTGTCCAAGCAGGCCGACCCGGCCGCGTTCCGTGTGCGTCACCGACAGGTAGTAGAATTGCAGGTCCACCGGATCCTGGGCATCCGGGAAGATCACGCGCTGACGATTGCCCCAGTTCAGGCCGTCGGCGCTGGTAAAGCGATCGATGACACGAATCAGACCGGGGATGTTGTCGTTGGCGGCAAAGCGCGGATCGTCCCGGCCGACGCTGACAAGTGCCACGGTGTAAAGCTCAAAGCTGCCGTCGGGCAGTTGATAGACATTGGTCGCGTCGTTGCTGATCAGGGCAGGCGGGGCGGGTGGTTCACCCGGGAGGTTCGCCGCCTTTTTCTTCGCCCAGCGATTCAATCCGGCCGCCACGGCGGCTTCGCCGCCCACCGCACGGTCGCCCGGATGGTACAGGCACGGCGTGAGGGCATTGATGACCCTGAACGTGCGGCCATCCTTGCTGTCGGCAGCGAGGTAGCGGACGATGTTGGGGCCGTGCGCCCAGAAATACAGCCGTGAACAGCCGTCCTGGAGGCGCAGCGTCACCCCCTGAACCGGTTGCCACTCATCGGGCAGACCGCCGATGGCGAGCGCAGCGCTGCGGTCGGGCGCTCCCGGGGTGCACACGGCGTAGGTGCGCCGCCAGTCACCGCCGATGCGGCCCTCGTGAAAACCGATGCTTTTTGCCACGCCTTTCGGACCGGACAGGCTGGTCCAGAGGCGCCAACGATCTTCACCCAGGGGTTCGGCGGTGCTGGTGAAATTTTGCACCCAGGCCCCCTTGGGGGCGCCCCGGTGACGAAACAGTTCTCCCCGCTTTTGCCACGCGGCGGGTGTGACGAGTCGGGGCGTTTCGGATAGTGCGGCACGAGTGCCCAGTGCCAGTCCGGCCCCGGTCATCGCCCTCAGCAGCGCGCGTCTGCTGGAGTGAGGTTTCATGGCTGGCAGGGGACGCTTCAACGCAGGCCGGCGGATGCCACCAGGGACTCCTCGGCCACCGCTTGACCGGCGAGTTCCGGTTTGCAGTCGGACTTCAGTTCGTCGCGGAACTTCTTGATGAAGCTCTGGGTCGGCCAGGAACAGGCCTCGCCGAAGGCGCAAATGGTCTTGCCCTCAATCTGGTTGGCGACCGATTCCAGGGTGTCGACGTCATCAGGGCTGGCCTTGCCGGCGACTATGCGGTCGCTGATCTTCTTCATCCACAGGCTGCCTTCGCGGCAGGGCGTGCACTGGCCGCAGGATTCGTGGGCGTAGAAATTGTTGAGATTGTTGATGACCCAGGACATCGAGCGACTGTCATCCATGATGATGACGCCGCCGGAGCCGGCCATCGACCCGCAGGCGGCCATGGTGTCGAAATCCATCGGGATGTCGAGAATGCCGAGCTCGCGGCCGTCCTTGAGCTTGAAGCGCTCGTCGGCGCGCAGGACCTTGGCCGATGAGCCGCCGGGGATGATGGCCTTGAGCTTGCGGCCGGGCTTGAGGCCGCCGCAGAGGTCGTCGATGACCTCGGCCATGGTGACCTTGCCAACCTCGACCTCGTAGTAACCGGGTTTCTGGACGTCGCCGCTGACACAGAGGATGCGGGTTCCGGTGTTGTTCGGCGTGCCGAGCTTGGCGTATTCGGCCCCGCCCATCTGCAGGATGTGCTTCACATGGCAGAGCGACTCGACATTGTTGACGATCGTCGGGCACATGTAGAGGCCGAGCGCGGCCGGGAAGTAAGGCGGCTTGATGCGCGGGTAGGGGCGCTTGCCTTCAAGGGATTCGATCAGGCCGGTCTCCTCGCCGCAGATGTAGGCACCGGCGCCGCGGTGGACGTAAATCTCGCAGTCGAAGCCGGAGCCCAGGATGTTCTGGCCGAGGAAGCCCTTGGTGTGAGCCTCGGCGATGGCCTTGTCAAGGATTTTGGCGCCTTCCGGGAACTCCTCGCGGATGTAGATGTAGGCCAGCTTGGCACCAACCGCGTAGCAGGAGATGGCCATGCCTTCAATGAGTTGGTGCGGATCCTGATGGATGATGTAGCGGTCCTTGAAGGTGCCGGGCTCGGACTCGTCGGCATTGCAGATCAGGTAGACCGGCTTGGTGTTGGTCGGTGGGATGAAACCCCACTTGACGCCGGTGGGGAAACCGGCACCGCCGCGCCCGCGCAGGCCGCTGGCCTTGACTTCGTTGATGATGACACCCTTCTCCATCTTCAGCGCGGCCTTCAGTTGGTCGTATCCGCCGTCCTGAAGGTAGCAGTCGATCGACGGATCATAACCGACGCGATCCACATTTTTGAAGATGAGGCGTTTCTCGCGAGAGTGCGGCGTCTTGCCGGGCTGATACTGGATGGCCATGGTCGCAGTATCCGACGAGCCTCGGAGGCGGCAACCGGGATTTGTGAAAAATTTCACAAGCAGCCTGCCCGGGTCGGGAAGCGGGTCGTTGCCAGCCATGGCGCTTTTCTCATTTTTCTCAAATCGCGCCTTGATGGGCGGCAGTCTTTGCGGCTAAAACGTCATATATACCGGTTTAAGCCCCCCATGCCCCGGCCGGACAAATCACCCACACATCCCACATGAAAGCACTTTGCACGGCTCTCGCGAGCTTGACCCTGCTGGCCATCGCCGCCCAAGGGCAAACCGCCCCCGCTATCAAGATCAACGCCAAGAAGTTGAAGGTTTCCGAGGTTGAAACCCCGCAGTTCCAGGCTTCCAACGTTGGTGAAAAGCGCTGGCGCCCCAAAAAATGGCTGGAACTGGATTTGGAATTTGAGATTCGCTTGCCGGCCTCCGAGGGGGGGCGCAGCGGCACGCTCGACTCGATGACCGTCAACTACTACCTCGCTTTCAATGCCACCAGCAAGGATGGCAAGCGCGAGGTCCTAAAGGGCAGCTTCAACTACGTCGACATCCCGGCGGGTGAAACCAACCACGGCCTCGCCTTCGTTTCGCCGGCCGCCCTGCGCAACATTCTGCAGCGCGACGGCTTCACGGCGGCCTCCGACATTCAGGGCTGGGGTTACGAGGTGCTGGTTGGTGGCGAGCGTGTCGCCGGTGATTCCAGCCTCGGTGGCGGCCCCTGGTGGGAGAAGGCGGATGCCCTCAACATTTCGGAAGGTTCCCTGCTCACGAAACAGGAGACGCCGTTCGCCATTCTCTGGGGCGATTATGACGTCTCCGCAAAGAAGAAGTAAGCGGCCGCCCACCACGGGCCCGAAGCAGGCAAGTTCACCCCCTTTTCACATGGCAGACAGCAAAAGCATCGCAGTACTCAACATTGGCTCGCAGAGATTGTCTGGAGCGGTGTTTGGCAGGGTCGGCGGCGACCTTGTTCTTAAAAAATACGAGTTCGTGGACATGACCGGGGATCCGACGGTGGACGCATCGCGCCTGCCCCAGATCAAGATCGGCGTTCAGGAACTGGCTTCCCGGCTCAAACTCAAGGGCTCCTCGGTGTCCTATGCGGTTGCCGGCCACACAGTCTTCTCGCGCTTCGTCAAACTGCCGCCGGTCCAGCAGGATCGCATCGCCCAGATCGTCGAGTTTGAGGCGAGGCAGAACGTGCCGTTCCCGATCAACGAGGTCACCTGGGACTACGAGGTGGTCGGTGAAGGCGGCGGCGAGACTGAGGTGGTGCTCGTGGCGATGAAGTCCGACACCCTCAACGAGATCAACGATCAGGTTGCTGCCGCGGGCATGAAATCCTCGCTGGTCGACCTGGCGCCGCTTGCCCTCTACAACGCTTATCGTTACAGCTATCCCGATGTCGGGGAACCGGCCGTGATCATTGATCTTGGGGCCCGTTCCACCAACATGATCTTCGTGGAGGAGGGCAAGTTCTTCACCCGCAACGTTCTGGTGGGTGGCGCCTCGATCACGGCCGCCATCGCCAAGGAATTTGGCGCCGGCTTCGGCGATGCCGAGCATGAAAAAATCACGCGCGGCTTTGTCGCCCAGGGCGGTGCCGTCATGGAACATGAGGACCCCGAGGTGGCGGCACTCTCCAAGGTGATTCGCAATGCCGCCACCCGCCTGCACAGCGAGGTGATGCGCACCATCAACTTTTACCGCAGCCAGCAGGGGGGTGAGGCGCCCCAGCGCGTCTTCCTCTGCGGCGGTGGCACCCTGCTTGGCAACATGGCCCTCTTCCTCGAAGAGAAGCTCAAGCTGCCGGTAGAAATCTTCAATCCGCTGCGCGGGGTCCAGCTCGATCGCGGCGTCAGTGCCGAAGCCGCCCAGGCCGACGCGCCCTTCCTGGGCGAACTGGTCGGTCTGGCCCTGCGTTCCAGCGGCTCCTGCCCGTGCGAGGTCGAACTCGTTCCCGATGTCGTCGCCAACGCCCGCGATGCCGCCCGCCGCGCGCCAGCCCTGGTCATGGCCGGGGTTTGCCTGTGGGCCGCGCTGGGTGCCGGCATCATGTATTACAACCACGCCACCGAAGTCGTCGAGGGACAGGTTGCCGGCATGCAGCAGGAGGCCGCTCGCCTCAACGGCGTTGCCAGCCAGATCAAGACCCTCGATGCCCAGCTTGGACAGTCGATTGCACTGGCCCAGCCGCTCATCCAGGCGGTCGGCGACCGCTCCTACTGGGTGCGCCTGCTCACCGATCTCAACGCCCAGTTCGACAACGACCTGATCTGGCTCACGGTGGTGGAGTTGCTCAAGGATGGCAAGCCGACCACACCGGCCCTGTTCAATCAGGAGCAGTCCTCGTCGTCCTCGGCCCGGGCCCCGGCGGCCAACGACAAGCCCGTTTATGAGCTGCGTCTGCAGGGTCTCTATCGCAAGAACGAGGAGGGTGAGCAGGTCGTTTACCGATTCGCCGACAAGCTCGCCAAGTCCGGCTGGTTTGTTGCCGACAAGTTCGAGGAGAAGCGCGCCGAGTATGTCAGCGCCGAGAGCGGGGTTGAGGAAGACCGCTACGCCTACAAGTTCAACATCAAGCTGCCCCTTCAGCAGCCCATGCAATTCCAAAACTGATGAGCTGGATTCAACAAAACAAGGCCCCTGCGGCCATCATTGGCGTGTCCGTCGCGGGCGCTGCCGGACTCGGTTTCATGCTGTTCCAATCCTGGACCGGCTTCAGCGGCAAGCTTGAGGAGTTCAACATGCTCAACAGCAGCATTGCCGGGCTCAACAGCGCAGTGCTGGCCCCGACACCGGAGAATCTGGCGCTGAAGCAGCGCCTGGTCGGCGATTTCACCAACGAGGCCGGCCGTCTTCAGACCGTCCTCACCACGCTGCAGCGTGACGTCAAGGTGGAGTCGATTTCCGACACCGGTTTCCAGGCCAAGCTCAAGACCCGTATCGCCGAGATTCGCAAGCTCGCCGGCAACGCCATGGGTTTGCCCGCCGAATTCAACCTGGCCTTTGACCGCTACAACTCGGAATTGCCGCCCTCGAATGAGGTGGCCACCGAACTGTCCGGCTACCTCGACGCCGTCGAGGGAATCGTCACGGTCATGGTCGCCTCGGGGGTCAGCCAGTTGGACATGATTGAGCGCTCAGAACTGCCCTCGGAGAAAGGCGCCGCCGCCCCGAAGTCGCGTCGTCCCGGTCAGCCCGCCGCCGCTCCGGAGTTGGTCGAGCGCCGCCAGGTGCGCGCCATGATCACGGCGGACCAAAGTGCCCTGCAGGTGCTGCTCAGCAAGCTGGCCAGCCCCTCGGAAATGCCGCACTTCACGGTCGTTCGCCTGGTGCGCATCGAAAATGAGCGCCAGGAAGGACCCTTGCGTGCCGAAATTGGCCTGCATACCCTGGTCCCTGAGGAAAATGCCGGGGACGCACCACCGCCTGTGGTCGCGCCCGCCGACGGTCAGGAACAGGAAAACAAGACCATCGCCGCCGTCAAGCCGGCAGGGCAGGACGCTGTCAATGTCCTCGGCGAGGAAAAACTGCGGGCTTACCTGGAAATCGACCTGGTCAGCTTCAAGACTACCGCCAGCCGCTGAGCCGGTTGTCACATCAGCCAACTTCACATCAAGCCTTTATGCAGAAACGGAACGGGAATTACGAAAAAGTGCTTCTGGCGGTCTCCGCCGTCATGGCCATGGCCCTTGCCGGCTTGTTCTTCTGGCAGAACAGCCAGCTAGGCGACCAACTGGTGCGACTCCAGGCTTCCTCCAAGAACGACCCCGGTCAGCCTCCCACCGAGGTGGTCAAGGCCACCATCCAGCGTCTGACGGAAAAAGTCACCTGGATCTCGCCCGTCATCAAGGGCAAGCCTGTGCCGCTCAACAAATCCGTGCGCCTCGTGCTCAGGGGGGATGAACTCATCGATCTTCAGGTTGAGGAGGTGCCCCTGCGTCCGCCGATGACGAATGAATTCATTGTCAAAAACAACCTGCCCAACATCCTGTTCTCCAACTTTGGCGACCTGGATGCCGACGAGGATGGGTTCTCCAACCTCGAGGAGTTCAACGGCAAGACCAACCCGCAGGATCCGAAATCGCATCCGCCGGTGACCGACAAGCTCTTCCTGGCCAAGCGCATCACTCACGACTACATCATCCGCCTCAACGGCAGCACGCCGCCCTACCAGGTGCAGAAGGTGCTGCCGGCCCCGGACCGGCCGGTCAGCAAGTTCGTTTCGGACGGGGAAAGCTTTGGTTTTGAGCGCGGCTCCGAACGTTTCCGCGTGGTCAAGTTTGAGGCCAAGAAGGTGCCGGACCCCAAGGTTGGTGAGCGCGATGTCTCCGAGATCACGCTGTTCGACAAATCGACCGAAAAAGAGTTCGTCGTGGCCCGCGGCACCGACACCAACCTTGCTGAATACGAGGCGGAATTTGAGTTCCTGCTCGGCGAGCGTGTCACCCGTGTGGTGAAGGAGGGCGAAACCTTTCAGATCCCCGGTATTGGCCAGACCTTCCGCCTGATCAAGGTCGAGGAGGCGGAGGCGGTCATCCAGAATGTCGAGGAGGGCAGCCAGCCGATCACTGTTCGCAAGGCCTGATTATTTTCCAATAAACGTAAAAAACAGCTAGCCAAAAAGCCGCTATTCCTGATAAACACACCCCGCTCAACGCTAATTTCGCTAAATTCGACTTTCTATGACGCATCCCTCCCGAATGAAGAAAAAACACATCGTCCTGATGGCCGCATTGGCAGCATCCATCGCCCCCGTGGCCGGCATCGCCGGCGAGGGTGGTCTTGGCGCCGCTGCGGGTGGAGTCCACGGAATCGCCGAGCGCGAGATTGCCCGCCGCGCGGCGCGAATCGAAGACGCCCGCCAGGCCATGGAAAAAGGCGACGAGCTTTTTGCCAAAGGCGAGTATGATGCCGCCTTGGCCCAGTATCGTGCCGCCAAGGACACCCTCGACCAGTTGCCCAACGCTCCCTTCATTCAGGATTGGCGTGACCTTGCCAATCTCAAGTTTGCCGACTGCGCGGTCGTTGTTACCCGTGAGAAGGCCAAAATCGGTGACTACGCCTCGGCGCGCAAGCTGCTCGAGGAGGCCCAGCTCGCCGTCCCGGGGCACAAGGGCGCGATCGCCTTTGGCCGCAACCTGGATGATCCGGACCGCTGGCCGCCGGCGCTGACGCCTCAGCATGTTGAGAACATTGCCAAGGTCGAGAAGGGACTTCTTCAGGCCAACAGTTCGATGGAGCTCGGCAACTACGACGCCGCCCTCACCGAATATGAGGATGTCCTGCGTGTCGACCCCTACAACAACGCTGCTCGTCGCGGCATGGAACAGGTCGAGCAGAAGCGCGGCCAGTATTTCGAAACCGCCCGTGATCACCAGCGTTCACGCATGCTGAACATGGTCAACGAGGCTTGGGAGTACAAGCCGCCTGTCCGCGGCCTGGCCCTTGATCCCGTCGTCACCGGCGGCACCGAGCCGACCGTTTACCTGACCCGCAAGATGCAGGAACTGATCTTCCCGCAGGTGCAGTTCCAGGGGGCGAGCATCGAGGAAGCGGTGGAGTTTCTTCGCGTGAAGAGCCGTGACATCGACGTCGCCGAGACCGACCCGGCGAAGAAGGGTGTCAATATCATCCTCAAGGCCGGCGACACGCCGATCACTGCCTCGATCAGCCTGGACCTCAAGGATGTGCCGATGGTGGAAGCTCTTCGCTACGTCACCGAGTTGGCGGGCATGAAGTATAAGGTGGAGCCCTTCGCGGTTCTCATCGTGCCGGTCTCCGACATCAGCGACCAGCAGTACACCCGCATTTACAAGGTGCCGCCGGACTTCCTCAGCATGGGTGGCTCGGACGCCGCCGCTGCGCCCGCCGCCAGTGCCGATCCGTTTGCCGCCAACGCAGGTGCCGCCGCCACTTCTGGCCTCATCCAGCGCAAGTCGGCTCTCGACATCCTCAAGGCCCAGGGCATTCCCTTCCCGGAAGGCGCCTCGGCGGTCTTCAATCAGGTCACCTCGCAGCTGATCGTTAAGAACACCCAGCCGAACTTGGACTTGGTTGAGGCGTTCGTGGACTCGATCCGCGGCCAGGGACCGAAGCAAATCTACATCACCTCGAAATTCGTCGAAGTGTCCCAGAAGAACACCGATGAACTCGGCTTCGACTGGCTTCTCGGCGCCTGGGGCGGTGAGGTGGTCGGCGGTGGTGGCACCGACGGCAATTCCGGTCTGGTCACCGGCACCGGTAACGATGCCGTCAATTACCCGCTCACCATTCAAAACATGATTGCCGCAGGCGGAGCTGCCGCTCCCGGGGTTTCTCCGATCAGTCGTGGCCTTCGCACCGGTGCCAAAGCCATCACGGGTAATGCCATTGATGCCACCATCGCCAACGGCATCAGCGGCCAGCAGGGTGCCTCTGAGGCTCCCGGCGTGTTCAGCGTCGCGGGTGTCCTGACCGACCCACAGTTCGGTGTTGTCATCCGCGCCTTGGCCCAGCGCAAGGGTGTCGACCTGATGAGCGCGCCGAGCGTGACGACCAAGGGTGGCCAGCGTGCCACCATCGAAGTGATTCGCGAATTCATCTATCCGACCGAGTTTGACCCGCCCCAGGTTCCCACCAACGTTGGTGGCGGCGGTGGCGGTGCATTCGGTGGCGGCACGACCAACG
Source organism: Prosthecobacter sp. (assembly GCA_030827515.1). Lineage (GTDB taxonomy): Bacteria > Verrucomicrobiota > Verrucomicrobiia > Verrucomicrobiales > Verrucomicrobiaceae > Prosthecobacter. Next base: position 14,145 of record JAUREI010000008.1, on the reverse strand, counting down.
TCCCGGTCACTCCGACCACTCCGACGGCCTTCGAAATGCGCCCGGTAGGTGTGCGCATGGAAGTGGATCCGACCGTCGGTGCCGATGGCTTGACGATCGACCTCAACCTTCTGCCGGAAGTCACAGAGTTCGACGGCTTCATCAACTATGGCAGCCCGATTCTCAGCAATGGCCAAGTGCTGACTGCGAACATCATCAACCAGCCGGTGTTCTCGACCCGCAAGGTCACCACTGCGGTGACCGTCTGGGACGGCCAGACCGTCGTGCTCGGCGGCCTGATCCGCGAGGATGTTCAGGACGTGGAAGACAAGATCCCGCTTCTGGGCGACCTGCCCTGGGTTGGGCGCATGTTCAAGAGCACGGCCGAAGATCACTTCAAGCGCAACCTGATGATTTTCGTCACGGCCAAGCTGATCGATCCGGCCGGCCAGCCGATCAATCCCGCCCTATCCGGCACGAACGCCCAGAGCGCCGCTCCGACCGGAACCGGTGGACCGAACGAACTGCTGCCGCCCGTCGCCGGCCAGTAATCCCCTCGGATGAACTCTCGCAGGCAGGTGGCTCCGGTCACCTGCCTGCTGCTTTTTTCAGGCATCGCATGAAAACTTGGATTGTGACAGGCGGCCTCGGCTGCGGCAAAAGCTCCACTCTGGAACTCCTCCGGCGGCATGCGGGAGTCACTGTGGCGGTGTTTTCCTCGGATGACGAGGTGAGGCGACTTCTTGAGACACCCCAGATGCTGGCAGCACTGACGAGCGAATTCGGACCGCAGGCGGTGTGCGATGCCCCCGGGGGAAGGCATGCCGACCGGGCCTGGCTGCGCGACCAAGTCTTCGCCAACCGGGAGGAGCGGGAGCGCCTGGAGGGAATGTTGCACCCCGGCGTGCTTGCCGGCCTGGAGGCGGCCCGGGCGCAGGCTCACCAGGACGGATGCAATCTTTTCCTTGCGGAGGTGCCGTTGCACTATGAGATTGGTTGCACAGTTTCAGCGGACCTGGTCCTTGTCGTGGCTTCCTGCCGCGCGGTTCAGGTGAGGCGGTTGATGGAAAGTCGAGGTCTCGACGAACCGATCATCGAAAAGATGTTGAGGGCTCAGTGGCCCATCGAAGCCAAGGTGGACAGAGCGGATGTGGTCATCTGGAATGATGGCTGCCGGGCCGCTCTGGAAGCCCAGGTGCTGACGCTGGCAAGACAGCTCAGGCAAGAATGAATCCTTCCGAATCTCCAGCCATCCCGGATCCGTCCGCGGCGACCGCCACCGCTCCCGAGCCAGCCCCGATCCCGGGTGCCGAGACCTCCGAGCCCCGCCCAGCACCCGCGCAGGACAAGCTCCCGCCCGCTGCGGAGCCGCCGTTCCCGGTGGAGGTCTCACTCAACGAGATGCAGGAGAAATCCCTCGCGGAACTCCAGGACCTTGCCGCCTCGGTCGGTTACCGCATCAATGCCAGCCGCACGAAGCACCAGCTCGTCTATGACCTGCTCGCCTGGATGGCCGACCACCGCACGCGCGTCAAGGTCGAGGGCATTCTTGAGATCGGCGCCGACAACTACGGCCTGATCCGCTACCCGAAGTACAGCTTTGCGCCGCTGCCCGAGGACGTCTTCATACCGCTCTTCCTCGTGCGCAAATTTCAGCTTCGGCCGGGCAACAAGATTCAGGGCTATGCCCGCGCTCCAAAGGACCGCGACAAGTATCTGGCCATCGACCGCATTCTGGAGATCGATGACATCGCCATCGATGCCTGGGAGCCGCCGGTGCAATTCGACAAGCTGACGGCGATGTTTCCGAATGAGCGCATCATCCTGGAAACAGGCAAGGCCTGCCCGGTCTCGGCGCGTATTCTTGACCTTGTGGCGCCGCTCGGCAAGGGACAGCGCGGCCTGATCAATGCCTCGCCCCGTTCCGGCAAGACGATGCTGCTCAAGGACATTGCCAAGTCCATCGTCAAGAACCACAAGGAGATCACCCTCATCATCCTGCTGCTCGACGAGCGCCCCGAGGAGGTGACCGACTTTGAGGAGTCGGTGCAGGGGTGCGAGATTTACAGCTCGACCTTCGATGAAAGCCCGAAGCGTCATGCCCAGCTGGCCGAAATCGTGCGCGAGCGCGCCTGCCGTCTGGTCGAGCAGAAAAAGGACGTCGTCATCCTGCTCGACTCACTCACCCGGCTGGCGCGAGGCTACAACAGCAACGCCGGGGGCAAGGGACGAACCATGTCCGGCGGCATGGATTCGAAGGCGCTGATCAAGCCGAAAAAGTTTTTCGGGGCCGCGCGCAACGTCGAGGAGGGAGGCAGTCTCACCATCATCGCCTCCGCCCTTGTCGAGACCGAGAGTCGCATGGACGAACTCATCTTTGAGGAGTTCAAGGGCACCGGCAACATGGAGGCGTCCCTGGATCGCGAGATTTCGGAGCGGCGCATCTTCCCAGCCCTGCACGTGCTCAAGTCGGGCACGCGTCGCGACGACCTGCTCTACCACCCCGACGAGTTTCGCCGCGTCACCGCCATCCGCAAGCAGCTGGCCCAGGTGCCCGCCGTGGAGGCCCTGGAGCTGCTGATCCGCAACATCAATCGCACCAGCAACAACGCTGAAATCCTGCTCACGGGTCTGAAATGAGCACGGAACCGCCCCTTCTGCCGCCGTCCTCTTCCCCCGGCGATTACGTCTTCATCGATCAGCCCGCCGAACTCGCCGACTGGCTTGCCGAGAGCGAGTTGCACATGCAGCGCACCGGTGAAAACCGCGTCTGCCTCGATACCGAGGCGGATTCGCTGCATCACTACCACGAGAAGCTCTGCCTGCTGCAGGTCGCCTGCGCAGGTCGCTACGCGCTGGTCGATCCGCTCGCCATCGAGGATGTGTCGGCCCTGCTCGCCCTGCTGGACCGCCACGAGCTTTGGTTCCACGGTTCTGATTACGACCTGACCATGCTGCGGCGCACCTACGGCTGGGAACCCCGTGTCGTGCGTGACACCCAGATCGCCGCCCGTCTCGCCGGTTTCCGTCACTTCGGCCTTGCCGCTCTCGTTCATGCCGTCTTTGGCATCGAGCTTTCCAAGGCGTCACAAAAGGCCGACTGGAGCCGCCGCCCGCTGCCGGTGCACATGCTGGATTACGCGGTTGACGACGTGCGCTACCTCATCCCGCTGGCCGAGCATCTGATGAAGCTGCTGCGTGAGAAAAACCGGGTGGACTGGTTCGAGCAGAGCTGTCGCGAACTGCAGAAGGACGTTGCGGCGCGCGCCCTTGAGCCCAAGGAGGACCCGTGGCGCGTTCAGGGCAGCGGGCGCCTGCATGCCAAGGGGCTTGCCGTGCTCAAGGCGATGTGGGAGTGGCGCGAGGGCATTGCCCGCGAGCGCGACATCCCGTGCTACCGGGTCATGTCGAACAAGCAGATGGTTGCCTACGCCGAGTTGTTCGAGGCGGGGGGCGTCATGAATCCGCCGAACGGCTGGCGCCCGCGCTGGAAGAAGGAATTCCACGAGCTTGTTGCCGACGTCTTTCGTGCCGGCCAGGCCAACTGGCCGCAGCGGGTCAAGAAGCCCAAGGCTCGCCTGTCCGAGGCTCAGCGCGACCGCATTGACGCGCTCTGCTCGCAGCGCGACCTCATTGCCGCCCAACTCGACATTGAGAGCAGCCTGCTTGGCTCGCGCGGAACGCTGGAGGGACTTGTCATCAGCGGTGAGGACAGCCTGCTCATGGACTGGCAGAAGCAGCTCTTCGGCGACGCCCTTCAGGGTGTTGAGGCGGCGCAGAAGGATCTGCCCTGATCCTGTCGGCGGATGTCACTCGAAGTGCATCCGCCCGATGTCACCGCGCCGCTGCAGGCCGTCAAAGGCGACTTTCTCGCTTTCGGCATAGGCCCTGGCGCGGGCCTCCTCGCGGCTGGCGCCCTGGGCGACGATGGCGAGAACGCGGCCGCCGTTCGTCTCGAACTCACCCGCGTCATTGAGGCGCGTCCCGCAGTGATAGACTCGGGCGCCTTCGACCTGGTCGAGACCCGCGATGCGGTCGCCGCTCCGCGAGCTTGCCGGATAACCGGCGGAGGCGGAGATCAGGCAGATGCTCCAGCCCTCGGCAAAGTGGATGCTCTCCGGCTTGAGTTCCCCACGGGCGGCGTCGAACACGTAGCCCGCGAAGTCACCGCGCACCATGGGCAGCACCGCCTCGGCCTCGGGATCGCCAAAACGGCAGTTGTACTCGAGCACCTGTGGGCCCTCGGGCGTCAGCATCAGGCCGAAGTAGAGGAAGCCGCGATAACGCAGGCCGTCCTTGCGCAGACCGGCGACCGTCGGGCGCACGATGTCGCGCTCAATGCCTTCCATCAAGGCCGTGTCGGCGAGCGCGCGGCTGGCCACCGCGCCCATGCCACCGGTGTTCGGCCCCTCGTCATTGTCACGAATGCGCTTGTAGTCGCGCGCCGGCATGAGGATTTGGTATTGGTCGTCGCAGACGGAGGCGAAGATGCTGATTTCGGGGCCGCTGAGGCACTGCTCGATGAGCAGGTCGCCGGCGCCGAAGACGCGTTTTTCCAGGACATCCTCAATGAAGGCCTCGGCCTCGGCCCGGTCGGGGCAGACGGCAACGCCCTTGCCGGCTGCTAGGCCGTCGAATTTGAGCACAATCGGGAACTGGTCGAGCGCCGTGCGCGCCTCGTCGGCGGTGGTGGCGACCTGGAAGCCGGCGGTGGGAATGCCGTGGCGCTGCAGGAAGAGTTTGGCAAAGATTTTTGAGGCCTCGAGTTGGGCGGCCTCCTTGAACGGGCCCCAGCAGGGGATGCCGGCCTTTTCACACAGGTTGGCCAAACCCTCGTCGCGCACCAGCCAGGCCTCCTCGCCGGCCACGCAGAGGTCGATGTGTTCACGTTGCATCCAGTCGATCAGGGAGGGCAGGTCGGGAGCGTCGATACGGGTTGCCAGTGCGGCAATGGCGTCGCTGCCCGGCCAGGCGAAGAGTGCGTGACTGCCGGGGGATTCGCTGAGCGCGGTGACCAGGGCGTGTTCGCGCCCGCCTTTGCCTGTAACCAGAATTTTCATGATCAGGACGTATGGAGCGGGATGGCGCAAAGGCAAGGGCGGGGCGGTGCCGGCGGGGGCGCTTTCCCGTTTGCCCACGCGTCAAACCGCGGGAAAGTGGACCATGTTCTTCGGCCTGATCGGCATCATCCTGATTCTTGCCTTGGCGGTCTGCCGTCATTCGCAGTCGCGCTATGCCCAGGTGTTCGGTGCCTCCGGCCAGCGCCATGCCCCCACGCCGCACACGGGGGCTGAAATCGCCCGTCTGTTTCTCGAGGCCGAGGGCATCAGCGACGTCGAGATTGTTCGCCATGAGGGACTGACCTCAGACAGCTTCGATCCCCGCCGCCGGCGACTTTTCCTGAGCCGCCGGGTGGCGGACTCCACCCGGCTCGGCGCCTGGGCGGTGGCGTTGCACGAGGCGGCTCATGCCGTGCAGACCGGCGAAACCCTTGGCGACCTCAAGTGGCGGCAGACGGTGATTCGGCTCACCCGCTACGGCCCCGGCTTTGCCGTCATTGCCGCCGCCGGCCTGATGTTGATGAAGTTCAATGCGCGACTGGCGGTCTTCGGCGTGGTCGGCCTGTGTCTTGCCTTCCTGCTGCTCAACCTGGGAACGCTGGCGGTCGAGTACAACGCCAACGCGAGGCTGCGACGCTTCCTCGAAAGTCACCTCGACCGGCACCCGGATGCACTCGACGAACTCAACGCACTGCTGGCGCGGGTTGCCACCCGCGAGGTCGGCGACCTGTTGCGTTCGCCGCGCTATTTTCTGCTGACCGCCCTGCCGGGCAGCGGCCGGATCCGTCCGCGCGGCGGCGCCTGAGGGGGACTCAGTCCGGGATGGGGTCGCTGCGGCGCACCGTCGTGCCTTCCCAGACGGCGGTGTCGCTGGCCTTGTCGTAGGTCAGGACGCGGCTGGCGCTGTTCGGCGCGGGCGGTCGGTCGATGGAGGGAAGCCATTTCCGGTGTTCGGCGATGACGGATTCGTGGCCGGGTTTGCCGGCTAGGTTGTGCCATTCTTCGGGATCCGCCTGCATGTCGTAGAGTTCCTCGCTGCCGTCGGCGTAACGGATGTAGCGCCAGCGCTCGCTGCGCACGCCGTGATTGCCCTGGTTGTGACTGGTGACGGCTGGCCGTTCCCGTTTCGTGTCGGCGTCCTTCAGCTGGGGCACCAGGCTGAGACCCTCCAGATCATCGCGCCGGGTGAGGCCTGCGAGCTCGATCAGGGTGGGGTAGATGTCAAGCAGTTCGGCCGGCTGGCGGCAGCGCTGGCCGGCGTTGATGCCGGGGCCGGCGAACAGCAGCGGCACCTTGGTGCCCCGGTCCCAGAGGGTGTTCTTGCCGGTGATCTCCTTTTCCCCGAGGTGCCAGCCATGATCGCCCCAGACGACGACGATGGTGTTGTCGGCCTGACCGGTTTCCTCGAGGGCGCTGAGCAGGCGGCCGATCTGGGCGTCGACAAAGCTGGTGCAGGCGAGGTAACTGCGCACTAGGTTGCGCCACTGACCGTTTTCCTTGATCCATTTCAGGCGCGGCTCGGGCAGGCTCCAGTGCAGGTACCAGGAAAAGCGCGGCGTGTCGCCCCGATCGTTCTCGATGGTCTTCGGCAGGACACTGTCGTCATCGGGATAGAGGTCGAACCACTTCTGGGTGGCATAACAAGGAACGTGGGGAAGAAAGAAGCCCGCGGCGAGAAAGAAGGGCTGGTCCTTAGGCGCGTTTTTGATCTGCTCGACCGTCCATGAGGCGACCTGGTAGTCGCCCTTCTGGGTGTCATCGTTGTCGGGTGGCCAGACGCCCCAGTCCATGAGGGGATGATCGCCCATCGGCGTCGGCGGGATGAGTTTTTTCGGCGGCTTGCTGCCGACGCCGCCGTAGGGAGCGGTGACCTGGAACTCGGGTTTGGCAGGCGGGGCGGCCTTCCTGCCCTTGCCCTTGCCACCCCCGCCGCCGGTGCCGCCGTGGTAGATCTTGCCGGTGGCGGCCGTGCGGTAGCCGTGGTTGGCAAAGTGCTGGGGCAGGGCGACGCGGTCCTGCCACTCCGGCAGGGTGCGGAACCAGGGTGACAGGCCGTAAATGCCGGTCGTGGTGGGACGCAGGCCAAGCAGCAGGCTGGTGCGCGACGGGTTGCACAACGGAGCGTTGCAGTGCGCGTTGAGGAAACTGGTGCCGCGCGCTGCAAGCCGGTCGAGGTTTGGCGTCTTGGCCATGGGATGGCCACCCAGATGGCCAATCCAGTCGTTCTGGTCGTCGATGGCAATGAACAGGACGTTCGGCCGCTTCTCAGGCGCGGCGGAGGCGGACAGGGAGAAGCCGAGGACGGCAAGCAACAGGGCGGAGATCTTCATGACAAGGCTGAAATGTGGAAACGCCCGCCGTGGTCCCGGCTTTCAGCGGGATGGCCACGCCTGCGGCCGGGGATCTGTGCAAGAGGCGGGGAAGGGGACTGCCCCCGGCTTGACGTTTTTCCAACACGGCCTAGGATGGCTATTCACGATGAGACTTTCCGCCTTCCCCTGCCTGTCCGCTCTCCTGCTTGCGGCAGGTGCCCTGTGTGTTGCGCCCACACCGGCCCACGCCTTCCTCGGACTCTTCGGCAAGAAGGAAAAGGGGGCACCCGCCGCCGACGAGCGCCAGGCCCAGGAGGCGGCAGCGTCCGCCCTGCTGGCTGACGGCCAGGAAGCCCAGCGTGCCGGCAAGACCGGCAAGGCCCGCGATTTTTACACCCGGATCCAGCGCGAGTACCCCTTCACCAACGCCGCCGCCGAGGCCTCGTTTTCGGCCGCCGTCATCGCCCGTTCGACCAGCGACGTGTCCACCGCCTTTGACGCCTTCCAGAAGTTCATCGATGACCACCGCGCCAGCGCGCGCTTCAATGACGCCATCCAGCAGCAGTTTGAACTGGCTGAGGAGGCCCGCAGCGGCCGACGTCACCGAGCCCTGCTGGTCATCCCCGTGCGCATGGGCGGCGAGGATCTTGTCGGCCTGTACCAAAAAATCATCAAGAACGCCCCGTTTGGCAAGCTGGCCCCGGTCGCTCAATTCACCATTGGCGAGGTTTACCAGGACCTGGGTGAGAAAGAGAAGTCCGTGGCCGCGTTCCAGGCCGTGGTCGACAACTACCCGACCACCAAGCAGGCCCGCGAAGCGCAGTTCCGCATTGGTTCCATCAGCAGCGTGGCCGCAAGCCGCAGCGAGGACAAATCCAACCTCATTGCCACGCGCGACGCCCTCACCAGCTACATGACCGCGCATCCCGGCGGCGAACGCGCCGGTGAGGCGGAGGAAATTCTCAACCAGGTCAACGCCGCGGAGGCCTCCCAGTCGTTGGAGATCGGCAAATTTTATGAGCGCATGGGCAAGACCAAGGCCGCCGCGATCTACTTCAACGAGGCGCTCAAGTATGGTTCGCCCGAGGCTTCGAAGGAGGCGCGCACGCGCCTTGCCGACCTTGCCGCCAAGGATCCCGAGGCCGTGACCGCCGCACAAAAGGGTCAGCCCGATCAGGACTACACCGTGCCTGGTGCCAGGGATCTCAAGCGCAGTCAGGATTATGTCGGTCCGCTGGCCCCTGAATCCTCGCGCCCCAAGATGCGCGCCGGGGACGACGGTTTCCTGCCGATCCCGCTCCAGGAGCCCGTGCTGCCCCTCAGTCCCGGCGTGACGCCGCCCGCGGCCGGCAGCCTGCTGCCACCGGCAGCGGGCAGCATTCCCCCCGTGCCCGACAAGCCCGTCGTGCCTGCCGCCCCCGGCATTCCCCTGCAGAAGCCGGAAAACCTGCCGGTTCCGCCCAAGCCACCGGCTCCCTGACCTTCGCCACCGGATGAACACCCGCTCCTTCGCCCTCCTGCTTCTCACCGTGCTTGGCCTCAGCGGCTGTGCGGGTTACCGTCTTGGCGGCCAGAAGCCGGCCCACATGGCCCACATCACCAAACTGGCGGTGCCGTCCTTCGAGAACCTCTCGCTTGAGCCGCGGCTTGGCCCCCTGGTCACCAACGCGATCATCAAGCAAATCCAGCTTAGCGGCGCCTACCAGATCGTGGCCGAGGCCGACGCCGAGGCGGTGCTGGGCGGCAAGATCACCCGCATTCGTCGCTCCCAGTTCCGCTCCGACCGCGACAACGTCCTGCGCACCTCGCAGCTGTTGATGACGCTGAGCACCGAATACACGGTTCGTGACAGGCCCGGTGGCACGGTCATTCATCGCGGCATCATTTCGGCCGACTCCTACACCGTGCTTGACGACAACGTCCAGAATTCCGAAGCCCAGGCGCTCGAGGATGCGGCCCAGCGCCTTGCCGCCAACCTGGCCACCGACCTGAGCGAGGGCTGGTGATGGAGAACGTGCCCGCGGCCGAAGCAGCGCCGGACGATGGCGCCTTCGAGGACTGCGCACCGGGTTCCCTTCAGTCGGCCCTGTATTTGGTCGCCACGCCGATTGGCAACCTGGCCGACATCACCCTGCGCGCCCTTCATGTGCTGCGCAGTGCCGGGGTGGTGGCCTGCGAGGACACCCGTCACACCGGCCGTCTGCTGTCCCATCACGGAGTGCGTGCAAGGCTGCTCAGCCTCAACGAGCACAACGAGGCGCGGCGCATTCCCGAACTGCTCGCCCATTTGCAGGCCGGCGGCAGCGCCGCCCTGGTTTCCGATGCCGGCATGCCCACGGTGTCAGACCCCGGCCAACGGCTGGTGCATGCCGCCGTCGCCGCCGGACTGCGCGTCGAAAGCGTGCCCGGGCCGAGCGCCGTGCTGGCCGCCCTGGCTGCCTCGGGATTGCCGGTCACACCCTTCTATTTTGGCGGGTTTCTGCCACACAAGAAAGGGCAGCGCAGCCGGGAGCTTGGGCAGGCTCTGGAGCGCGACTGCACCAGTGTGTACTTCGAGAGCCCGTACCGGCTGGTCGACACCCTTGCCCTGCTGGCCGAGGCGGATCCGGAGCGCCGGGTGGTCGTGGCACGCGAGTTGACAAAGAAGTTCGAGGAATTTCGTCGCGGACCGGCCCGGAACGTGCTTTGCCACTTTCAGTCCAAGGCGCCCAAGGGCGAGATCACCCTGCTGATTTCGCCCCGGGAACTGCCGAAGTGGGCTGCTGCCGGTCCCGCCGACGGCTGAGCCACCAAAACCTCCACTTCCTTCATGACCCCCGTCCCCTGCGAACTCGGCAACAGTCCGGAGAACATCAAAGCCTCGGTTCTCAATCACCTGCGCTTCACGCTTGGAGCCCATGTTTCCACCGCAAGCGAAAACGACTGGTGGGTGGCCACCTGCATGGCCGTGCGAGACCGCGTCATGGAGCATGCGACCAAGTCGCGCACCTTCCACCGCCAGGAGGGCGTGAGGCGCGTGCACTATCTGTCGCTCGAATATCTCATGGGCCGGTTGCTGGAGAACAACCTGCGCAATTCCGGCCTTTACGAGGCCGCCACCCAGGCCCTGTCCGAACTTGGCAAGGACCTCGATGTCATCCTGTCGAAGGAGCCCGACATGGGACTCGGCAACGGCGGTCTCGGCCGCCTCGCCGCCTGCTTCATGGATTCGCTGAGCACGCTGAATCTGCCGGCGATCGGCTATGGCATTCATTACGAGTTCGGCCTGTTTCGCCAGGAGTTTGTCGACGGTCGCCAGGTCGAGCATCCCGATGCCTGGATGCGTGACGGCAGTCCCTGGAAAATCGCCCGTCCAAGCTACCGTCAGACCGTGCACCTGTATGGACGCGTCGTGCAGAAGTTCGACGACCACGGGCATCCGCGGCACGAGTGGATTGACACCAAGTGCCTGCTGGGCCTGCCCTGGGACATCCCCGTCGTTGGCTACGACAGCCACACGGTGAACGTCCTGCGCCTGTGGCAGGCACAGGCGGACGAGGACTTCAATTTCAGAATCTTCAACGAAGGCAGTTACGTCGAGGCGCTGCGCGAAAAGGTGCTGGCCGAAACGGTCTCCAAAGTGCTTTATCCAAACGACGCCACCGAGAGCGGCAAGGAGTTGCGCCTGGTGCAGCAATACTTCTTTGTCGCCTGTTCGCTGGCCGACATCGTTCGCCGCTTCAAGCATGGCTACACCCTGCCGTGGAGCGAGTTTCCCTCCAAGGCGGCCATCCAGCTCAACGACACCCATCCCGCCGTCGCCATCCCCGAGCTCATGCGCATCCTGGTCGATGAGGAACACATGCCCTGGGACCAGGCCTGGGAGATCTGCCAGCGCACCTTTTCCTACACGAACCACACCCTGCTGCCCGAGGCGCTGGAGATGTGGAGCGTAGCTCTGTTCGAGCGTGTGCTGCCCCGCCACCTGCAAATCCTCTACCGGATCAACCACCATTTCCTGCAGACGGTGGTCGAGCCCCGCTGGCCCGGGGATGTTGAAAAGCAGCGTGCCCTGTCGCTCATCGAGGAGCGCGGCGGCAAGTACGTGCGCATGGCCCATCTCTCGGTGCTTGGCAGCCACGCCACCAACGGGGTCGCAGCCCTGCACACCAAGCTCCTTTGCGAGCGACTGTTTCCGGAGTTTCACGCGCTCTATCCCGGGCGCTTCCTCAACCTCACCAATGGGGTCACGTTCCGGCGCTGGCTGGACGTCTGCAACCCGCAGCTTGCGGACCTTGTCACCGAGGCGATCGGGAGTGGCTGGCGCAAGGACGCCATGCGACTGCGCGAGCTGGAGCCGTTTGCCGAGGACACCTCCTTCCGGGAGCGCTATCATGCCGTCAAGCGAGGCCACAAGGTTGAGTTGGCGCGGCTGATTCAGGAAACCTGCGACGTGCATGTCAGTCCGGACGCGCTCTTCGACGTGCAGATCAAGCGCCTGCATGAGTACAAGAGACAACACCTCAACCTGCTGCACATCGTCAGTCTGTACCGTCAGATATTGGACAATCCCGGAGCGGATTTTCATCCGCGCGTCTTCCTGTTCGGGGCCAAGGCCGCCCCGGGCTATCACTTGGCCAAGACCATCATCCACGCCATCAACGCCGTGGCGGCCCGCATCAATGCCGACCCGCGCGTGCACGACAAACTCAAGGTCGTGTTCCTGCCCAACTACGGCGTTTCCCTGGCGGAGAAAATCATTCCGGCCGCCGATCTCTCCGAGCAGATCTCCACGGCCGGCAAGGAGGCCTCCGGTACCGGCAACATGAAGCTTGCGCTGAACGGGGCCCTCACCATAGGCACGCTCGACGGTGCCAACGTCGAGATCGCCGAGGAGGTTGGAGACGACAATATCTTCATTTTTGGACTCACGGTGGAGGAGGTGACCGAATTGCGCACCAAGGGTTACAACCCCTGGGACTATTACTGGGCCAACGAATGCCTGCGCGACACCATCGACTGGATTGGCAGCGACTACTTCACCGGCAACGCCGCCGACTTCACGTCCCTGCGTCAGAGCCTGCTGGATCACGGCGACCCCTACCTGTGCCTCGCCGATTTCGCCAGTTACGCCGAGGCCCAGCGCCGCGTTGATGCCGCCTATCACGACCCTGCCACTTGGCAGCGCATGACGATCCTCAACACTGCGCGCATGGGCAAGTTTAGCAGTGATCGCACGATCCTGGAGTATGCCGCGAAAGTTTGGAAGGTCGCACCGGTCACCGTGCCGGCTTGAAGGCATGAAAAAGCGCGACCGGTTGCCCGGTCGCGCTTGAAGAGTCCGTCACATCGAAGCCTCAATAGCGGCGCGGCTGCTGGGGAGGAGGGGCGTAGTATCCAGGCTGCTGCTGGGGAGGCGGAGCGTAGTATCCAGGCTGCTGCTGGTAATACTGGGCGTTGCGCTGGTCCTGAGAGTTGCCGATGGCGTTACCACCGAGGGCGCCAAGGCCTGCACCGATGGCCGCGCCCTCAAGGCCACGACCGCTTTGGTTGCCGATCAGGCCGCCGACGGCGGCACCACCGAGGGCACCGATGACCGTGCCGGTCTGGGCATTCGGGCCGGTGGCGCAGGAGGTGACCACAAAAGCGGCGAACAGGGGGAGAAAGAAGTGTTTCATAGGCGTGGGGTTGGTCGCAGGCGACCCATGAATTATTCATGAAACCTGAAGAAAATCACAGAAAAAAGCATGACGTCCTCGTTTTTTCGCCGCCGGGGGCCGATGAGGACTAAAAAGTCCAAAATCCGTCTTGCGCCTCCTGACTTCCGTGTTACCACTTGCGACTCCCCGTTTCGCGGGGACTACCCCCCTGTCACCATGCGAGTCCGTCCTTCCGTCAAACCTCTTTGCGAACTTTGCCGCGTCATCCGCCGCAAGGGCGTCGTTCGCATCGTCTGCAAGAACCCGCGCCACAAGCAGCGTCAGGGTTGATCCATTCCGCTCCAACCATTCCTGATTTATGGCACGTCTCCTCGGGGTTGAAATCCCCAACGAAAAAAAGATCGAATATTCCCTGCCGTACATTTACGGCATCGGTCTGCCCCTGAGCCGCCGCATCCTCGCGCTCGCCAACATTGACCCGAACCTGCGCGCCGGCGAACTCAGCGACGAGCAGATCGCCCTGATCACCCAGACGGTGCAGGGGATGAAAATCGTCATCGAAGGCGACCTTCGCCGTGAACAGCAGATGCACATGAAGCGCCTGCTCAGCATCAACTGCTATCGTGGCAGCCGTCACCGTCGTGGCCTTCCCGTGCGCGGTCAGCGCACCCACACCAACGCCCGCACCCGCAAGGGACCGCGCAAGACGGTCGGCGCCCAGAGCAAGCCCGGCAAGAAGTAATCCCTGCGATCCTTCCCAACCCTTCCCCCTATGGCAGACGAAACTCCGACTCCCCAGGCCGCCCCTGAATCCGCGGCTTCCGCAGCCGCTCCGGCCCCCGCCGGTGCCCCGGCCCCCGCAGCCGCTCCGGCCGCGGCTGAAAAGCAGCCCTCCAGCGGTGACCGCGCCGTCTCCCAGAGTGTCTGGCTCGAAATCGGCGGTGGCGATCCGGCGGATGGCCAGAAGATCATCAAGGCCAAGGGCTCGAAAAACGTCCACTCGGGCATCGTTCACGTGCGCTCGACTTTCAACAACACCATGGTCTCCGTGACCGACAAGGCCGGCAACCTGCTCGGCTGGTCGACTTCCGGCACCAGCCAGCGCAGGTCCGGATGATTGCCGGCTGCCATCAACTGGCAGCCGGAACACAGTCC
>JAUREI010000290.1 GCA_030827515.1 Prosthecobacter sp. | reverse complement strand
ATCGAACAGGCCCTCGGGCATGGTGCTCACCGGCGACACCGTGCGCTTCTTCACTTCGGCCTTGGTGATGAGCTGTTCCAGGCCGCCCGGCATGGCGACCTTCCACGCGGCGGAGGTTTCGTCCTTGATGATGCCGCTGGCGAGCCGGCCATCGGCGAGCTCGAAGATGTTCAACTGGTAGTCCTTGCCGATGACCGCGTTGGGATCGAGCACGTTGTCGAGCAGATACTCGAGGTTGGTGCGGTTGGAGCCGGTCAGGTCGGGGCCGACCTTGGCGCCCTGGCCGAAGAGCGTGTGGCAGGTGCCGCAGACCGCGGCATACAAGGCCTTGCCCTGGGCGGGATCGGCCTTCGCCAGAGCCGCCGGCGCGAGCAGCGCGCGGAACTTGGCCTTGCGCGGTTCCAGGTCCGGCTTCGGCGCGTTGAGATCGCCCCAGACCTCCTTGAGCAGTGCCGAGACTTCGGCGTTCTGCTGCGCCTCCATCTGACGGGCCAGGAAGGGCGAGAGCAGGCTCTTCGCCACCTTGGCCTCCTTCACCGCCAGGAGCAGGGTTTTCGCGCCTTCGGGTGTCGTGGCGAGCGTGGCGATGGCGTCATTCGTTTCCACCGGTGCCAGCTTCGGCAGCAGCCCGGCGAGCACGACCGGCGTTTGCGGGTGCGGCAGGGTGGCCAGGGCCTGCAGGGCCGCGCGCCGCAGCGCGGGATGGCCCGGCGTTGCCGCGCCTAACAAATCATGCAACAAGGCGGCGGTTTCGCCGTCGCGCAGTTGCACCAGCAGTTTCAGCGCCGCCAGCCGGGCGTCGACCGGCGCCGTCGAGGTGAGTCGCTCGCGGAAGCTGGCGATGGCCGGTTCCAGGTCCATGAAGGCCTCCAGTTCGGGCAGCAACCCGGCCGGGGCGCCGTCGAGCTTGACGCGCAGGGCATCCCAGTCGGCGGGCTTGGCGACCTTGTTGCCCGCGCGCGCCGCCTCGACCACGGAGGTCATCAGCGAGGCGCGTTCGGCCGCGTCGGCTGAGGCTGCCGCGAGGCGCAGCAGGGCCGTGCGCCCCGCCTCCTCGGCGCCGAGGCGACGGTAGATGAACTGCGTCACCTTCGGCAACTTCGACACCCGCGCGAGCTCCAGCCCGACCTCGGCATCGGCGCCAACCAGAGGCTCGATGCCATACCAGATCAGCAGCGGGATCATCGGGTCGTCCTTGTCCTCGGCACGCTGGAGCAGGGCGGTGGCGAGGGTTTGGCGTTGGTCAACGGGAAGACGCTGGAGGGCGGAGGCGAGCTCGCGGCGGACGAGGGGGGAGGCTTCTTTTTGTGCCAGATCCGTGAAAGCCTTGGATCGTGTTTCCCAACCATCAAGATGGATGCTCGGATCTTCCTTGGTCTGCAAAGCCATGCTGGCAAGCAGTCTTACCGCAGAGGTTCGCAAGCTGGCGCTATCTGATTTCAGTGCGGCGATCTCTCGAATGTCCTTTTGTGTGGGAGCATCACTTTTGTCCAGATAGTAAGCACTAGCGCCGATCACATGCTGGAGCCAGAGAGACTTGATCGTTTGGTTGGCTGCAGCAGCCCGAAGCACATGATCCGTCTCGAGTTCTTTGGTATAAACCGCCCTTTCCATCAACACCCGGCGCGCCATCCGTGAGAACCATTCGTTGTCCGTCTGCACGGCGAGCCGCGCGAGTTTTTCATCCGTCTCCTTCGCCAGGTCGAAGGGCGCCGCGGGAAAGTCGGACTTGTCAGACTCGTCCGACGGACCCGCATAACGGATCCGATACATCCGCCCGTTGCTGCGGTCCCAATTCTCCACGGCGTTGCTGCCGCGGTGGCAGATTTGCTGGTCGCTCCAGTCGCTGACATAGAGCGACCCATCCGGCCCGACCTTCTGGGTCACGGGAATGAAGTGCATGTCGTTGGCGCGCAGGAAATCCGGGCCATGCCGGCCGATGTAGGTGCTCGCTTTCGGCTCGGTGTAATTGCTGACGAGGCGGTGGCCGTGCAGGTTGCCGAAGAGGAGCTGGTTGCGGTAGGTCGCCGGGAACTGGCTGCTCTGGTAGATCGCCAGGCCGCAGTGGGCGTGGCCGCCGCCGAGGGCGTTGGTGTCGTCGTTGGCCAGGCCGGCGCCGGTGGTCTTGTTGAACTCAATGTTGGGTCGCAGCGTGCCGGCGTAGTGCGCGTGGTCGGCGATGGTTTTGATGTCCTCGTAGGTGTGCGGATTGAAATGCTGGCCGGCCTGCCGGTGGTAGCGACCGCCGGGCACGATGTGATAGAGGTGCGGGATGACGCAGGCGGTGACGAAGAACTCGCCGTGCGCGTCGTAGTCGAGTCCCCAGGGGTTGCTGGTGCCATGGGCAAAAATCTCGAATTCGTGGCGCACGGGATGGTAGCGCCAGACCGCGGCGTTGAGCGGCTGTCGGT
>JAUREI010000313.1 GCA_030827515.1 Prosthecobacter sp. | reverse complement strand
TTGCTACGCAGTCGCCACCTTCCGTCCTCGCACATGTCAGGAATGCCGCGACTTTGCGGTGTTCATCGGTGGTCCCAACCCGGCGCTGCGCGATGACCAGCCGTACAGCGAAGCGCACTACCAGGCTGTGTGCCAACGCTTAGGCGATCCGGTCGTGCTGGACAAGTACGAGACGGTTTTCGTTGACTCAATCACCGTGGCCGGCCGCCTGTGCCTTCAATGGTGCAAGGGGCAGCCGCAGGCCTATTCCGAGAAGACTGGCAAGCCCGACAGCCGTGGCGCCTACGGGCTCATGGGCCAAGAAATGATTGGCTGGCTGACCCACCTGCAGCATACACGTCGCAAGAACGTCTGGTTTGTCGGGATCCTCAACGAGGCTTTGGACGACTTCAACCGCCGCGTTTTTACGCTGCAGATTGATGGCTCAAAAACCGGACTTGAGTTGCCCGGCATCGTCGATGAGGTCATCACGCTGGCCGAAGTCAAAGCCGATGACGGTAGCAGCTACCGCGCCTTTGTGTGTCACACGCTCAACCAGTGGGGCTACCCAGCCAAGGACCGCAGCGGTCGTCTCGACGCAGTTGAGGAGCCGGATCTCGGTCGCCTGATGCAAAAGATCGCTGGCCCCGCACGCCCTGCCAGTGAGCGCCTGGACTTTGCCCGACCGCAGCCCGTTACCTCCGAGGCTGCCCCCAACACCCCAACCCCCGCAATTTCTTCTCTGGAGTCTTGATCATGACCTTTTTCGATTTCAATTCCGCCGCCGAGCAATCTAGCTACGACCTCATCCCCAAAGGCACGGTAGTGCGTGTGCGCATGACCATCAAGCCCGGTGGCTATGACGACCCGTCTCAGGGATGGACCGGCGGCTACGCCACGCGCAGCATGACCACTGGATCGGTTTACCTCAACTGCGAATTCGTGGTGCTCGATGGCCCGTTCGCTCGCCGCAAGATGTGGTCGCTCATTGGGCTGTACAGCGCCAAGGGTGCCGAGTGGACCAACATGGGGCGGACTTTCATCAAGGCCATCCTGAATTCCGCACGCGGGATCAACCCGAGTGACAACAGCCCGGCAGCACAAAACGCCCGTCGCATCAGCGGCTTTGCGGATCTGGAGGGCATTGAGTTTGTCGGGAAGGTCGACTGGGAGAAGGACCAGAACGGCCAAGACAAGTGCGTCATCAAGTCGGCGGTGGCCCCGGACCACAAAGAGTACGCGGCGCACATGAACGGTTCCGCACCTGTGGCGCCCAGTGCCACGGCGCCGAACGCCTATGCACAGGCCACCGGACGCGCAGCGGTACCGGGTCGTCCCAGCTGGGCTCAGTAAGGGGGAGTTGCCATGATTCTTCGCCCCCGCCAAGCCTTGCTTGTGCAGAGGACCCTTGCGGCCCTCGGCGAGCATGGCAATACCCTGGCCGTTGCGCCCACCGGGTCGGGCAAGACCGTGATGCTGTCGGCCGTGGCCGGCCGCCTTCTGGTTGAGCCCGATGCCAAGGCCTGCATCCTGGCCCACCGTACTGAGTTGACCGGGCAGAACCGCTCGAAGTTCGAGCGGGTGAACCCGGGCCTCAAGACCTCAGTGTTTGATGCCAACGAGAAATCTTGGGATGGCAACGCCACCTTCGCCATGGTGCAGACGCTCTCGCGTGGCGCCAATTTGGAGCAGATGCCGACGCTGGACCTGTTGATCATCGACGAGGCCCACCACGCGGTTTCGCCCAGCTACCGCGAAGTGATCGACCAGGTGTTGGTCAAGAACCCAAAGGCTGCCATCTGCGGTCTGACCGCAACCCCGAACCGGGGCGATGGCAAGGGCCTGCGTGAAGTCTTCAGCAACCTAGCCGATCAGATCACGTTGGGGGAGATGATCGCCAGCGGTCATCTGGTTCCGCCCAGGACCTACGTGATCGACGTTGGCACCCAGGACGCCTTGCGCAAGGTGCGTCGAACGGCCACCGACTTCGACATGAATGAGGTCGCGTCCATCCTGAACAAGACCCTGATCACAGAGTCGGTGATCAACAACTGGAAAGCCAAGGCCAGTGATCGCAAAACCATTGTGTTCTGCTCCACGGTCGAGCATGCCAGCGACGTTTGCAAAGCCTTCAATCAGGCCGGCG
>JAUREI010000254.1 GCA_030827515.1 Prosthecobacter sp. | reverse complement strand
CCGATCCACGGGTAAGCTTCGATGAAGTAGGCGTCTTTGAAGGCAGGCACGTTTTGTTTCCAGGCACGGAACATGGTGTGGGCATCCGCGCGGCCCTGCATCTCGGCGCGGGAGAGATCGGCGGCATCGGTGGGGTTCGCGGGCACGCGGACGCCGTGGATATAGACCTCGCTACCGTGAAAGAGGAACATGATGCCGGGGCCGTAGTAGTGCGGCAGCTCGCCAGCGGCTTGCGCGGCTTTGAGTGCATCTTTGCAGGCTTGTTTTTCGGCGGGAGAGATGGGCTTCACATTGCCGATGCGGAAATGCAGCGTGAGCGGCTGCACTTCGGTGCTCTGTTCAAACGGCGCACCCGCCCAGGCGGCGACATCGGCATCGCCCGAGCAGTCGATCACCACCTTGGGCTTCACCGTGACCAGGCCGTCCTTGTTGGCGATGGTGACGCTTACAATGCGGTCGCCATCGCTGTGGGCGTCGCAAACGAAGCTGTTGAACAGCACGTCGAGCCGGCCCTTCTGCTCCTGGAAGAGGCGGTCGAGCAGCAGCTTGAACTCGAAGGTGTTGGGGATCGTCGGGTTGTGCTTCGTCACCGTGCGCGCGTCGGGGGCGCAGACCCCGGACTTTGACAGCAGTTCCAGGGCGATGCCGCGCACGACCACGCGCTTCGTGTCGATGTGGGCAATGCCATCGAAATACGGCAGGCCGACGCTGGTGATGATGCCGCCGGCAAAGGGAGCTTTCTCGACCAGCAGCGTTTTCGCTCCCGCGCGCGAGGCCGCCAGTGCCGCGGCACTGCCCGCGCAGCCGCCGCCGCAGACCAGCACATCGGTTTCCAGGATGCGCGAGGTTGAGCCGACTCGGGGGGCTGCAGCGACAGCGGGCCCGGTCGCCGTGGCCACCACGGCGGCGGACTGCAGAAAGGCGCGACGGGTTGGGTGTGCGGGCGATTGCATGGCAGAAGCATAACGGAGTTCGCCGATGAGATGCCACGACAAAGACTGGACGGAATGCGACAGCGATCCCCGGAAAGTGGCTGCGGCTTTAGCCGCATGGGCTTTGGTTGAAGCATTCGGCGAAAGCCGAAGCCACTTTGAACCGCTGCTTGCCAAGACCAACCGCATACTCATGCGGATACAAGGCGGTTTTGATCGGGTTTTCAGCGATGTAGCGACGGTAATGTTGAAACTGTGCCTCCGACCTCACGATGTGGTCATAAGGCTCTTTTTGCCAAAGCGGTCCGCTGCGCCCGAGCAGTCGGTTGATCTCGAAAGCGCTGCCGCCCTTCCAGCTTTGCAGAACCTCGCCGAGCGTTGAGTCTTCAGGAGCGACGAGGGCATGAAGATGATTGGGCATGATCACCCAGGCATCCAGAGACGACTCTGACATGAGACGAGTCACAAGAATGTCCCGAACCTCCTCTCGGCGCAAAAGGCATTCACCGAAGCCCGCGTCCAGCCATTGGTGCCACTGCAGAGTGAACGCGGCGTGAAACTCATGCTGCTGATCCTCTGGCAGCGTGTGGATGTCGCCGGGCTTTCGCAAGCCGTGCGCGGCCAGCCAGGCATCGCGACGAATCTGCCACTCGCGCAGCATTTCCTGCGGCATCGAATCTGCGAGCCGGGCGGTGACGAAGTACGTGACGTGGGGCTGGCGCCAGTGCGGCAGGTGGCCGTGATGGATGTGGAGATCGTCGTGCGGCCGGAAGAAAGTGGCCTTCAGAGTGGCTTCGGCTTTAGACGAAGGTTCGTCTTCTGGGCGTTCGCTTGGGTTCGCACTCATGGGCTGTGATTCGATCCAATTTCGGCTAAAGCCGAAGCCACTTTCACACCCGGCCGTTGCAGGGATTGCCAAGCACATTTTCACGGTCTCCGCACGGAATGTCAATGCGCCGGCACCTGTGCATGCGCGAGAAACCGATGGCGGCAACGCCGCAACTCACCGGGTCGGTTCGGCTAAAGCCGAAGCCACTTTGGTCAACCTCCCCAACTCCTCCGCCCCCAGTGCCCGGTCAAACACGGCCACACCGCCGATCCAGCCGGTGAAGCCGACGCTGCGACTGCTGTGGATGACACGACCGATGGTGAAAGGGCCGCCGCTTTGGGCGTCTTTCGGCGTGTAAAGGTCGTGCGGATACCACCAAGGATTCAGGCGAAGAGCCACGAGATCACGGGCGACTTCTTTTCCGCCGCGCACAGTGACTTCGATCTTCGTGAAGTGATGCTCGCGCAGCTCGACGCGTTCCTCGGCGGACTCGCGCAGCACTTTCACGCTCAGCGGCTCGGCTTCGGGTGGGTTGTAGTATTGATCCTTCGGGAAGGCATGGTCCTCGCCGTCTTGTTGGCCCGGCACCTTGGCGTAGTGGCCCTGCATGTAGGCGTTGTAGGCGTAGGAGATGAGCTTGTCCTTCTTCGGGTTGTCGAGCCAGCGATCCCCGGCGACGCCATTCAGCCAGCCGGTGAGTTCATCCTTCCCATGATCGAAGGTCATGGCGAAGCACTGCCACGAGGCATCCAGGACCTCGGCGGGCGAGTCCGCCGGCACCTCGGGGGTGAGGCCGAGCGAGTTGCACTTGTGCAGCGCATACTTGTTGAGAAAGGAACTGGCGCCGTTCTCGGACACGTGGCCACAGGCGCTGCCTTGCTTGTTCAGACCGGCAAAAAGCGCATACTGACGTTGCCCGCGCTCGACCTTGGCAATGCCGGCGGTTTCGTTCTGTTTCAGGTCGGTGCCTTCGTGCCAGATGCCGGCCAGCGCGTGGTTGCCGCTTTCGCGGATCGCCCAGACGACCACCGTGACCGACTTGCCGGCGCCTTTGATATCCAGCGGCGTGTTGTGCAGCCGGGCACGCGGCACCAGCAGCAGGGGCCGGAAGTCGGGATCGCTCTCCTTGACGATGCGGATGGCCTGACCGAACGGGCCGCGCCCCAGCAGGGGGAAGTCGGCATAGGTCGCCTCACGGCCGCTGCCCCAGAAGTCCTTGATGTAGTTGCCGGCATCGAGAGGGTAATCCGTGGGTGATCCCGCAGGCACGTGGGCGGTGAAACGATGATCGCCGGCGGCTTCGCGGCGCACGAAGTCCCAAAAGGCGACCAAGCCGGGTGTGGCGGTCACCAAGGCCGCACGTTCCGCGGCGGTGTCGGCGGCGGGCATGGCAAGGGGGGCTGCGACGGCGAGCAGGAGCAGGGAACGCATGCCGCCCCTTAGCGCCGCCCGTGGTTGAAGTCCACCGGCTTGCGAACGGTGCGGGCGCCGGGGTTGGCGTCGAT
>JAUREI010000245.1 GCA_030827515.1 Prosthecobacter sp. | reverse complement strand
CATCCTCTATGACTGGAACCGCCACAGCGACGCGGAAATCCTGCTGGCGAAGTTCCGCGAGGAGGATGTTCTCGCGGGCAAGATCGTCTCGAAGGACGCGAAGCTGCGCCTGCTTGCCAACAAGGCCACCGGACCGAAGCCGGAGAAACTCTACAACGGCATCGAACTGCCCGAGGTTTGGCCGCCGCGCTTCCGGGATCCGGATTCCACCGAGCCGATGGAGGTGCCCTATTTGCAGCGGCCGCCAAAGGTCATTCCCATCGACGTGGGCCGCCAACTCTTCGTTGATGATTTTCTCATCGAGTCGACCACGCTGAAGCGGATCCATCATCAGGCAACGAAGTTTGCGGGGAACCCTGTGTTCAAGGCGGAGACGCCGCGCGAACTGGGCAAGTCCACGCAGGGCGAGGCCGGCGAGGAGGCCACCACCTTCACCGGCCAGGGCGGTGTGTTTTACGACCCGGCGGAAAAGCTCTTCAAGCTGTTCTATGTCGCCGGCTGGCGCGGGCCGCTGTCACTGGCGACGAGTCCGGACATGAAAACCTGGACGCGGCACGGCGAACTTTTGCCCGAAGGCCTGCGCTGGACCGGTCCGAGGCTGGTCACCGGCGGTTCCGACAACTGTGTCTGGCTTGACCTTGAGGCCGCACCCGCGGAGCGACTGAAGTTTCTCACCTGCTGGCTGCATGTGCCAAAGGAGCAGCGGCCGGAGGGGTTCATGCACTCCCTGCACGTTTCCGATGGCACCACTTGGTCGGATGCCGTGACCACCACGATCGCGGCGGACGACTACTGCTCGTTCTTCCGCAATCCGTTTCGTGACAAATGGGTGTTCAGCATCAAGAAGACCGAGCGCCGCGGCCGCTGCCGATACTACTTCGAGAGCGACGACTTCCTGAAGGGGGGCGACTGGGCCAGGGCTGTGTATTGGACGAACGCGGACAATCGGGACGCTCCTGAACCCGAGGGGCGTTATCCCGGGGCCGGTGAAACACCGCAGCTCTACAGCCTGAATGCGGTCGCCTACGAAAGCCTGATGGTCGGCATGCACTACATCCACCGCGGCCCGAACAACAGCGTCTGCGACAAGGGCAAATTCCCGAAACTGCTCGACCTCGAACTCGGCTTCAGCCGCGACGGGTTCCACTGGGACCGGCCGGACCGCCGGGGGTTCATCACCGGTTCGCGCACCGAGGGATCGTGGGATCGCGCCTACCTTCACGGCGCGGCCGGAGTCTTCGTCGTGCTCGACGATCATCTCGTCTTTCCCTACATGGGCACCAGCGGCATCGCGCCCAGTGGGCATCGAGGCATGTACACCGGCGGCAGCATTGGTCTGGCGACCCTGCGTCGCGACGGTTTTGCCTCCATGGATGGACCGGGCGAATTGACCACGCGCCCCGTCAAGTTCCAGGGCCGGCATCTTTTCCTGAACCTGAGCGGCGAAGCGCGCGTGGAAGTGCTGGATGAGAAGGGCAGTGTCCTGCGCAGTTCTCCAAGAGTCTCCGGTGACCTGACGAAGGTGCAGGTGGCCTGGTCGGACGATTCCGATTTGGCGGACCTGGCGGGAAGGCCGGTGAAGTTCCGCTTCCATCTTTCGAAGGGTTCGTTGTATGCCTTCTGGGTCACCCCCGACGCCGGCGGTGCCAGCAACGGCTATGTCGGTGCCGGTGGTCCCGGCTATGACGGCGTGCGAGATGTCGCACGCCCCTGACAGGGTCATCCATCCCCCGGCTGCCTTTCCATGAAGCGCTTCTTCAACTGGTTCAACAACCTCTATCCCGTCTGGCTCGTCACCCTGGCCACGGTCGCCTTCTTCCGGCCGCAGACGATGCTGTGGTTCGACAAGCCGTGGATCTTCTGGTCGCTGGCGGCCTCGATGCTGGGCATGGGCCTGACCCTCAGCCCGTCCGACTTCCGGGCGGTCTCGCGTCTGCCAGGGGCTGTGGCGCTCGGCTTCGGTGCGCAATACACCCTCATGCCCCTGTGTGGCTGGCTGGTTGCCACGCTGCTGCAGCTGGAGCCGGGCCTGGCGGTGGGCATCATCCTCGTCTCGAGCTGCCCCGGCGGCATGGCCTCGAACATGATCAGCTACCTGGCACGGGCCAATGTCGCGCTCTCGGTCGTGCTGACCCTTTGTTCGACCCTGCTTTCCTTCGTGTTCACGCCGCTGTGGACCGGCTGGCTGGCCGGCAAAATCGTGCCGGTCGACAAACTCGGCCTTTGCCTGTCGGCCCTGCAACTCGTGGTCGCCCCCGTGGCGCTCGGTGTGCTGATTCGCTGGAAGCTGCCGCGCACGGCCGACCGCATTGGCGCCTGCGGCCCGACGGTGGCCGTGGTGGCGTTCACGCTCGTCAGTGCCGGCATCGTGGCCGCGAGTGCCGGGGCCATTGCCGCCAACTTCGGCCGGCTCGCCCTCGCTGCCTTCGTCCTGCACCTGCTCGGCTTCAGTGTGGGTTACTTCGTGACCCGGTGGAGCCGTCATCCGGAATCCGTGGCCCGCACGGTGAGCATCGAGGTCGGCATGCAGAACGGCGGCATGGCCGCCTCCCTGGCCGGCGAGCATTTTCCGCTCATGCCTCTGGCTGCTGCGGCCTCGGTGTTCAGTGGAGTCATGCAAAACATCGTCGGTGGTCTGGTGGCCGCCTGGTGGAAGCGCCGCCCACCCTCCGCATGAGCCGGCGCGACATCCATTACTGGAAGTGCGACCGTCCCGCCGCCTTTCACGGCACCGCCCCGCGGACCCTGCCGGAGCCGGAACGGCAGGAACTGCTGGCCTCGGCCCTGCGCGAGCACTTTGGCGCGCGTCATCTGGACCTGCAGCCGGGCAGCGGCCAGGGCAATCACCTCACCTGGCTGGCCGAGATCGATGGACTGCGGTTGTTTGTGCGCGTTGAGGACGGGCCGGAGGGGGACGGTCATCTGGCGGTGGAAAGCGCTGTTTTGGAGCGGGTGCGCGCCGAAGGGGTGGCCGTGCCGAAGGTCTTCGGCTGGGATGCCAGCCGCACCCGGCTGCCCTTCGCCTGGCAGGCCCTGGAACGGATCGAGGCGCCGGATTTGAATCACTGGCAGCGGCGCGGCGAGTTGCAGGTACAGGCCGTGGCCGGCGAGATCGGCGCGGCCGTGGCCCGATGGCAGGGGGTTCAGCTGCCGGGCTTCGGTGTGCCGGACGAGCACCTGGGCGGCCATTGCCCGAGTTACGCCGACTACTTTCTCCTGCGCCTGGATGCGCACCTCGGTTTTCTCGCTGACCGCGGGTTTTTCGACGTCACCCAGTGCCGCGAGATTGAGTCCGCCATCGAAGGTCACTCAGGATTGCTCGGCCTGGCGCAGGGTTGCCTGGTGCACAAGGACCTCGCCCTCTGGAACATTCTCGGTGGCCCGGACCACATCGCCGCCTTCATCGATTTCGACGATGCCATCAGCGGCGACCCGATGGACGATCTGTCGCTGCTCGCCTGCTT
>JAUREI010000160.1 GCA_030827515.1 Prosthecobacter sp. | reverse complement strand
TGGGCGGCACCGCAACGGGTTGGCAGACGCCTACAGGCGCTCGTAGGAGCCGTCGCAGCGCTTTTCGAGGATGGTGAAGCCCGCCTTTTTGGCGTCACTCACCGAGACCGGCTTGGTCAGTTTCGGGGTACTGAAGCCGCTCACCTGCTTTTTGACCGGCTGGCGGCACAGCGGGCAGTGGGTGAGGGAGGGTCGGCTCAAGGGTCGCCGCAAATCAAAACCCCTCCTGCAGGAGGGGCATCCTTGTTCGGGGTCTTCGGCGATGTAGGAATAGGTGGGCATGAACGGTCATTCTCACCTTCCGCCGCCCTCCGGGATGGGGGCATCCCGGAGACAGGCGCGCGGCCTACCAGCTCGACTTGGTGACGCCGGGAATGAGGCCGGCGAGGGCGGCTTCACGGAAGCTCAGACGGGACATCTGGAAGCGGCGCATGTAGGCGCGGCGACGGCCGGAAACACGGCAGCGGTTGGTCAGACGCGTCGGGCTGGCATCCCGGGGCAGCATGGAAAGGCCGACGAAGTCGCCTTTTGCCTTCAGTTCCGCGCGGAGCTGGGCGTATTTCTGGACGGTTTTCTGTTTGCGCTTTTCGCGCTCGAGCCAAGCGGTTTTTGCCATAAGAGCAGGGAAGATGCCTCAGCCGGGCGTCTGTGCAAGGGAAAAATTGGCGGTTTCGGGCGGGCCCGACTTCCTCTCGGCAGCCGAGTTCCCCGGTTGTCAGCCGCGAATTGACGGATTAAAGGGGAGCTTGCCCAGATTCGTCCGCCCTCCGCACCGCCCATGATCGCCGTTCACGACCTGACCAAGCTCTACGCCGGAAGAATGGCGGTCAATCACGTGTCCTTCCAGGTCGAACCCGGCCAGATCGTCGGTTTTCTGGGCCCGAACGGTGCCGGCAAGTCGACGACCATGCGCATTCTTGCCGGCTACATGCCTCCGACCTCGGGGCATGTTGCGGTCAACGGGCATGATGTCTTCCGCGAATCGCTCGCCGTACGCCGCTCGGTGGGTTACATGCCGGAAACCGCGCCCCTGTACACGGACATGCGGGTGAAGGAGTATCTGCGATTCCGGGGCGAACTCAAGGGGTTGCGCGGTCGCGACATGCGCCGCCGGGTTGGCGAGGTTATGGAGCTCTGCTCGGTGACGGATGTCCGCCGCCGTCTGATTGCCAACCTCTCCAAGGGTTACCGCCAGCGGGTGGCCCTGGCCGACGCCCTGCTGCACGAGCCGCCCCTGCTCATTCTGGACGAACCCACCAGCGGACTCGATCCCGTGCAAATCCGTCAGGTGCGCGAACTGCTGCGCAGCCTGCGGCCGGCCCACACCATCCTGCTTTCCACCCACATTCTCCAGGAGGTGGAGAACCTGTGCGACCGCGTCATCATGATTCATCATGGCCGCGTCCTCGCGGATGACACGCCGGAGAGACTGACGGCCCGCCTGCGGACGCTGACGGAGGTTTATCTCGAGGTGCGCGCCGGCACGCAGGCGGTGGCTGATCTGGAGACGCTGGCCGGCGTGCGCAAGGTGGTCGAGGAGCCGGCCGAGGGCGGCTGGTCCCGCCATGTCCTGCGGGTGGAGCCCGGCCGGGACGTGCGGGAGGACGTCATGATGCTCGCCCGCGAGCGGGGCTGGGAACTGCGTGAACTGCACCGGCGGCTGCCCAGCCTGGAGGACGTCTTCATCGAACTCGCCGCCGCCGAACCCGCAAGAACCGTCTGAACCGAACGACCATGAGAATCTTCTGGGTGCTGCTGAAAAAGGAACTGCGGACGTTTTTCGTCTCGCCCATGGCCTACATCGTCCTGGCCTTGGCCATGGTACTCAACGGCTTCTGCCTGCGCGCCGCCCTTTCCGTGCTGGAACGGGGGCCCAGCGAGGGGTCGATCGTTACCTGGACCTTCCATGCCATGTGGTTCTGGCTGTCCTACTTCTTCGTCTTTCCGCTGCTGACGATGCGCCTGTTCGCGGAGGAGAAGAAGATGGGAACCCTGGAGACCCTCTTCACCGCGCCGGTGCGCACCTGGCAGGTCATCTGGTCCAAGTATTTGGCCGCAGTGCTGATCTACTGCATGCTCTGGGTACCGAGCGGATTGAATTTCCTGCTGATCGACTGGATCACCGCCGGCCAGGTGGAGATGCCCGCGGGCGCCCTCAAGGGCAGCTATCTCGTGCTGTTCGTCATGGGTCTGTTCAACCTGGCGATCGGTTGTTTTGCCTCCTCGCTGACCTCCAACCAGATCATTGCCGCCGTCATTGCCTTCACCGCCAGCCTGCTGCATTTCCTTACGGGCATGTTCATCAGCGTCATTGGCCGTAAGGTTTCCGAGAGCTTCGTTGACATCATCAACTACTTCGCCAGCACCGAGCACATTCGCACCTTCACGGCCGGGCTCATCGACACCCGGCCGCTGGTCTACTACACAAGCTTCGCCCTGCTTCTCCTCGCCTTCACCCATCAGGTTGTGGAGTACCGCCGCTGGAAGCCCTGAACCGCGTTCCTTTCCGCCCATGTCGTCACCCGCCCACAATTACACCGAAGACAGCATCAAATCCCTCGACTGGCGCGAGCACATCCGCCTGCGTCCCGGCATGTACATCGGCAAGCTGGGCGACGGTTCCCAGCCCGAGGACGGCATCTACGTCCTGCTCAAGGAGGTCATCGACAACAGCATCGACGAGCATGTCATGGGCTTCGGCAAGGTCATTGAGGTGGAGATCGCCCCGGACCAGCGTGCCAGCGTGCGCGATTACGGTCGTGGCATTCCTCTGGGCAAGCTCATGGAGTGCGCCGCGCAGATCAACACGGGGGCGAAGTATGACAGCGAGGTGTTCAAGCGTTCCGTCGGCCTCAACGGCGTTGGCATCAAGGCGGTCAACGCCCTCAGTGTCTCTTTTGAGATCCAGGCTGTGCGCGAGAAACAGACCCGTTCGATCGAGTTCAGTCGCGGGTTGGTCAGGCAAGACAGCGGCAAGCCCGGGCGTTGTGACGAGCCGGATGGCACTCGCATCAGTTTCCGGCCGGACCCCGAGAGCTTCACGAGCCATGTGCATTTCAAGCTCGATTATGTGCGCGAGATGCTGCGCTTCTACTCCTGGCTGAACCCGGGCCTGACGCTCAAGCTGAACGGGGAGACGTTTCGCTCGAAGGATGGACTGCGCGATCTCATCGCCGCCAAGCTGACCGAGGAACCTCTCTACCCGGTCATCCACTTGGAGGGCACCGATGTCGAGGTCGCCTTCACCCACGGAACCGGCTACGGCGAGGAATACTACACCTTCGTCAATGGCCAGCACACGACCCAGGGAGGGACCCACCTTGCGGCGTTCCGCGAAGCGCTCGTGCAGGAGTGCCGCGCTTTTTTCAACAAGCAGTACGATCCCAATGACGTGCGCGGCTCGGTCATCGCCGCCGTTTCCGTGAAGGTCCAGGAACCGGTGTTCGAAAGTCAGACCAAAACCAAGCTGGGTTCCACGCACATGGAGCCGGAGGGGCGCAACTTGCGCACCCACATCATCAACACCATCGTCAAGGAACTCGACAACTACCTCCACAAGCATGCCGAGGTTGCCAAGGCGCTGCAGGAGAAAATCACCGCCAACGAAAAGGAGCGCAAGGAGATCAGCGGCATCCAGAAGGCCGCGCGCGACAGCGCCCGCAAGGCCAAGGTCTGCAACAAGAAACTGCGGGACTGCCGGATTCACCTCGACACCAAGGACAAGCGCCGCGAAGACAGCACCCTCTTCATCACCGAGGGTGACAGCGCCTCCGGTTCGATCACCAAGAGCCGGGATGTCGAGACCCAGGCGGTGTTCTCCCTGCGCGGCAAGCCCCTCAACTGTTACGGCCTGAGCCGCAAGATTGTCTACGAGAACGAGGAGTTCTACCTGCTCGCCAACGCCCTGCAGATTGACGAGAACATCGAGGATTTGCGTTACAACCGCATCATCCTCGCCACCGACGCCGATGTCGACGGCATGCACATCCGACTGCTGATGATCACCTTCTTCCTGCAGTTTTTCCCGGAAATCGTTCGCGCCGGCCACCTCCACATCCTGCAGACCCCGCTGTTCCGGGTGCGCAACAAGAAGGAGACCTTTTACTGCTACAGCGACGAGGAGCGTCAGCGTGCCATCCATCGCTGCGGCAAGAATGCCGAAATCACCCGTTTCAAGGGGCTTGGCGAAATCAGCCCGGATGAATTCAAGCACTTCATCGGCCCGAAAATGCGCCTTGAGCCGGTCATGATGCCGGAGCACAAGACCATCAAGGAGCTGCTCAGCTTCTACATGGGTAAGAACACGCCCGATCGCCAGGCCTACATCGTTGAAAATCTGAGGGTTGAGAAAGAATTGCAGTTCCAGGATGATGAGGCGGCCCTGCCTGATGCCGCCTGAGCTCACCGACGGCGTCCAACCCCAAGCCGCGTCAATCGCGGGCGGGGCCTGTCGACCGCAGATGCGGACTTGTTGACCGGTCGGTTGCACCCACCGGGGGTGGAATTTTGTGCTTGGAGCCAGACATGACTTTGTGATTACATGGTCTTGCTCCAAAAAATGTCATAATTCCTCCTCGATCTCAGACCCTCATTGTTGAGCAAACCTCCTGCCAGGACGGTCTTAATCTTCAAGAGGACGTGGCAAGTTTTCAACCAAGGTAACGCAACGCCATGAAGATTAACAATATAAACACCTCGCGACTGCGCCTGCCGGTGCTCCCGCGTGGGTGTGGAGACAGGGCGCTGCGCACCATGACCCCCATCGCATTTTCCGCATGAAACCCTATCGCGAAGACAACAATCTGTCGTCGGCAATCATGAAGTGCCTGCGCACCCGCTTGCGGATGCCCGTGGTGCTGCTCATGATTGCCAGCATGCTCGGTGGGCCCCAGGCTGGCCGTGCCGCTGCGCCCGTCGTGGTTTCCGCGGCAATCGACACGGACACCCGCGTGGTTCGTCTGGTGGGGGAAAACATCACTTCCAGCCTCAAGCCCGGGATGGAGGTCACCGGTTCGGGCATTCTGGCCGGGACCTACATTGTTCAGATTCTCGGCGACAACCAGGTGCTGCTCAACCAGGCGGTCACTTCGACCAACAGCAATGTCACCCTCTCGATCGAGGATGCCGAACTCCTGGATGCTCCTTTTACCGGCGCCTCCAACTGGACCAAGTCGGATGCGGGCAAGACCATTCTTGCGGGCAGCAGCACGACCACGGGCACATTCACGATTGAGGACGGCGTTGTTCAGGTGGGTGGCGTCAACTTTCGGGGCCGGACGGTCATTCACGACGTCCTGAGCAACAGCGGTGCCATTGTTTTTGGAGCTTCCGGCGCGCCAACCCTGAACTTCACCTCGAATGCCCTCAACACCGCCCCCTTCGAACGGGTGGGTTCCCTTGCGGGAGGCAGTGACGCGGCGTCCATCAAGCTGACGGGCGGCGTTTCCAACACGGCCCTGGCCTTTGGCGGCAATAACGCCACCACCCAGTTCACTGGCAGCATCACGGGGGGCGCGGCCGCCACGCTGATCAAGGAGGGAACCGGCGTGTTCACCTGGATCAACAACAACGATGTCGCCTTCAATGGCAGCGTGCAGGTTGAGGCCGGCGGCATGGTGGTGGGTGGCACTGCCGGTCTGGGCAACAATCGTCTGGTGGGTCAGGGACTGGGCAGCAGCATCGTGCTCTCCAACAAGACCGGTGCCAGCCTGACGCTGGCTTCGGGCGGTCAGGAGGTGGTCGGTTTCCTGGCTGGGGGTGGACGCGGTGCAAGTCGTGCCTTCCCCAACGGCGCCACCGGCGCCCTGCTCGGCAACTACCTTGGTGAGACGGGAGGGGTGTTGATCCTCGACGACACGGATCTCATTCTGGACAACTCCACCGCGAATCAGGTCTTTGCCTATGGTGGTGCCATTTCCGGAACCGGCGGCTTGACCAAGATTGGCAACAACACGCTCGAATTGCTCGGCGTCAGCACTTACACGGGCCAGACGACCCTGCAGGCGGTTGAAACCAACAACACGAACAGCATCCTGCGACTTGGCGCCTACGGCATTGAATCGGGTGTTGGGCAACTCGGCGCATCCGGGTTTGGCGCACTGCCTTCGACCACACGGTTGCTCATGTCGGCGGGCACGGCCGGTGTGAACCGCAGTGTCACCTTCGATCTGAACGGCGCGTCCCAGACCCTCGGGACGTTGAACTCTTCCAACACCGCCGGCAAAAAAACCGTTTTCCTGCGCGGCGGTGAACTGACCATCCACACCACCCAGGGCAATTCGGGGAGCTTCAGTGGCGCCTTCAATGGACGCGGCACCCTCAACGTAACCGCCACCGGCGGCAGCACCGGCTGGACACTGGCCGCCAGCGATCTTGCGAACAACAACGAGTTGCAGCGCGGCGAACTGAACGTGCTAGGCGGCCTTGTCACCCTGAATGACAGCCGGGGTGCCCTGGGGGACACCGTGAACGTTCAGGTGGGGGTGAATGGCACGCTGGCCGTGGCTCTGACGGAAAAAATCGGCTCGCTCAGCGGTGCCGGCGTGATCGAGGTCACCGCCAACCAGAGCCTTATTCTCGCGTCCGCACCGGCCGGTTCCCTCCTTGACCAGGCTTGGACGGGGGTGATTCGCAGTCCCTTGGGCGGCAATGGCGGACTGACACTTGCGGCGGGTGGCAGCATTCTGATCCGGGCGGATCAGGAGTACCTTGGGGCAACCCGGGTTCAGAGCGCTGCCTCCCTGCATCTGGACTATTCGACGGGCGGCAACAACCGCATCCCCGGCACGCTGGTGCTGAATGGCGGCAGCGTGTTTCTCACGGGCAGTGCCACCGCCGAGGTCATTTCCGCGGGAACCACCCTGGATGCGGGCGCCTCCGTCGTCCGCACGGTGCCTGGGCAGGCTGGCGCCATGCTGAATCTTGGCAACCTTCAGCGCAACACCCTCACGGGTGGCGCCCTGCTGGTTCATGCCGATTCCGCTGTCACCACCACGGTGGGGCGGGCGGGTCTGGGCGGCATTCTGGGGGGCTACGCCGTGCATCGGGGGCTAGATGGCCTTGGCATGCCTGTGTTCAATTGGGCGGTGCCTGGCACCGGTGGTGCGGCGATTGGCGCCCTCTCCAGTTACAGCAATTCGTTTGGCGCCGGCCTGAACACCAACGTGACTGCGGCCTTCGACGCGGGCACCGGAGCCAAGTTCTCCGGCAGCACCGGCTCGCTGCGTTTTGACACCTTTGGTCCCCTGACCATGACCCTCGGTGGCGTTGGTGGCAATGAGACGACCACGATCCAGTCCGGCGGCATTCTGGTGACCCCGAATGTGGGTGCCAACCCGATCCTGATTCAGGATCAGGGGGGCGGCGTCGAGCAGCTCTTCGGCGGTGGCGCCTTCGGGGTGGAACGCGAACTCATTGTCC
This sequence comes from Prosthecobacter sp., assembly GCA_030827515.1. Classification (GTDB taxonomy): domain Bacteria; phylum Verrucomicrobiota; class Verrucomicrobiia; order Verrucomicrobiales; family Verrucomicrobiaceae; genus Prosthecobacter. The sequence goes on along the minus strand of JAUREI010000160.1, from coordinate 782 downwards.
AGCAATTCAACCCCAGGGGAAGCCTGACCATCAAGGCGACGATCGCCGATGTGGACGGCAATCCCAGCCGCCTCACCAAGACTGGCCCCGGCACGCTCTTCCTTGACCGCACCAACTCCTACACCGGACAAACGGCGATTTATGGTGGCGTGCTGCAGGTGGGAACCGGTGCCTCCCGCGGCAGTCTTGGCGGGACCCTGCCGGTCATCAACCATGGCTACCTGGTGGTGAACCGTCCCGACCCCCTCTTCACCATCAACAATGACATCACCGGTTCGGGCAGCGTCCGACAGGACGGTACCGGCAGCCTTGCCCTCGGCGGCACCAGCACCTACACGGGTCCCACCCAGGTGCTGCGCGGCACCCTGGTGGCCGCCGCCGACGACGCCCTTGGCTCGACGGACGGGCTCACCAGTGTCGCCACTGGGGCCGCACTGAGTCTGAGCCTGGCCGCCTCGCCTGAAACAGTGGTCCTGCACGCGGCCACGCTCAAAACGGCGGGGGCCGGTGCATCCAGCCTCGGGGGCAGCCTGATTCTTGACGGTAACGGCAGCATTGTGCTGGGTGGTTCATCCGCTCACCTCACCCTGCTGGGCAGGATTAAGTCGATGGGGACTTCCAACCTTGTGGTGAGCGGAACCGGGCGTCTCGTCCTCTCCAATGCCGCCAACCAGATCAATGGACTGACCATTGGTGCCGGCACCGAGGTGATCATGGGAGGGCAGCCTGTCACGCCAACATCAGGTTCGTTGGGGCGCGGTCCCGTCGTCAACAACGGCAAG
>JAUREI010000193.1 GCA_030827515.1 Prosthecobacter sp. | reverse complement strand
GGTGGCCACCGCCTCGCCCTGCGCCAGCAGGTCCCCGGCGATTTGCTGGCGCACGAAATCATCGAAGGGCCGGTCCTCGTTGAGGGCGCGGATCACCCAGTCGCGAAACTGCCAGGCGCGCGGTCGTTCCTTGTCATGCTCAAAGCCGTCGGTTTCCGCGAAACGGGCCAGGTCGAGCCAGGCCTGCGCCCAGTGCTCCCCATAGGCCGGACTGGCGAGCAGGCGATCGACCCGCGCCTCGTAGGCCGCCTCGGGCTGCCTGGCATGGTCCAGCCGGAAGGCCTCGACCTCTTCCGGCAGCGGCGGCAGGCCGGTGAGATCGAAATGCAGGCGACGAATCAGCGTCGTGGCATCCGCCTCGGGTGAACGGGCCAGCCCGGCCTGGGCGAGGCTGCGGGCCACGAGCGCGTCGAGTTCCGCCGCGGCTTTCCTGAGATCGCCGGGTCGCGCGGGCTCGACCGGGAAGGCCAGCGGCCGAAAGGCCCAGTGACGGCGATCCTCCTCGGTGAGCGCCGGCTCATCGCGCACAGGATCGTCCGAAGCGCGAATCGACCGCCCTTGCGCCGTGGCACAGACCAGGGCGGCGGCGAGGACGCACGGGGCGATCTTCATGGGTCAGGCGAGAATGCCGCGCACGACCCGGCCGGCAACGTCCGTGAGGCGCTCGTCGCGGCCGTTGTGGCGGAAGGTGAGGCGCTCGTGATCGAGGCCGAGCAGGTGCAGCAGCGTGGCGTGCAGGTCATGGACATGGACCTTGTCGACCGCGGCCCGCAGGCCGAAGTCGTCGGTGGCACCGTGGACATGCCCGTGTTTGACGCCGGCACCGAACAGCACCGTGGTGTAACCCCAGGGATTGTGGTCGCGGCCGGTGCCCTTTTCGCTCATTGGCATGCGCCCGAACTCGCCGCCCCAGATGACCAGCGTGTCCTCGAGCAGGCCGCGCTGGCGGAGGTCGCGCAACAGGGCGGCCACCGGCCGGTCGGTGCGCGCCGCGTATTCCGTGTGATTCTTGAGCACATCCTCGTGGGCATCCCAGCCATTGGTGTCGCCCGAATACAACTGCACGAAACGCACGCCGCGCTCGATCAGCCGACGCGCCAGCAGGCAGCGGGTGCCAAACTCGCGCGTCACCGGTTCATCCAGTCCGTAGAGCTTTTTCGTCGCCTCACTCTCGCCCGCCAGATCCACCGCCTCGGGCGCGGCGCTCTGCATGCGATAGGCGAGTTCATAGGCGCGCTGACGGGCATCAAGCAGCGTGTCCGCCGCGCGCGCGGCCATGTGTCGACGGTTGAAACGGCCGACGAGGTCGAGCAGGGCGCGCTGGCGGTCGGGGGGATGGCCGGCGGCCGAATGCAGGTGCAGGATGGGCGTGTCACCGGCGCGCAGGGTGGTGCCCTGATGCGCGGCCGGCAGGAAACCGCTGCCCCAGGCCGGCGGACCGCCCTTCAGGCCGCCACCGGGATCGGGCAGGACGACGAAGGCGGGCAGGTCCTCGTTTTCCGAACCGAGCCCATAGGAGATCCAGCTGCCGACACTCGGCTTGCCCATGAGGATCGAGCCCGTGTTGAGCTGGTAGACCGACTGCGGATGATTGACGCTGTCGCCGTGGCAGCTGCGGATCACGCACATCTCGTCGGCCAGTTCGGCGAGGTGCGGCAGGAAATCGCTGATCTCGATGCCGCTCTCGCCGTGGCGGCGGAAGGGTTTGACCGGTCCCAGCAGCGGGTTGTGCGCCACCTTGCGCCGCGTTTCCACGCTGCCCAGGCTGTCGGGCAGAGGCTGGCCGGCACGGCGCGCGAGTTCCGGTTTCGGGTCAAAGAGATCGACGTGGCTCGGCCCGCCGTGCATGAACAGCCAGATCACCCGGCGCACCCGCGCCGGGTGATGGGAGTGCCGGCCCTCGGACGTCTCCGAGGCCAGCAACTGCGCCATCGCCGCGGTGGGCAAGACCGCCGCCGCCCCGCCCAGCAGGCGGCGACGCGACAAAGTCTGGAACGGTTGCATGCGGGGTAAAAACGGGAAGCGGGACGGCAATCTAGCCGGCCAACGGGCGCGCCGTCCAGCCGGAAGCCACCGGGTCTCATCGATACATTTCCGCCAGCTCGCGCAGCAGCGTTTCCAGTTCGGCGAAGAAGACGTCCTCGCCCTTGGCGGCGCGTGCGGCCTTGAGGGTTTCCAGCCGGCGTTCCAGTTCATCGCGCCGGGTGCGCTGGGCGTCGGTCAACCGGGCCTCGTCCTCGCTCAGCACGAGCACGATCTGGCCGGCGCGGGCGCCGTCGGGCGCGCTGCCGGCCGGTGCGGCGGCGGGCCGGGTGCCCTCGAAGACCTCGGCGCGCGTGCCGGTGCCGTCACCATTGTCCTCAATGAGGGCATGCTCGGTGGCGAGCCGGTCCTCGTTCTGGTAAAACTCCGCCGCCCGCCGGCTCGCGTGCAGGAAGGCTTCCAGCACCGACACCTGCTGGTCCTGATCCAGATCCGCCTCGGCCAGGCCGGCGATGGCGGGGGCGAAGTGCTCGCCAAAGCGACAGTAAAACACCTCGTCGCCACCCTTGGTGGCGGTGACGATCGTGCGCTTCGGGCCGGCGAGCGGCTTGAGAAAGGCGCCGCTGGCGGAGCCGGTGTGGATGAGGACCAGTTCACGCTTCAGGGGCTGCAACCGTTCCGCCAGCCAACCCGGCGTCAGGTCGGGGCCGCGCAGATTGAACTTGGCCTCGCGGCCGTCGAAGGTGCCGTGGCCGAGGAAAACCAGCCAGAACTGGCCGGTCTCCGACGCTGCCGCCTTCTGCAGGGCCGCCTCCAGCGCCGGCAGATCCTCGGCGGCGCCCTCGTGGCCGAGCCGGGTGAAGGTCGCGCCCGCCTTGGCGGCCGCCTCCTGCCAGGCGACCGCCTGGCGCGCGAAAAGCGTCGCGTATTCCTCCGTGCCGGGCGCCCCCTGAACGAGCAGCAGTTCGAGGTCGCGGGCGGGCAGCGCCAGCGACGAAAGCGCCAGCGACAGCAGCAGGACGATGCGGCGCTTCATGCCAGGCCTCCTTTCCGTCGCAGCAGCCATTCCGCACCGAGCAGACCGAGCAGCAGGGCAAAGGCCCAGGGGGCATGCCAGAGCGGCTTGCTGATCACCTCCTGCACCGGCACCTCAATGCCGCGCAGCAGTTCCGGCAACTGGCCGACCTCGTCGAGGCGGAGCAACTTGCCACCGCTGGATTCGGCAAGACGCTGCAGGGCCGCGCGGTCCGCCTCCAGGCGCGCCCATTCCGCCGCCTGCGGCTGCCAGGCCCAGCCGGTCTGCTTGACCGCCTGAAACGCCGGCACGTTTTCTCCGGCCGCCCGTGTCACGGTCGCCTGCACGCGCCAGGCCCCGGCCGCCTTGGGGAAGAACTCCGCCTCGAACAGGCCGGCCTCCTCCAGGCTCGGCTCACCGTGCAGTCGCGCCTTGGCGCCGTCGGGCCCGGTCACCTCCAGCACGACGAGGGCATCGTCCATGGGTCGGAAGTCCGCCTCGCGAACGCGCACGGCGAGCTTCACGCTCGCTTCGCCGGCTTCGGCGGCGAGCTGGACGCGGTCGGGCACATCGACGACCAGCCAGCGCATCAGCTGGCGCCAGAAACGTTCCTGATCCTTCATCGCGCCGGGATCGCTCAACCCCCAGCGCCAGACATCGCCCACCGTCAGCGCCACGGTGCGACCCTCGCCAAAGCGCTGGGCGACGAGCGCCGGATGGGCCGCCCGTTCGGTGGCCACGGTGGCCAGCACGCTGGCTCCGGGTTTCACGGAGAGCACCGGGTTGACGGAGAAAAAGCCGGGCATGGCGGCGAGCCGACGCTCCTCTTCCTCCTGGCCGGGGCGGAGTCGCGCCCAGGGCTCCAGCCAGCCTTCGCGGGTGAGGTCGAGGCGCGCGTTGCGCACGGGTTCGACGGCGTTGACGCGATCGAGATGGACTGGCAGCAGGCGTCCCACCGGCGTGTGCTCGTAACCACCGGCCTGAAAGCTCTCCTGTCCGCCCAGCATGAGCAGGGCGCCGCCGCGCTCACTGACAAAGCGTTCGAGCAGGTTCATCTGCTCCTGGGTGAAGAACTCCGCCTCCAGGTCGTCAAGCACCACCGCACGATACTCGCCAAACAGGGTGTCGGCGCTCTTCGGAAAACCCTCGGCGAGTTCCTGCGCGTCCTTCGTGCCCAGACGGATCAGCACCGGCTGGTCATAGCGCTGGGCGCTGGCCTGATCGCCGAAACCCCGGAACAGCGGGTTGCTGCTCTCCCCGACCCGCCCGCGCCACTCGAACTTCGGCTCGCGCTTGGCGATGCGCACCAGCGAGGGCAACTGCACCTCGTCATCGCCGGCGAGGGCGCGGCGGATGAACTTGTATTCCCAGTTCGGCCGTCCGGAGACATAGAGCACCCGGTAGGGCCCCTGGCCGCGGTCGACGGCAACGAGTCGCTCGTTGTTGACCTTCACCGTCTCCGCCAGCCCGGCCTTCCATGCGTCCTTTGCCGTCTTCGCCAGCAGCGGGGCCTCCATGACCGCCACGCGCAGGAAGGACACCCCCGGCTTGGTGACCGGCACCTTCAGGCGCGCCACCGGCTGGGGCGAGTTGGCAAGAGCGCGCAGCTTTTCCGAGACCAGAGGACGCCCCTCCTCGTCGAGTGCGGCAACCGCGATCTCGCGACCGTCGAAACCGGCGGCCGACCAGGTCACGGTCAGCAGCACGGGCGAGTCTTCAAAGGCCGTCTGGGTCACCGTCACCTCCTGAAGGGCCAGGTCGGGCGACGGGGCGGCCGTGCCGACCAGCACCGGGAAGACGGGGCGCGCCGGCTTTTCCTGCGGCCAGGCATCGGTGGGGGTGCCGTCGGTGAAGACCACGGTGGCGGCGAGCGAGCGTCCGGCGGCGCCGTCCTCGAGTCGGCCCAGGGCACCGGCCAGATCGGAGCGACGGCCCTGGAAATCGAGCGCGCCAAAATCCGCGACATGGCGCAGGCGTTCATCGGCCAGCAGGGTCTTGACGCGGAACAGGCTGCCGAGTTCGCGCAGCCAGCCGGGCTCGGCACCGGCCGTGCCGAGGGCCGCACGAAGAGCCGAGGCACGGGTTGGCCCGCCGAGGGTCTCGGCCAGTTCCAGCGACGCGCTGTTGTCGGCGACAAGAGCAAGCTCGTTGGCTCCCTGCTTCGGCTGCCGATGGGTCCAGCGCGGATCGGCGAGGCAGAGGGCGAGCAGGGCGAGCGCCGCCAGCTTGCAGAACAGGGCCGCGGCGCGCCGGCCGCCGCGCAGGGTAACCCGCCGATAACCGTGCCAGAGCAGGGCACCGCCGACGGCGATCACGATCAGCGCGATCCACAGACGTTCGGGATGTTGAAACAGGAAAGTCATGCCGGGGGACAGCCCTCAATCGCCACGGCCAAGCTCCTGATAATAGCGGCGCACAAGATCGCGGAAGGCGGGGGGAACGGGATCGCGGTCGACCGGCACCGTGTTGTTGCCAGCCTCACGTTTGGCGAGTTCCTCGGCGACGCGGTCGCGCAGTTCGATGAGCGGCTCGACGATGCGCAGGGCGAGGTGGTCGGTCTGCGGCGGCGCATCATTTCGCTCATGATCGAGGCGCAGGTTGCGTGCGTTGTCGAGCACCCGCGCCGCCTCATTGCGCAGCTCGGGCTGGCTGAGCAGTTCCTCGACGTTGCGCAGGCGGTCGCTCCAGCGGTCGTAACCTTCGCCGGTGATCGCTCCCCCGTCGCGGACCTCCGCGCCCTCGTCGAAGAAGAAGCCGCCGGCCCGGCCCTCACCCCCGCCGCCCCCCGCGCGCCGACCGTCGGCGGTCTGCGTGGGAGAACCCGAGCGCCGCGCACCGTCTGCGGGCTGGCCGGCTTGCGCTTGCTGACCCTGTTGACCGGACTGACCAGCTTGGGCTTGGGCTTGTTGGCCACCCTGCGCCTGGCCTTGGGAGTCGGATGGCTTGCCACCCTGACCCGACTCTTGGGATGCACCAGGCTGGCCGGCTTGGGCTTGTTGACCCTGCTGACCCTGCTGACCCTGCTGAGCCTGCTGACCCTGCTGAGCCTGCTG
>JAUREI010000189.1 GCA_030827515.1 Prosthecobacter sp. | reverse complement strand
GCGCCCGAACATCCCGCCTGGCAGGAGACCGCCCTCATCATGGGCCAGGCCCTGATGAACCTGACCCTCAGCCTCTGCCCGCGCCGAATCATTCTCGGCGGCGGCGTCATGAGCCAGCCGCACCTGCTGCCGATGATCCGCGCCGAACTGCAGCGCCTGCTGCACGGCTACCTCGCCGTGCCCGAACTCGGCCCCGACCTCGACCGCTTCATCGTCGCCCCCGGCCTCGGCACACGCTCCGGCCTGCTCGGCTCGCTCGCCCTCGCACAACGGGGCGTGGACAATGCCCCCTGACAACCGCGAACCGAGAACCGCGAACTCCACAACCGAGTCCCCCATGCCCGCCGCCCCGCTCATCGCCCAGGACGTCCACCGCACCTACCATCTGGGAGGTCATGACCTGCCGGTGCTGCGCGGGATCGATCTCGAGGTGGCGGCCGGCGAAAAAGTCTTCCTCTGCGGCCAGTCGGGCGCCGGCAAGACCACCCTGCTCTACGTGCTCGGCGGCCTGGAAAAACCCACGCGCGGCGATGTCCTCGTGCAGGGTCGATCGCTCTACCACGGCCCGGCCGCGGCGCGGGCGCGCCAGCGCAACGAGACGATGGGCTTTGTCTTCCAGCACTACTTCCTGCTGCCCGAACTGACCGCCCTCGAAAACGTCCTGCTGCCGGCCATGATCGGCGGTCGCAAGGCCGAGGCCCGCGCCAGGGAACTGCTCGACCGCGTCGGCCTGGCCGCGCGCATGGACCACCTGCCCACCGAACTCAGCGGCGGTGAGCAGCAGCGCGTCGCCATCGCCCGCGCCCTGATCAACGACCCCGGCATCCTGTTTGCCGACGAACCCACCGGCAACCTCGACGCCACCACCGGCAGCGGGGTCATGGACATGCTCATGGGCGTGGTTGGCGAGGCTGGCAAAACACTGGTCGTCGTCACCCACGACCTCAACCTGGCGAAGCGGGGCGACCGTCTGCTGCGTCTCAAAGACGGGCAACTGGAACAGGGCTGACCGGCAGCGCCTCGCGCAGGATGCTGACCGGCGTGCCACGCTCGACCCACTCGTAGAAAAAGCGCGCCGGATTGCCACCGGTCAGTGGCATGCGAATGCAGCCATGCGATGCCGGGTAGTCCGGCACCTGGGAAAAGCCGTGAATGAAGATGTGGCCATTGACCTGCACGCTCCAGGGCATGGGCGCGTTGTTGTAGAGCTTGGAGAAATGCTCGCGCGCCTTGTAGGGGCCGGCCTTGAACTCGCCCGGCGGCGTGCTGTTGCGGCGGCCCGTGCTGACCTTGGTGGCGAGAATGAGACGACTCCCCTGCCAGGCGAGCAATCGCTGGTCGGCCAGGCTGACCTCCACCCGCTGCGGGGCTTTCTCCAGACGCAGCCGACGGCCACCGGCACTGACCATGGCCGCGTCGGCGGCGGTCTCGCGTTCCACTTCCGCACCGGCCTGCGCCAATCCTTCGAGACTGACCATCCTGGCGCCGTCGAGCAGGCGCACAAGATGGGCATCGGGCAGGGACCGGCCATTCAGTCGAACGCCACCACCCTGTTCTTCCAGGTCCCAGCGCAGGGCGTGGGCGGCCTCGGCCAGCGGCAGAAAAAGGGTCCCGCGACGCGCATCAAAGGTGACCGCCTCGGCGGTGCGCGCCTGGAACCAGCCGGCAGCGGCCTGGTAGACAGCGACGAGTACCAAGCCGGCCAGCAACAGGCCAAACAGGCGCCTGGCGACGCCGTCACTGCGAGGGCGGGCACGGCGACGCGAGGCGGGCTTGCGCCGCGGCTTGGCGGCTGGCTTGCGTCGGGGTCGCTTGGAACGCGCTGTGGGCATGACGAACGACGAATCGAGAAAGCAAACGGTCAGGCGCCGGGTTTGACCTTGAGAAACTCCGCCCAGCGTTCGCCGGCGGCTTCCGGATCCAACTGCGGGAACAGCGGCACCGGCGCCCCGAGTTGATGCCCCGCTGGCAGCAACCCCCAGTGCAGGTCGCCGAGAACGAATCCCGCCGGCAACTCCCAGCCGATCTGGGCGCGCGCCTTCACCATGGCTTCCGGCATCACCGGCGCCAGCAGAACGCTGACGTGGACCAGCGCTTCGGCCAGGTGGTAGAGCACGCTGTCGAGGCGCTCCGTCTGGGCGGGATCCTTGGCGAGCGAGAAGGGTTTGGTGCTGTCGACGAAATGATTGGCTTGGGTGACGATCTTCCAGGCGGCGGCGATGCCGTCATGGATCGCCCAAGACTGCATCTTCTCGACGCAGGCCGGAGCCGCCTCCGCGACAACCTGGCGCAGGGCGCGGTTTTCATCGTCGTCGTAGGTGCCCGGCTGCAGCACACCGGCGCGATACTTGTGCGCCATGTTGAGGCTGCGGTTGAGCAGGTTGCCGAGGCCGCCGGCCAGTTCCTTGCGATAGGACATGACCAGGCGCTCGTCGCTGAAGTCGCTGTCGTAGCCGGTGGCGATGTCGCGCATCAGGTAATAGCGCAGACCGTCGGCGGTGAAGACACCGGCGAGTTCGTCGGGATCGATGACGTTGCCGAGGCTCTTGCTGATCTTGGCGCCCTTCATGTTCCACCAACCGTGGACGACGAGCTTGGGGATCTGTTCGTCGGGAAAGCCGAGCGCGTGCAGCATGATCGGCCAGTACACCGCGTGCGCCGGCACCAGGATGTCCTTGCCGATGACATGGGCGTCGGCCGGCCAGATCGTCTCAAAGCCGGGCAGACCCTCGTTGCCACACTCGTCCGCGAGGTAACCGGCGAAGCTGATGTAGTTGGTGAGGGCGTCGAACCAGACGTAGTTGACGAAGCGCTCGTCGAACGGCAGCGGGATGCCCCAGCTCAGGCGCTCGACCGGTCGGCTGATGCACAGGTCCTGCGGCGCGCCCTCGAGGGCGTTGAGCACGGCGGCGGCGCGGTGCGCGGGCAGGATGAAGTCCGGGTGGGTCTTGATGTGGTTCCTCAGCCACTCGACGTGGTCGCTGAGGCGGAAATACCAGTTCTCCTCCTCCAGCTCGACCACCTCACCCCATTCCTCGCCGAACTGAACGTCAGGGCCGCGCTCCTTGTCGGTCAGGAACTGCTCCTGGCGCACGGAGTAAAAGCCCCGGTGGGCCTTTTTGTACAGCTGGCCGGCATCGTGCAGCTTCTGCAGGAGGGCCTGGACGACGCGTTTGTGGCGGGGGTCGGTGGTGGCGGCCCAGCCGTCGTAGCGGACGTTCAGCTTGTCCCAGAGGGCGGTGAACTTGGCGGTGACACCGTCGACAAAGGCCTGCGGGGTCTGGCCGGCCTGATCGGCGCTTTTCTGCACTTTCTGGCCGTGCTGATCGACGCCGGTGAGAAAATACACATCGCGACCATTGAGGCGCTGGAAGCGCGCCATGACATCGGCCAGCACCTTCTCGTAAGCGTGGCCGATGTGCGGCGGCGCGTTGGTGTAGTCGATGGCGGTGGTCAGGTAGTAGGGCTTCACGGCGTGGAAAACATTACCATAGCCCGGGGCCGGCGCGAGGCAACGCCGGGTTGCCGGAAAGGCGGCAAGCTCAGGGTTGAGCCGGCGCCGCAGCCGGGTTATGAATCGGCCCCGGCCCCGGATGAAAGACACCCTGGAAGATCTCGAATCCTACCTCATTGAGGTGATCATCCACCACAAGCGTGGGCTGCGGCCGACCCTGCTGCGCGCGGCCTTTCGCCTGCTCTCCGGCGTCTATTCGGGAGCGGTGCGCCTGCGATTGTTTCTCTACCGCGAACGCTACCTGCACGACCACCACCTCGGCGTGCCGGTCATAAGCATCGGCAACATCACCGTCGGCGGCACCGGCAAGACACCGGTCGTCGAACTCTTTGCCAAGGCACTGCTCGCCCGCGGCCGGCGCGTCGCCATCCTCAGCCGCGGCTACAAGAGCAAGCGCCAGCGCAAGCTGCCTCTCGGCTGGCGCCTCGCTGCCAAGCTCGGCCTGGCGCGCAAGCCGCGCGAACCGCTGCCTCGCGTCGTCTCCGATGGCGAGCGCGTTCTGCTCGACTCCTATGTGGCGGGCGACGAACCCTACATGCTCGCGCAGAACTGCCCGGGCGTGCCGGTGGTGGTCGACCGCAACCGCGTCAAGGCCGGCGCCCACGCGATCCGCAAGTTCGGCGCCGACGTGCTGCTGCTCGACGACGGCCTGCAATACCTCAAGCTCAAGCACCGCCACGACATTGTTCTGGTCGACAAGACCGCGCCCTTTGGCACCGGCTACATGCTGCCGCGCGGGACGCTGCGCGAGCCGCCGACCAGCCTGCGCCGGGCCAGCTACATCTTCCTCACCAAGTCCGATGGCGACAGCGCCGAGATCATCGAGCAGATCCGCCGCCACAACCGCGTGGCCGAGATCATCGAGTGCCGGCACCGGCCGGTGCATTTTGAAAACATCCACACCGGCGAGCGACTGCCGCTCGACGCGATGAGTGGCAAGTATGTCGGCGCCCTTTCCGGCATCGCCGTTCCCGAGAGCTTTGAAAACGGCCTGCGCAAGCTTGGCGCGCGCGTGCAGTGGACACGGCGCTTCACCGATCACCACCGCTTTCAGGAAAAGGAAATCATCCAGTTCATCGAGCGCTGCGAGAAGGCCGGCGCCCACGCCATCCTGACCACGGAGAAGGACTTCGTGCGCTTTCCCAAGCTGCCGCCGGGCGACCTTCCCATCTACTTCCTGCGCGTCGAAATCGAGATCACCCGCGGCCGCGAAACCTTCGACAGACTCGTCGGACTGATCGCCGAACCGCGCCATGTCACCCAGGGGGTGGTCAGTGCCGACCTGGTGGAGGCCGCGTCATGACCGGGGCTGACGGCGCGCCGACACAGCCGGTGGAACTCCGCCGGGTTACCGTCGGTGCCGGCGCGGAATCGCGTGCCGACATCGTGGCGCGCGAGGAACCGCTGGAAATCCGCGTCGAGGGGCGCAGCGTCGCGGTCGTCATGCGCACGCCCGGTCATGACGAGGAACTGGCGGCCGGCTTTCTGGTCAGTGAGGGCGTCATTTCGCACCCCCGCGACATCCTGGAGATCTCGCAGTGCCCGAGCACCGGCAACCACCACGGCAACGTCATTGACGTCCTGCTCGGCGGCGCCGTGGTCGACTGGGAGTCGCTCACACGCCACGTCTTCAGCGCCTCCAGCTGCGGCCTGTGCGGCAAGACCAGCATCGACTCGGTGTTCCAGCGCTTCCCGCCGGCGACCGCCGATTTCCAGGTGGGAGCGGACCTCGTCGCCGCCCTGCCGGACCGGCTGCGCGCCGCCCAGGAGGCCTTCGAACTCACCGGCGGCCTGCATGCAAGCGCCCTGTTCGACCTGGAGGGACGGTTGCTGGTGCTGCGTGAGGACGTCGGTCGCCACAACGCGCTCGACAAGGTGCTGGGCCACGCCCTGATGCACGGCCTGTTGCCCCTCGACCGGCATCTGCTGCTGGTCAGCGGCCGCGTGTCCTTCGAGATCATCCAGAAGGCGCTGGCAGGCGGTTTGGCCTTCATTGCCGCCATTTCAGCGCCAAGCAGCCTCGCGGTCGACTTCGCCCGCGAAGCCAACCAAACCCTCGTGGGCTTCCTGCGCGGCGGCACGATGAACGTCTACAGCGGTACCCACCGCCTGCGCGATGCGGCGAACGAAGGTGCGAATGCGAGCCGATTCGCTTGATTTTCCCCCGGGTTTTCCGATGGTATGGGGTTTGTTCCATCGCCCAACCCGATGAAATTCGCCATCTTCGGAGACATCCACGCCAACCTCGAAGCGCTCCAGAGCGTGCTCTGGGACGCCCATGAGCAGGGGTGTGAGAACCATGTCTGCCTCGGCGACATCGTCGGCTATGCCGCCAATCCCAGTGAATGCCTGGAGATCGTGCGTGAACTGAACTGCCCGGCCGTGCGCGGCAACCACGACGAGGGCGCCTCCGGCACCAGCCGGCTGGAGGAACTCAACCCGCTGGCGCAGGCCGCCCTGCTGTGGACGCGCGACCAACTCAGCGAGGAACAGCGCCAGTGGCTCCGCGACCTCAAGCTGGTGCGCCAGGTGCGCGACTTCACCATTGTCCACGCCACGCTCGATTCACCCGGCAGCTGGGGCTACGTCACCAACCGCTTCGATGCGATGGCCAGCTTCAGCTACCAGTTCACCCAGATCTGCTTCTACGGTCACACCCACGTCCCGCGCATCTTCGAAAAGGAGGATGCGGTGCGCGCCGCCCG
>JAUREI010000068.1 GCA_030827515.1 Prosthecobacter sp. | reverse complement strand
TTCGAAGGGATCGGTGTCGAGGTCAAAGAGGGCGGGCGTGTCGGTCGGCGAGACGACAAACTTGTGTCGCCGGGTGAAGATGGCCAGCCAACCGCTGGCACCGCCGCTGTCGCCGCCAATGCGGACGAAGGTGCGGTCTTTCCAGTCAGCGGGAGCACGGCCGTTTTTCAGCAGGCTCGAGGCATCGCGTCCCTGCATGGCGACTTCGGTTTTGAGTCCGAGCAGTCCGAGCAGGGTGGGTTTGAAATCGACGGTGCCAAGGGCCTCATGAAGGACCGTGCCGGGCGGGATGAGGCCGGGCGCGGCGATGAGGAAGGGCACGCGGGCGCTGCCCTCACAGGGGATGCCCTTGTTGTGGCGACCGTGCTCGCCGCACATGTCGCCGTGGTCGGAGGTGAAGACCAGAATCGTGCGTTCGAGTTGACCGGTTTCACGCAGAGTCTCGACGAGGCGGCCGACATTGTCATCGATGCACTTCACCATGCCGAAGTAGAGCGCCATCTGGCGCTGGTTGAAGCGGTCCTGCAGCACCTGGGCGAAGGATGGCAGCTTTTCGCCCTTGGACTGGGCCGAGGCCGGTTGCTTGAAGACGGCCGGGTCGAACATCGTGTCGTAGGGCGCGCGCACCGTGTTGGGTCCATGTGGATCGGGCAGGCTGAGCATGTAGCAAAACGGCCTGTCTCGCGCACCGCGGACGAATTCGATGGCTCGATCGGTGAGGTAGTCGGTGGTGAAGGACGTCGCATCGGCCCCCTCAATGCCGTAGTCGGGTTCGCCGCGGGTGTTGACCGACAGCACCTTTGGGCCGGAGGCATCCTCACCCAGTTTCTTCCAGTGGCCGCGGTTGAACATGTGGCGGTTGTCGGTGAAGCCAAACTTGCGGGCGGGCGCCCAGCCGGGCTTGGCATCGCCGTCGAGGTGCCACTTGCCGGCATAGCCGGTCCGATAGCCCTCGTGTTCCAAAACGGAGGCAAAGGTTTCCATGCGATCGAGCATGGGCAGGTCGTTTGAAATGCTGCCGGTGTTCTGCGGATAGAGGCCGGTCATGAGGGCGGCACGCGAGGGCGTGCAGACCGGCGAGGTGGCGTAAAAACGCGTGCAGATCGCACCGCGTCCGGCAAGGGCGTCGAGATGCGGCGTGTCCACCTTGACGTTGTCGCCCCAGGGAAAGGCCTGCTCGCGCGGCAGCAGGGCACGGTAGCAGCCGAGGGTGCGGAAGTTGTGCTCGTCAGTCTGGATGATGAGCACGTTCGGCCGTGGGTCGGCGGCCAGGGTGGCGCCAAGCCAGAAGAGTGACAGAAAGAGCGGGCGCATGACGAAAGACATGGACAGTGTCGAGTGACTCAAAGCCTGAGGGGCAGGATCCAGGCGGGGCCTTTGCCGCAGGGCACGACATGCAATTTGGTCAGGCCACCGGTTTGCGGGTCACGGCGATAGACCCCAAGCGTGTGCGAACCTTCGCCCGCGGCCACGACGTAGGCGTCGCCGGGTGTCAGGCAGAAGGAGCGCGGGGTTTTTTCAGTGGGGGCCTGACCTCGGGAGGTGAGGTGACCGGTGTCGGGATCAATGAGAAACAGCGCGACACTGTCGTTGCCGCGGTTGGAGGCGTAGAGGAAACGGCCGTCGGCGGTGAGATGCAGGTCGGCACAGGAACCGGTGCTCCAGCCGGATGGCACGGTCGACAGGCTTTGCCGCGCACGAAGGGTGCCTCGTTCGGCATCGTAGTCGCAGAGGGTGACACTCAGGCCCTGCTCGTTGACGAAGTAGACCCACTTTCCGTTCGGATGAAACTGCAGGTGGCGCGGGCCTTCGCCGGCGCCGCCGGGCAGGTGAGGCGGATCGTTGGGAGAGAGTTGTCCGGTTGCCGCGTCAAAGCGCAACTGCTCGACCTTGTTGAGTTCACCGACATGCGGCACGAGGGCGAAGCGATTGTCGGGCGAGGTTTGGATGGAGTGGGCTTTTTTGCCGGTCTCCAACACCGACACGGGCGGTGCGCCGACCTTGCCGCCGGCGAGGGGAAGCACACCGACGACACCTTCGCTGTAGGAGGCGGCGAGCAGCCAGCGGTTGGTTTTGTCGACCTGCAGGTAGGCGGCGTTGAAGCCGAGATCGGCAAAGACCGGAGCGCCGGGCAGGCCGGTCAGGGGATCGATCTCAAACGTGGCGGCCTGACGGGTGCTGCGGATGGAGGCGTGCAGGTGGCGTCGGTCCGGGCTGAGGGCAAGGCTGCCCGGGGAACCGGGCAAGTCGACGGCCCCCGTGCGTTCGAGGGCGCCGGTGGCCTCATCGAGCCGGTAGACGGCGAGGCGTTTGTCACCGCTCTCCGAGACGTAGAGCACGATCGGCCCGGCCTGGGCGAGTCCGCAGAGAGCGAGCAGAAGAAGGAGGCGTTTCATGACGGAAAGGTCAGGGTTTCACGCCCTTGCCGGCACCGGGTGTTTGACCCGGAGCGTCGAAGGGGGCCTTGCCGTAGGCATGACGCGGCTCGTCCTCAATGGCCGGCACCTTCAGTTCGGTGCGCAGGCGGGCGAGTTCGGTTTTCAACTCCGCGACCGTATCGGCATAGGCGGGGTCATGGATGAAGTTGCGGGTTTCAATGGGGTTGGCCTGCCGGTCGTAAAGTTCCCATTCGTCGAGGTCGGGCTTGTAGTAGTGGACCAGCTTGTAGCGATCGGTGACCACGCCGTAGTGCGGCCGCACCTTGTGCCAGAGCGGATACTCATAGTAGTGGTAGTAGAAGCTTTGGCGCCAGTCGGCGGGTGCTTCGCCGCGCAGCAGCGGCACCAGGCTGCGGCCCTGCAGGTCGGCGGGCCGCGGTTGACCGGCGAGTTCGAGCAGGGTCGAGGCGAAATCGATCACGGAAACCAGGCGGTCGCTGGCGGACCCGGGGCGGGTGAGTCCGGGCGCCTTGACGACGAGAGGCGTGCGCAGGGACTCTTCAAGAATCCAGCGCTTGTCAAACCAGCCATGTTCCCCCAGGTAAAAACCCTGGTCGCTGGAGAACATGACGACCGTGTTGTCGGCCAGGCCCTCGGCTTCGAGGAAGTCGAGCAGGCGGCCGACGCTTTCATCGACCGCCTTGATGGTGCCGAGGTAGTCGTGCATGTAGCGCTGGTATTTCCAGCGCAGCAGGTCGCGGCCGCTGGGGTTGGTGGTGCGGAATTTGGCATTCCGCGGTTCGTAATAGGCGTTCCAGGCCTTGAGTTGGTCGGGCGTCAGGTAGGGGGGCGGCGTGAGCTTGGCATCACGCTCGGTGTAGCTAGTTTCCAGGGTCATGTCCTGATCCTTCCAGGCCAGGCCGCGATCGCCGTCATAGGTGTCAAACAGGGTCTCGGGCTCGGGATGGACCCTGTCATTGTCCCAGCCCAGGTGGCGCAGGGCCGGTGCCCATTCTCGATGCGGGGCCTTGTGCTGGCTCATCAGCAGGAAGGGGCGGCTCTTGTCGCGCGCACGAATCCAGTCGATCGAAAAGTCGGTGATGAGATCGGTGGTGTAGCCCTCGTGCTTCACCCGCTGGCCGTCACGGATCATCGGCGGGTTGTAGTATTGGCCCTGGCCGGGAAGGATGTGCCAGTGGTCGAAGCCCGTGGGATCACTCTCCAGATGCCATTTGCCGATCAGTGCGGTCTGGTAACCGGCCTTCTGCAGCAGCTTGGGGAAGGTCTGCTGCGCACCGTCGAAGGGGCGACCGGATTCGTTGCAGTAGAAGCCATTGAGGTGGGCATACTTGCCGGTGAGCACGGCGGCGCGCGAGGGGCCGCAGATGGAGTTCGGCACAAGGCAGCGACTGAACTTCATGCCCTGGGTGGCGAGTCGGTCGATGTTCGGCGTGTCGAGAAGCTTGCGGGCATCGCCGAAGCAACTCAGGGCCTGGTTGGTCAGGTCGTCGCAGAAAATGAACAGCAGGTTGGGCCGATCGGCCGCCGAGGCGGTCAGCAACGGGGCGAAAAGGAGGGGAAGGAGATGCTTCATCAGAGCGGGCGGGTTCGGATCATTCGCCGATGCACCATAGGTATTCCTGACGGCTTGGCGTGGTCTTCGCGGAGCGCAGGTAGAGGCGGTTGCCGCACAGGGCGGGTGAGCTGAAGGATTCGTCGCCGAGCGGATTCTGGGCGACCACCGTGCATTTCTCCGGCGAGACTTCGAGCACCGAGGTGACGCCACCCTTGCTGGTGGCGTAGACGAGGTTGCCGGCCATGACCGGCGAACCAAAGAATTCGCGGTCGATCTTCTCCGACCAGAGTTCCTCGCCGGTGTCGGCCTTCCAGCAGATGGCGCGACCGGCGTCGCCGACGGCATAGACGTGGCCATCCCTGACAAGCAGCGAGGGCACGTAGGTCTTGGTCGTGTTTTCCCAGGCGATGCGACCGGAGCCGTCGGCCTCGAGGGCGACCGTGTGGTTCTTCGGATAACCGCCGCCGAGGAAGACGCGCCGGCCGTCGGTCACCGCGGTGACCACGGTTTCCTCCGTGCTGCCGTCGAAGCTCCAGAACTTCTCGCCAGTCAGCGGATCAAAGCTTTCGAATTTGTTGCAGCCGGCGAGGATGGCCTGGGTTTTGCCGGCGATGGTGAGCACGGCGGGGGTGGCGTAGTTGGCCACCGGCGGCCGGTCCTGCTGCCAGACGACCTCACCGTTCAGCCTGTTGAGCCCGGTCATTTTGCCGCCGCCACGGTGATCGGCTGACACGAGGACGACGTTCTCATGAAGAACGGGCGAGGAACCAAAGCCCTGGTGCACCTGGAAATCGCAGACCCGCCGCTGCCAGACTTGCTTGCCGGCAAGGTCGAGTGCCGTGATGAAGATGGCGTTGTCGTTGAGGAAGTTGACGTAGAGGCGTTCGCCATCGCTCACCACATCCGAGGAGGCCTGCGAGGAAATCTTGTGGCCCTTGCTGTTGAGTTTGCCCTGGTGGACCACGGTCTGCCAGCGTGGCTTGCCGCTGGCGCGGTCGAAGGCGAGCACGAGTTGTTCCTCGGTTTCCGTGTCGGCGGTGGCGAGGACGACCAGGTCGCCAACCACAATCGGCGAGCCATGGCCGCGGCCGCGCACCGCGGCTTTCCAGACGACGTTTTCGGTTTCACTCCACTTCACCGGCAGGTTTTGGCCGGGTGCGGCCTGGCCGTCGCGGGTTGGGCCGCGCCAGGCGGGCCAGTCGTTGGCAAGGCAGGGGATGGCAAGCCCGAGGAGGGCGAACAGGTGGAGCTTCATGAAGGGATGTGGAGACTACGCCGTCGCCGGGTCGGTGTTGTCTCCCGGGTCGACAACCGGCAGTCACTTTGTGGACGATTTCTTTTTCGCAGCCTTGGGCGTGTTCGGCTTTTCCCGTGCGGCCATGGCGCTGAAGCCGGCGTCATCGAGAAGGGGGTCGCTCGTGGATCGGCGCCACTCTAGCAGGGCGGCGCGCAGGCGCTCAAGCGTGCTGGCATGGGCCGGATCGGCGGAAAGGTCTTCGAACTCCCAGGGGTCGGCCTGCAGGTCGTAGAGCTCAAACTCGGGAGGATTGGCCGCACGCTCGAAGGCCTTGCCAACCCGGGTGCCCGCATAGGGTGGCTTTTGGCCCATCAGGTAGGCGGCGTCGCCGTCGATGCCGGTGGTGGGCCTGGCCTGACCGGCGCGCAGGTTGTGAATCAGCTTGTAGCGACTGTCGCGAATCGTCCGGCGCGGATAAAACGGGGTGGCACCATGGAAATGGAACTCCGTGGCGAGGAATTCCCGGTGCTTGTCGGGGGTGAGCGTGTGACGCAGGGAGCGTCCGTGCAGACCGGCGGGTGCCGGCACTCCCGCCGCGTCAAGCAGAGTGGGCAGCAGGTCGACGGTTGAGACCAGGGCGGGTGTGCGTTCCCCGGCGGCAAAGACACCGGGCCAGACCGCCAGCATGGGAACCTTGACGCCTCCTTCATAGCAGGTGGTCTTGCCGCGGAAAAAGGGTGGGCCATGGTCGCCGACGAGCAGGATCACCGTGTCATCGGCGTGGCCGGCGGCGGCGAGTTCAGCGAGCAGCAGGCCGACGGCGGCATCGAAGCGCATGACGGCATTGTAATACTGGGTGACGCGCTCGACCTGTTCGGCCGTGGCGACTTCCTGGAAGGGCAGAGGCGGCACTTCACCAACCTTGAGCGGGGTATCCGGCACGCCCTTGTACTGGGTGGGAAAGGCTTCGGCCGGCGGGCGCGGGCTGCGGCCCTGCACATGCGGGTCCGAGTAGTTCGCCATGAAGAAGAAGGGGCCGGCCCCGCGCAGGAACTTGCCAGCCTCGGCAGCGGCGGCGCGGACGTCTCGCGTGTCGACGCGCAGGCGTTCATCAAAGGGGAAGCTTGCTTCCGGGCCGACATGCAATTTGCCGAGGATGCCGGTGCGATAACCGTGCTGTTTGAGCAGGGCGGGGATCGTCTGCCTGCGCAGGGGTTCGTGCAGTTCGAAGCCGGCGTCGGCATTGAGCAGGCCGTACTGGCCGTTGGCATGCGGGTAAAGGCCGGTGAACATCGCGCTGCGCGAGGGGCTGCACGAGGCCTGGGCGACATAGGCGTTTTCAAAAAGCCGGCCGCGCGCGGCAAGGGCGTCGAGGTTCGGCGTGCGCACGGCCCTGTCGCCGTAACATCCGAGCATCAGACCGAGGTCGTCGGCGGTGATGAGCAGCAGGTTGGGTTGAGCGGCCGACAGCAGCGGAGCGACCAGAAGGAAGGCGGGAAGGCGCATGATGGATGACGTGCTTACGGCATCTGGGGTTTGACCGGAGCGCCGCCGGGGGTGGCGACGGGATAAACGGCCTCGTGGGCATCGAGGGCGGCGGCCAGGCCGCGCATCATGCGCGCGAGTTCCGCGGGTTGTTCGTCGGCCAGGTCCTTCTGCTCGTAGGGGTCGCTTTTCAGGTGGAAGAGCTGGTAGCGGCGGCCGCCCGAGTCCTCGCCGGGGAAGTAATGGTAGATCACCTTCCATTCCCCGTCGCGATAACTGGTCCAGTAGTCGCTGCGGTGCGGGGCGTGCGGGTAATGCATGAGGAAAGTTTCCGGTCGCTGCGGGTCGGGCTTGGCCGTGAGCAGGCTGTCGAGCTTGCGTCCGTCGACCTTGTGGCTGGCCGGGGGTGTCACGCCGGCGAGACCGAGCAGGGTGGGAAAGAGATCCGGCACCGCGGCAAGTTGGGGCTGGATGGCACCGGCCGTGATCGGCAGGCGCTGTTGGTGGGCGTTGCCAGAGTCGGGTTTGGCCCAGGCGGCGAGAAAGGGCACGCGCATGCCTCCCTCATAGTGCGAGCCCTTCTTGCCGCGCAATGGCGCGGCGCAGGCGACCGCGTGCTCATGACCGAGGGGCGCGTCGCTGCCGTTGTCGCCGAGGAAGAGCACCAGCGTGTTGTCGGCCACGCCGAGGGCCTCGAGATGGTCGAGGATGTCGCCGAGCGACTTGTCCATGCCTTCGACCAGCGTGGCAAAGGCCTGGGCGTTGGCGGGCTTGTCGCTGTTCTTGTAGTGGTCGGCGAAGCGCGGATCGGAATCGAAGGGCGCGTGCACGGCATACTGCGCGAAATAGAGGAAGAAGGGTTTGCCGGCCTGCACGGCTTCGCCCACGCGAGACTTGGCCTCGATCGTCAGGGCCTCGGTGAGGAAGATGTCCTGACCATGGTATTTCTCCATGCCGGGCACGGCATAGCTGCCGCGCTTGGCCTTGGCCTTGCCCTGGGCTTTGGCGGGACGGTCGAAGTTCTGCAGGCCGTAATAGCTGCCGGGCGCGCCGATCGAGGCGCCGGCGACATTGACGTCGAAGCCGAGGTTGCTCGGATTGCCGCCTTCGAACTCGCGCGGGCCGAAGTGGCCCTTGCCGACATGAATGGTGCGGTAGCCGGCGCCGCGCAGGAGGGATGGCAGGGTGACATCGCCGGACTTGAGGCCGCGCCAGTTCCAGGCCGGCGGGCCGAGAGGTCCGGCGTTGTCCTGATCGGGGTTGATCCAGTTGGTTGCACGATGGCGCGCTGCGTTCTGGCCGGTGAGCAGACTGATGCGGGTGGGCGAGCAGACGCTCATCGCGCAGAAGTTGTTGAAGCGGATGCCGCGCGCGGCTAGGCGCTCCATGTTCGGCGTGCGGTAATACTCGTTGAGCGGGTGTTTCTGCGGCCGGCCCTGGGCGTCGGTCAGGAAGGGCAGGGAGGTGTCCATCACGCCCATGTCGTCGACCAGCATGACAACCAGATTGGGAGGCGCGGCGGTCAGGGCGGAGGCAAGGGCAAGCAGGGCGGGGAGCAGCAGGCGTTTCATGGTCGAACGACGGTAACGCGTCCGCGCCCTCCGTCTTGCCGCGGATGCGGGGTTGTGGCCCACTGTGGCGTTGGTTGGATTGCAGCACGGGCGGAGGCCTGCGCTGAACCTCACTGCTTCTTTTTCTTCTTCTTGCCTTCCGGTGCGCGGCCTTTCATTTCGGCCTCAAACTGACGGTCGAGGGTTGCGGGGCGGGCGTCGGTGAAGCGGTCGAGGGCGGCCTGCAGCCGGGACCTGCCCTCACTCTGCTCGCTGGTCAGCGCGCCGGTCAATGGGGCTTCTTCAAAGGGGTCGCTCCGCAGGTCGAAGAAGCGGCCGTCGCGGTAAAGCTTGTAGTCGCGGTCAAAGGTGAATTCGCGGACGGTCAGGTCGAGCCTTTGGCGCGGGGAATACCAGGCATAGAGCCACTCGCGCGGCTGGCCTGCTTCACCGCGCAGCTGTGGCAGGAAGCTGACGCCATCGACAGTCTCGGGGATCGCGATGCCGGCGGCACCGCAGAGCGTGGGCAGGAAATCGGTGGTGCTGACGAGGTCGGCACAGACACGCCCCTCACGGACAACACCCGGCCAGCTCGCGATGAGCGGCACATGGGTGCCGCGCCGGGTGGTCGTGCCCTTGCCTCCACGGAAGTCGGTGCCGCGGAAGCGGCTGGTGACGCTGCTGTGCGTGCCGTTGTCGCCCAGGAAGAGCAGCAGGGTGTCGTCGCGGATGCCGAGTTCGGCCAGCTTGGCGTCGAGACGGCCGATCATCTTGTCCATGAAGGCTACCATGTCGGCGAAGTGCCTGACGTCGCGGCGGACGTTTTCACCGACGGCCTTGGGGTCCCAGTCCGTGCTGTCCGGCGTCGGCTGAAATGGGTCGTGGGTGAGGATCATTGGGTAGTAGAGAAAGAAGGGCTGTTCCTTGTGGCGGGTCACGAAGTCGAGCGCCCAGTCGTTCACCAACTGCGGTCCATACTCGCCCTGATGGAAGTCGCGCTCGACGCTGTCGTATTCGAGCCCCGGGTTGGCGTAGCGCGGCGGACGGCGCGTGTGCTGCCAGAGGCAGGCTTCGGCGAAGCCGAAATGCTGTGGAGCATCCTTTTCCGCGCCGAGTTGCCACTTGCCGCAGATGCCGGTGGCGTAGCCGTTGCTTTGCAGCAGGTGGCCGAAGGTGGTTTCCGTGCGCAGCAGGGTGCCGAAGTTGAGGTAGTTGCGGACGTTGTAGCGTCCGGTCATCAACTGGACGCGTGTGGGCGTGCACAGCGGTTGCGCGTGACAGTGTTCAAAACGGACACCGCCGGCGGCGAGCCGGTCGAGGTTGGGGGTGGCGTAGGATTCCCCGCCGTTGGCGGTCACGCATTCATGGCCGAAATCGTCGGCCATGATGAGGATGAGATTCGGCTGCCTGGCCTGCGCGGTGGTGGCGAGCAGGAGGGCGATGTAGAGCGGGAGACGGCGTGACATGTCAGCCAACTCAACGCGTCAGTGCCACCGCTTTGTCAACGCTTTCGCGGATTGGGCCGGATGCCGGCAACAGAAAAACCCCGCCCGGCAAACCGGACGGGGTTTTCAGAAAAGGTCGGCTTATTCGCCGGCGGTGATGTTCAGCACCTGGCGGCCGCGGTAGTAACCGCAGGAGGGGCAGGCGACGTGGCCGGGGACGGTCGTGCCGCATTCCGGGCAGGTCTTCAGAACGGGGGCGCGCCAGCGGTTGGCGCCCTGACGAAGGCGTTGGCGGCTCTTGGATTGTCTGCGTTTCGGATTGGCCATGGCGGGAAGGGGAGGTTTATTTCAATTGATCGAGGGCGTTCCAAATTCCGCGCTCCGCGCCCGGCAGCCCCGTCTCGTCCGCAGGCGGAGTCGAGTCAAAGCGGCCTTCGGCAGGACAGTCGCGCGGTTCAACGTTGCCATCTTCACAGCGCGGAAAGTTCGGAAGGGCTAACAGAATGTCCTCACGCAGGGTTTCTGTCAAGTCGATCGTTGCGTCGTTTTCCAGAGGAATCTCGGCCCGGTAGGCGTCGAGGTCGACGCGGTAGGGAAAGCGGGCCAGGCAGCGGCCGCACTGCAGGGTGAAGTCGGCCTCCAGGTGACCGGCAACATGCAGGCTGTCGCCCTCGCGAACGACCTGTAGATCGTGGTTGAGCGGGCCGGCCGTGGTGTCCTCGGCCTCGATCTGGAAGAAGTCGGCCGGCTGGCGGCCACGAAGGGTTTTGCCCTCGGCGGGCAACTGGCTGAGATCGATCAGGAAGGGGTTCATGACTGGGCGAGCTTGGTTTTCAGGGCGGCGACGACGTGCGGGGGCACGAACTGGTTCACATTGCCGCCGAGTCGGGCGATTTCCTTGACCAGACGGCTGCTGATGTAGGTCAGTTCCTCGCGCGGCATGAGGAAGAGGGTCTCGAGGTTGGGCTCGAGTTTTCGATTCATCAGGGCGAGCTGGAATTCGAACTCGAAGTCGCTGACCGCACGCAGGCCGCGCACCAGGGCGACGGCGCCCTGCTGGCGCGCGAAGTCGACCAGCAGGCCGCTGAAGGGCAGGACGCGGAGGTTGGGGATGTGGTCGGTGGCGTCGGTGAGCAGGGCGACCCGCTCCTCCAGGCTGAACAGGCTTTGCTTGGCGTTGTCCTGGGCGACGGCGACGACGAGTTCGTCGAACAGCCCGGCGGCGCGCTGGAGCACGTCCAGATGGCCGTTGGTGATCGGGTCGAAACTGCCTGGATAGATGGCGCGGCGCATGGGGGTGAGGGTAGTGCATCGCCGGGCCGTGGGCAAGAGCGGCGGGCCGGTGGCGGTCAAGGGGAGGTGGCTGCGGGCTCGGCGGTGGACAAGAGCAGGCCGGCGTCGGTGACGCGCGCCTGGCGCACGGCCTTGAGAACGCTGCCGATGGGTTCAAGGCTGCGGTAGGGGGCGAGCCAGGTCCAGATTTCCAGACCAACGATGAATCCTTCGGGCACCTCTTTGCCGGGGACTTCGACATCGATGATCTTGGCGTCTACGCCCTCGGCGTGGACGTGGACCAGAAAGCCGGCCTGGCCATTCAGGTAGCGTTTGCGTCCCTCCCAGAACTTGATGCGGTTCATGGGCAGGGCGATGCGGGCGACCAGACGGCTGTTGGCGGGATCGGTTTTTTCGAAGTGAAGCAGGCCGGCGTAGCTGCCGTAGCCAGTGTCGGGGGCGAGCACGAGCAGGGCGTTGAGTTCCTCGAGGCTGAGCGCGAGTTCGGCGGCCCGGCCGTTGCGGGCGGCTTCGGCGAAGGTGGCAAGGCGTTGCTCGAGCGCGGCCTGTGCGGCTTCGGCCAGGGTGGTGCTCGGCAGGGTGTCGGGGTCGTCGACGGTGAGGCTGGCGATGACCTTGTCCTGGGTGACGAGGGCATACCAGCTCCAGGCGATGATGCCGCCAAAGGTCAGGACGGCCATCAGCATGATGGCGCAGCCGTAGTAGGGGCTGAAGGAGGCGGTGGGAACTTTCTGGACGCGGGCCAT
This sequence comes from Prosthecobacter sp., assembly GCA_030827515.1. Classification (GTDB taxonomy): domain Bacteria; phylum Verrucomicrobiota; class Verrucomicrobiia; order Verrucomicrobiales; family Verrucomicrobiaceae; genus Prosthecobacter. The sequence goes on along the minus strand of JAUREI010000068.1, from coordinate 7,828 downwards.
GGCAGTCAATGGAGCCGGAAGTCGCGCTCGGCAAGGAGCGTGTCGAGGGCTCGGCGGTAGGGGCTGGGCATCGGCGTGGCCGCAAGATCGGCCAGCGGCACGAGGCGCTGGTTGTCCGCGGGGGCGGGAGCCGGTTGCGGAGTTTCATGCACCCAGAGATGCACCTTGTAGCGGGTGATGCCGTAGGTGGACCTGAAGAGAACGGGGGGAGGTCCTTCCGGCTGTTCGTCCGGCAGGGAAGGCAGTTTCCAGAGGCCGGTGCGGCGGGCACCGCGTTCTTGTTCGAGCAGGACGGCACCGTTGACCTCGAGCAAAAACACGCGTTCCGTGACTTCCGTGGTTGGCGGCCGGGCCTTTTTCACCGGCAGGGTGGAGGGATCTTCGGCTCGGCAGTGGCGTTTGACGGGGCATTGCAGGCAGAGCGGCTTGCCGGGGCGACAGACGAGTTGGCCGAGCTCCATCAGCGCGGAATTGAGGGCGCGCGGCGACTGGGCGGCCTGCACCAGTTCCCCGGCGCGCTGCCAGAGGCGTTTGTGGCCCGCGGTGGAGTCGACCGGTTGGGCGTTGTTGTCGATTCGGCTGAGAACGCGCGCGACATTGCCGTCGACCAGCGGTTCCGGCAGGTCGAAGGCGAAACTGGCGATCGCGCCGGCCGTGTAGGGGCCGACACCGGGCAGGGCGCGAATGGTTTCGGGATCCCTCGGGAACTGACCCCCGTGGCGCTCCAGGATCGCCCGGGCCAGAGCCTGCAGATTGCGGGCGCGGCGGTAGTAACCGAGGCCTTCCCAGGCTTGCAGCACGGCCTCCTCACCGGCAGCGGCCAGATGGTGAAAATCCGGGAAGCGCTCCAGCCAGCGCTGGTAATAGCCGCGTTCCAGGACGGTGGCGACCTGGGTCTGCTGCAGCATCACCTCGGAGACGAGGATCGCGTAGGGATCCCGGGTGTTTCGCCAGGGCAGGTCGCGGCCTTGGCGCTGAAACCAGTGTTCGAGGTCGCGGGCGAGGTCGGCGGCCACGGCGGGTCAGCGCGAGGACACGGACTTGGTATTCTTGAGCAGGGTCTCCAGAGCCTCGTCGGGCTGGACGCCCTTCTTGAGGGCCTCCTGGTATTCCGAACGGGCCTGTTCCCAGCGCGGCGGGTCCCAGGTGGCATACAGGACCGCGAGATTGAAATGCGCCTCGCCATAGGCCGGGTCAATGGCAAGCGCGGTCTTGAACTCGCGTTCGGCGCGGTCGGGCAGGTTGAGCTTGGTGGAGATGATGCCAAGATAATGGCGGGAGCGGGCGTTGCGGGCGTTTTTGACCAGGCCCTTTTCGAAGCTGGCCATGGCGTCCTGCCAGTTCTGTTGTTTGAACTGGGTGACCCCCAGATGGAAGGCGGCCAGCTCGTTGTCGGGTTCGACGGCCAGGCACTTCTTGAGGGCGGCGACCGCCTCGTCGAGCTTGTTCTCGCGCTGGCGGGCGTAGCCGAGGCCGACCAGAGCGGAGGTGTTCTGAGGTTCGGCGCGCAGGGCTTCCTCAAAGAGGCCGGCGGCATCGCTGAATTTCTGGGCGGCGAAGGCTTCGTTGGCCTGGTTGAGCAGTTTCTCGACGGCGCTGGGTTCCGGATCCTCCTTTTTGGAGATGCGGGCAATCAGGGTCCCCTGAATGCCGCCATCCTGTCCCAGCATCTCGCGCACGGCGGGATCGGTGAAGAGTTTTTCCTCTTCCGGCGTCAGGGTCAGGCGGCTGCTGTTGAGTTCGTCCACCTGCTCCAGGAGGTCGCGTGAAACGCCCTCCATCCTTTTCAGTTCCTGGAGGACCAGATCCTTGGCCTGCTGCTGGCGATACTGGCTGCGCAGCTGGCGCATGATGATCTCGCGCAGGAGGTCGTTTTCCTTGGCCAGTTCCGGTGGCACGAGCTCGGGGTTTTCCGACTGCAGGCGCTTCAGCTTGAGGGTGAGGTCGGCCACCTGGCTCTGGTAGGTGCCGCTCTGCTGGCGCAAGCCTGCAATCTCGGCCTGCAGGCTGGTGATCTGACCACGCAGTCCGGCGATTTCCTCGTCCTTGCGGGTCACGTCGCTCTTGAGGGCGCCGAGCTGCCCCTGAACGGCGGCGAGTTCCTTGCGCAGGCGTTCGTTGTCGGCGACGATGCGCTGCATTTCTTGGCTGGCCGGGGCGCGCTTCTTGAGCACCTCCATCTCGGCATTCATGCCGGCATTCACGGTCTTCAGGGTGTCTCGTTCCTTGAGGGCGGCATCGCGCTCGGCCAGCAGTTTGTTGCGGTCGGCCTCCAGTTTGGAGATGCGCAGGGAGGCGTCGGCCAGCTTCTGGGAGGCCTCTTTGCCGGCCTGCTCGGCACCGCTCAGGCGCTGGCTGGCCTTCTGGTATTCCGCCTGCAGGGCGAGCTTCTCCTGGGTCAGGGCATCCAGTTCCGAGGCGGCGGCGCGTCCGGCGGCTACTTCGCGCTGCATCGCCTGGATGGCCTTTTCCAGGGTGGCCGACTTGCCTTCGAGCTCCTGCATGCGGCCGCGCGCGCCGGTGATTTCGCCTGACGCCCACTGATACCACTGCTGCCATTTACCGAGATCGGTCTGCATCTGGCTGTTCTGCGCCTCCAGGTCCTGCACGCGCTGGCGGTAGGCCTGCTCCCACTGGGAGAGGGCTTCGCTGAGGCTGGGCAGTCCGCCGCCGCCTGTTGCTGGCAGGGCAGGTGCCGCCAGGGCCGGGGCGGTGGAGGGGGCGGTAGCGGGGGTAGGGGCGGGCTGGGCTGCCGGCTGGGTGAGGGTGGCCTGCATGCGCAGGATGGCCTTCTGGACGAGGTTACGGCGGGTGGCGAGCATTTCCGGCTGCCACTCGGGATGGTTCTGCGAGAGGCCGTCAAAGACCTGGGCCATCTGCTGATACAGGGACAGGGCCCCCGCGGCATTGCCGGCCGCCTCCAACTTTTCCGCGTCCTTGAGCATCATGTATCCGCGGAAATACTCGTCGCCGGGATCGCCGGCGGCATGCGCGGGCTGGCCCGCCGACAGCAGCCACAGGCTGGCGAGGACGAGGAGGTTCAAACGGGGATTTTTCATGCGGACAGGCACTTTACGCGGTGCGGCCGCTTTTGTAAACAGCGGTGCGGCGTGGCATTTGGTTGGACGCCCCGATGCTTTGCTGTTAGCCTTTCGCCGCAATTTCGGGATTTCCACATCGTTAGTCCCGTTCCAATTCAAAACCAACCACCACACCCATGGGTCTGAACATCCTCTCCCGTCGTCATTTTCTGGGCCGCACCGCCGGCCTCGCCGCCACGGCTTTCACCGGTCCGAACCTGCTCCTGCGCGGCCAGGACGGCGCCGGCAAGCGTCTCAACCTCGCCGTCATCGGTGCCAATGGCAAAGGCCAGTCCGACACCCAGGCTGTGACCCTGGACCACAACATCGTCGCCCTGGTGGATGTTGATCTCAACCGTCTCCAGGAGGCGGGCAAGAAGAACGAGGATCACCACCTGAAGTCCGGCAAGAGCGCGCCCAAGGCGCCAAAGCTCTACCAGGACTTCCGCAAGATGTTCGACGAGATGGCGAACGAAATCGACGGCGTCATCGTTTCGACGCCCGACCACACGCACTACTTGGCCGCGATGCACGCCATCAAGCACAAGAAGCACGTGTGCGTCCAGAAGCCGCTTTGCAACTACATCAGTGAAGTGCGCGACCTGCATCGTGCCGCCAAGGAGGCGGGCGTGGTGACCCAGATGGGCAACCAGGGCCGCACCATGGAGGGGCAGCGCCTCGCCAAGGAATGGATTGAGCAGGGTGCCATCGGCACGCTGAAGGAAATCCGCCTGTGGACCAACCGTCCGATCTGGCCGCAGGGTCCGCTGCCCAAGAAGGCGGCCGAGTGCCCGTCCAACCTGGACTGGGATCTCTGGCTGTCCTCCGAGGCGGAGGAGCCCTACTTCGAGTTCGTGCTGCCGGCCGGCACCAACAGCAAGCGCGGCAACAGCCTGCATCCGTTCTCCTGGCGCGGCTGGTGGCAGTTCGGTTCCGGCGCCCTGGGTGACATGGGCTGCCACATCATGGACTCCACGTTCAGCGTGCTGGGCCAGCTCATTCCCGAGAAGATTGAGGCGGTCAGCAGCCCGATCTCCGAGACCTGCGCGCCGGTCTGGTCCGATCTGGTTTATCACATGCCTGCCGGCAGGCATCCGGCTCTGAAGGTCTCCTGGAACGACGGTTCCAAGGACGGCGTGCCGAACAAGCCGGAGATTTCCCCGCACATGACCAGCGACCTTGCCAAGAAGGCCTTCGAAAAGGCCAGCAGCGGCATGATGTTCATCGGCACCGAGGCCACCGTCTTCGAAGGCGAGGCCTACTGCTCCAGCCCGGTCATTTACAACGAGGAGCGCTACACGCAGGTGCGCCTCGACACCAAGGCCGGCAAGATCCAGAAGACCGAGACCCGCAGCGTCATGCCCAACAACCCGCAGGGTGAATGGGCTTGGCACATCGTCAACGGCGGTGCCCCGAGCTCGAACTTCGACTACAGCTGCCCGCTGACCGAGTTCGTCCTGCTTGGCAACCTGGCCGTGCGCGCCCAGCAGACCGTGCAGTGGGACAAGGCCGGCATGAAGGTGCCGAACGCCGAGGCCGCCAACAAATACGTCAGCCGCCCGGCCTACCGCCCCGGCTGGAAGGCCTGATTGAGACGTCTCTGGAAACCCGGCCCGGCCTCCCGGGCCGGGTTTCTTTTTTTCCGGCCCCGACCGGCAAATAATCCTTTGCACCCGGCCAAAGTCCGCTACCTTGCGCGCCCTTTTCCCGACCCGATGTCTGAATCCAAACACACCCTCCGAATCGGCCTGCCGAAAGGCAGCCTGCAGGAGCCCACGCTTGAGCTGTTCAAGCGCGCGGGGTTCAACATCGTTGTCTCCTCCCGCTCCTACCGGCCGACGGTGGACGACGATGAACTGGAGCTGCGCCTGCTGCGCGCCCAGGAGATTGGCCGGTATGTGGACCATGGCTTCCTGGACTGCGGCATCACCGGTCGCGACTGGATTGCCGAAAACAACGCGATCGTCGAGGTCCTCACCGACCTGCGCTACAGCCGCGCGACCTCCAAGCCGACACGCTGGGTGCTGGTTGTGCCGGAAGACTCTCCCATTCGCAGCGTCAAGGACCTGCAGGGCAAGCGCATCGCCACCGAAGCGGTGGACATGACCCGCGGTTATCTCGCCAAGCACGGCGTCGAGGCCGAAGTGGAATTCAGCTGGGGCGCCACGGAAGTGAAGGTGCCCGAACTGGTGGATGCCATCGTCGACATCACCGAGACCGGTAGTTCACTGCGCGCCAACAAGCTGCGCATCGTTGACACGCTCATGGAGAGCTATCCGCAGTTCGTCTCCAGTCCGACCGCCTACCAGGACGCCTGGAAGCGTCAGAAAATGGAGACGCTGGTCCTGCTGCTCAAGGGCGCGCTCGAGGCGCGCGACAAGGCCGGTCTCAAGATGAACGTGCCGGCCGACCGCCTCGACGAAGTGCTGGCAACGCTGCCGAGCGAGCGCTCGCCGACCGTTTCGCACCTGGCCAGCCCGAACTGGGTGGCCGTGGAGACGGTCATCACGGAATCTGTCGTTCGGGAGATCATCCCGCGCCTCAAGACTCTCGGTGCCGAAGGCATCGTGGAATACCCGCTGAACAAAGTCGTCCCCTGACGGGGCGACGCAAGAACCACAGGAGAACACACCAACATGGGATCGCTGAAAAAGCGCAGAAAGACGAAGATCAACAAGCACAAGCGCAAGAAGCGCATGCGCGCCAACCGCCACAAGAAGCGTTTGCGTTACAAGGCGTAAGCGACCATTTTGGCTGCATGATCCGCCTCCGCCCCGCGAAGAAGTCCCCTTCATTCGCAGGCGGAGGCCTGTCTTCATCCACCGGTGTCTGGCGCCGGTTGATCTTTCTGCCCGCGTGGTTTGGCGCCCTTGCCGCGCAGGCGCAGCTGGCTGACCTGTCATTGCCGTCGCCTCGGCAGGCCCTGCCAACGCCGTTGGCGGACGAGGGCTCGCGCCGGGCCGAGGCCCTGGCCCATTATGCCTCCGCGCTGCGATATGAGCAGCAGTCCAGTCCTCGCAGTGCCCTCGAGCATTACCTGAAGGCGCTTGCGGCCGATCCCGCGAATGCCGAGCTTGCCATGCACACCGCGGAACTGGCCTACAGTTTTCGCGGTCGGGCCGAGGCGGTCGCCCTGCTGGAGCAAGCGGTGGACGCCAATCCCGATGCGCCGGACACCTATCTGAACCTGGCCCGCTTTTGCGCCACGTATGCGCCGGATGACCCCTTCGAAAACGACCGCGCCAAGCAGGTCCTCGAGCAGGCACTGAAGCGCTTTCCGCAAGACGCCGAGGTGCACGGGTTTGCCGCCATGACGCTGCTCAGTCAGGGCAGGCGCGATGAGGCGGCGGAGATCCTCGAGGCTGCCGCCGCCCAGGACGTGGAGGATTCCGGCTACTGGCTTGAGCTGGGTCGCGCGGCCCAGCAGGTCTGGCCGCTCGGTCAGGCCGAGGCCCGCGAGGAACACGTTCGCCGGGTGAATCCCTTCTTCGAACGCGCGCTTCGTCATGCCCGCACTGGCGGCAGGGAGGAACAGCGCCTGGAGATTGCCCGCTACTTCCTGCTCACCAACCAGCTCAAGCCGGCCCGTGACCTCTGTCTGGAGATTGTCGGCGCCGGCGGCAACCTGCAGGCGCGCAAACTGCTGCACCGCCTGCACGAGGCGTTTGAGGAGAAGGAGGAGGCCCTGGCGCAACTCGAGGCGATTGTGGCCGCCGCCCCCCAGGACGTGGAGTATCGCAAGCTGCTCGCCCGCGTCTGGCTGGAGCGCGAACTGCCGGACCGCGCGGTGCCGCATCTGGAAGCGGCCCTGCAGGCGGGAGGCGGCTCGGTCGACGACTACCTGCAGGTGGGCGAGACCCTGTTGCGGGCCGGCCAGTTTGAACGGTCCGTCGAGTTTTGCCGGCGCGGGGCGCGCCTGTTTCCCGATCAGGCCATGTTTCATGTTCAGGCGGCCATGGCGCAGCGTTCGCTGCAGAAGTGGGATGAGGCCGTGCGCGCCTTTGAAGAGGCCGCCCGCTTGGCCGAGGGAGGTGCCTCCGAGTTGGTGAATCACCGCTTTTATTTCCAATACGGGGTCACCCTGGAACGCGCCGGCCGCCATGACGAGGCGGGTTTGCAGTTCGAAAAATCGATCACCGTGACGCCCCAGGATGATCCCGAGGCGGCGGCCAGCGCGATGAACTATCTTGGCTACATGTGGCTCGAGCTCAATCGCCACCTCGACAAGGCCGGCGAACTCATCCTCAAGGCCAACGAACTGCAGCCGGACACGGCGGCCTACATCGACAGCCTGGGTTGGTGGCACTACAAGAAGGGGGATCATCCCGCGGCCCTGCGCGAACTGCAGCGCGCGGCCGCGCTGTTGCCGGAGCCGCAGGCCGAGGACGCCGAGATCTTCGAGCATCTTGGGCGCGTTCATTTGGCGCTCAAGCAGTCCGCCGAGGCGCGGGCGGTGTTCGCCAAAGCCGCCGCCCTGAACACACCCGACGAACGGGTGCGTCAGCGCATCGAGGAGGGTCTGAAGGCTGCCGAAGCTGCGGCTGGCCGCTGAGTGTTGGGCATGGGCTCGGGTGCTCCCTGAGCGGGTTCAGCCGACAACGTTGACGGCCGTTCCGGCGAGGAAGGCCCGCAGGTTGGCCGCCGTCTGCTCAATCAGTCGGACCCGCGCCTCGCGGCTGGCCCAGCCGATGTGCGGGGTGATCAGGCAGTTGCGCGCACCGATCAGGGGGTTGCCGGCGCCGGGAGGC
>JAUREI010000306.1 GCA_030827515.1 Prosthecobacter sp. | reverse complement strand
CCAGGCCGGCCGCATCGCCTACGGCGAGCCGGTGCTCGACACCCTGCGCACCTACCTGGGCGCGGTGACCGGCCCCCTGCGCGGGCGCGACGGCAACATCCACCGCGGTCGTCCGCGTGAAGGCTACCTGGCGATGATCTCCCACCTCGGCAGCCTGGTTTCCGTGGTCACCGGCACACTTTTCGCCCGTCGCCTCAAGGGCACCCTCGGCGACAGCGTCGGCGCCACCAGCATCGGCGACGGCGGCACCTCGACCGGGGCCTTCCACGAGGGTCTCAACCTCGCCGCCGTGGAAAAGCTGCCGCTCGTCGTCAGCATCGCCAACAACCAGTTCGCCTACTCCACCCCGACCGCCCGCCAGTACGCCTGCGAGCACCTTGCCGACCGCGCCATCGGTTACGGGGTCGAGGGCTACCGGGTCGACGGCACCGATCTCTACGAAACGCTGTCGGTCTTCCGCACCGCCTTCGCCCGCGCCCGCGCCGGTCACGGCCCGCAGATGGTCGTCGGCACCCTGCTCCGCCTCGGCGGCCACGGCGAGCACGACGACGCCTCCTACATTCCCGACACCGCCCGGCACCAGCACGAGGGTCGGGACTGCCTGGAGGTCGCCAAACAGCGCGCCAGGGACGAGGGCTGGGCCGATGACGCCCTCTTCCGCACCTGGGAAGAGGAGGCGCGCCGCGAGGTCGATGCCGCCCAGACCCAGGCCGGCCGCGAACCGGCGCCCGATCCCTACCGCGAAAACTGGCAGGCCCTCGCCACCGCCGCCCTTGTCGAGGGCCAGAACGAATGAGCATCACCTACCTCGAAGCCATCCGCGAGGCGCAGTTTGAGGCGCTCCGCACCGACCCGGACGTCTTCCTCTACGGCCAGGACATCTCCACCTTCGGCGGCGCCTTCAAGGCCACCAAGAATCTCAGCCGCGAATTCCCCGGCCGCGTGTTCGACGCGCCGATCAGCGAGGACGCCATGATCGGGCTCGCCGTCGGTGCCGCCATCGAGGGCGCGCGCCCGATCATCGAGATGCAGTTCGCCGACTTCTCGTCGGTCGGCTTCAACCAGATCATCAACCAGGCGGCGACCCTTTACTGGCGCACCCAGACCCCCTGCCCGATCACCATCCGCCTGCCCAGCGGTGGCACGGCCGGCAGTGGTCCCTTCCACAGCCAGAGCATGGAGAGCATCTATGCCCACTACCCCGGCCTGGTCATCCTGACGCCGGCGACCGTGGAAGACGCCTACTGGATGCTGCTCGACAGCGTCAAGCTTGATGACCCGGTCATCTTCTGCGAGCACAAGTTCCTCTACTACCACCTCAAGGCCGAGGACTTCGGCCAGCGCGTGCCGATAGGCAAGGCACGCATCGCCCGCCCGGGCCGCGACGCCACCATCGTCACCTACAGCGCCATGCTGCATGAATCGCTGCGCGCCGCCGAGGAACTGCAGCGCGACGGCTACCAGATCGAGGTCGTCGACCTGCGCAGCGTCAAGCCGATGGACACCGACACCATCCTGGCCTCCGTCTCGCGCACCGGCCGCCTGCTCGCGGTCGGCGAAACCTTCCCCTGGGGGGGAGTCACCGCCGAGGTGATCACCCGCGTCAGCAGCGAGGCCTTCCACATGCTTGATGCCGCGCCGATGCGGCTGAATTCGAAGGACACGCCCATCCCCTACCACCCGAACCTGTGGAAATCGCACCGCCCGACCACGGCCAGCATCAGCAACGCCCTGCGCGAGTTGCTGCGCTACTGACCCGGACCGCGGCTTGACCCGGCCCGCCGCCGCGGCGAAAGCCCCTCATGCAGCGCACCGCCCTCCTCAACGTCGTCGGCCTGACCCGCCGGCTGATCGGCGAGCACACGCCGCGCCTGCGCGCTTTCACCGAACAGCGCGGTCTGCGCCTCATCGAACCCGTGCTGCCGGCGGTCACCTGCACCGCCCAGGCCACCTACCTCACCGGCCAGCCGCCGGCCGTGCACGGCGCGGTCGCCAACGGCTGGTACGAGCGCGACGCCGCCGAGCACCGCTTCTGGAAACAGCCCGAGCGCCTCGTCCAGGCGGAGATGCTCTGGGACACGCTGCGGCGTGACCATCCGGGGTTCACCTGCGCCAAGGTCTTCTGGTGGTACAACATGCACTCGACCGCCGACTGGACCGTGACCCCGCGGCCGCTCTACCTGTCCGACGGCCTG
>JAUREI010000047.1 GCA_030827515.1 Prosthecobacter sp. | reverse complement strand
TCTCGATGCCGCCGCCGGCGGCGTCGATGCGGGTCAGGCGCGGCGTCGCGTGCTTGGCCTTGATCGCCTGCAACTCGTCCTTGATGATGCCGAGCACGCGGTGCTCGTGGGCGAGGATGTCCATCAGGTCGGTGATGGTGGCGAGCAATTCGTCGTAGTCCGACTTCACCTTGTCGCGCTCCATGCCGGTGAGCTGATAAAGGCGCAGCTCGAGAATCTGGTCGACCTGGGTGTCGGTGAAGACATAGCGGTCGCCCTGGATGCTCGGCTGCGAGCGCAGCAGGATGCCGAGGCGGACGGCCGTCTCGGTGCTGAACGGGTAGGCCTTGAGTCCGGCACGGGCCTCGTCGCGGTTGCGGCTCTCGCGGATGATGCGGATGAAGTCGTCGAGGTGACCGAGGGCGAGCAGGAAGGCCTCGAGCTTCTCGGCCTGCGACTCCGCCTTGCGGAGGAGGAAGCGGGTGCGGCGGATGACGACCTCGCGGCGGTGCTCGATGTAACAGCCGATGGCGTCCCGGATGCTCAGCACGCGCGGGCGTCCGCCGTCGATGGCGAGCATGTGGATGCTGAAGCTGCTCTCCAGCGCGGTGAACTTGTAGAGGTTGTTGAGGACAACCTGGGCCCGGGCGTCGCGCTTGAGGTCGACGACGACGCGGGTGTTTTCATCCGACTCGTCGCGCACCGCGGTGATGTCGGTGATGACCTTCTCGTTGGCGAGTTCGGCGATGCGCTTGACGAGTTCCGCGCGGTTGACGTTGTAGGGGATCTCGGTGATGACGATCTGTTCGCGGCCGCCGTTGTCGATGATCTCCGCCTGGCCGCGCACGCGCACGCTGCCGTGGCCGGTCTCCATGTATTCGCGGATGCCGTCGAGGCCGTGAATGACGCAGCCCGTGGGGAAGTCGGGGCCCTTGATGATCTGGCTGAGTTCGGCGACCGAGAGCTGCGGGTTGTCGATCAGGGCGCAGACCGCGTCGACCACCTCGCCGAGATTGTGCGGCGGCATGTTGGTGGCCATGCCGACGGCGATGCCGGTGCCACCATTGACCAGCAGGTTCGGGAAGGCGGCGGGGAAGACGGTCGGTTCGGTCAGGCGCTCGTCGTAGTTCGGCACGAAGTCGACGGTGTCCTTGTCCATGTCCGACATCAGCGTGCCGCCGAGGGAAGTCATGCGCGCCTCGGTGTATCGCATGGCGGCCGGCGGGTCGCCTTCCACCGAACCGAAGTTCCCCTGGGGGTCGACCAGAGTCTCGCGCATTGCCCAGGGCTGGCCCATGTGCACCAGGGTCGGGTAGATGACGGCCTCGCCGTGCGGGTGGTAGTTGCCGGAGGTGTCGCCGCAGATCTTGGCGCACTTCATCTGCTTCTTCGGCGGGTAGAGCCCCAGCTCGTGCATCGCGTACAGGATGCGCCGCTGCGAGGGCTTGAGTCCGTCGCGCACGTCCGGCAGGGCGCGCGAGATGATGACGGACATCGAGTAGTCGAGGAAGGAGTTCTTGACCTCGTCGGCAACGGAAATGGGACGGGTGTTGGATTCTTGCATGGGGGCGGACGGCAAAGGCGTTTCGGGCGGGGGCGGGCGGCTGTCAGACGTCGAGGTTTCGCACGTTCAGGGCGTTCTCCTCGATGAAGTGCTTGCGGGGTTCGACGACGTCGCCCATGAGGATGGTGAACATGCGTTCGGCCTCGTGGGCGTTGGATTCGTCGAGCTTGACCTGCAGCAGGGTGCGCCGGCCGGGATCCATGGTGGTCTCGTAGAGTTGCTTGGCGTTCATTTCACCCAGGCCCTTGAAGCGCTTGATTTCCATGCCGCGCTTGCCGATTTCCATGACCTTGTCGAGAATGCCGGGGATGCTGAACACGGGATGCACGCGGGCGTTTTCGCCATCGCCCTCGATGACCTCGAACAGCGGTTCGTCCTGGCTGCTGAAGTGATGGACATGGAGGCCCAGTTCATGAAGCTGCTGGAAGCGGCGCTTCATGCCGTGCGCCTCATGGATCTCGATGAGACGGGCCCGGCGGTGAGTCTTGGGGGCGGCGACACCGACCTCGGGGGCGGTGTCGGGCTTGCCAAAGAGGTGCAGGTCGTGGTTCTCGCGGGCAAAGGCGGCGAGTTGCTCGTTGCCGAGGAAGTAGCGCACGGAAACCTCGTTGCCCTCGCGGATGCTGACCATGTAGTGCGGCAGGTTGCCGCTGGCTTCGTCGCGCTCCTGCAGGTAGGCTTCAAAGTCGCCGCCGTGGCGGCGGATGATGTCGGCAAACTTGGCGACCGGAACCAGCAGGTCGAGGATGGCCTTGAGCCTGTCGTCGGCGACGACGCTGCCGTCGGCGATGTTGCGCAGGTGGATTTCGCCGCTGCCCATCTCCAGCAGCATTGCCTCCATTTCGGCGTCGTCCTGGACGTATTCCTCGCGCTTCTTGCGGGTGACTTGGTAGAGAGGCGGCTGGGCAACGTAGATATGGCCGCGCTTCACCAGTTCGGGCATCTGCCGGTAGAAGAAGGTGAGCAGCAGGGTCCGAATGTGCGAGCCGTCGACGTCGGCGTCGGTCATGATGACGATCTTGTGGTAGCGCAGCTTCTCGATGTTGAAGGATCCCTCCACCTCGCTGTCGCCACCGATGCCGGTGCCGATGGCGGTGATCATCGTCTGCACTTCCTTGTTCTGCAGCACCTTCTCCAGTCGCGCCTTCTCGGTGTTGATAAGCTTGCCGCGCAGGGGCAGGATCGCCTGGTTGTGACGGTTGCGGCCCATCTTGGCGGAGCCGCCGGCGGAGTCACCCTCGACAATGAACAGCTCGGTCTTGGCTGGGTCGCGCTCCGAGCAGTCGGCCAGCTTGCCGGGCAGGCCGCCGCTGCTCATGGCGTCCTTGCGTATCGCCTCTCGCGCGCGCCGGGCCGCCTCGCGGGACTTGGCGGCGATGATGATGTTCTCGATGACCGTCACGGCGGTCGCCGGATTCTCGTCGAAGTGGCGCATCAGGCCCTCGTAGACGATGGAATTGACCACGCCCTCGACCTCGCCGTTGACCAGCTTGACCTTGGTCTGCGAGTTGAAGCGCGGGTTGGGCAGCTTGACGCTGAGCACGCAGATCAGGCCCTCGCGGCAGTCGTCGCTCTCGATGTCGGGCAGCTTGTCCTTGAAGCTCTTGGGGTTGCCGGCGATGTAGGCCTTGACCGCCTTGGTCAGCGCCGCCTTCAGGCCGCTGTAGTGGGTGCCGCCGTCAGGATTGGGAATGGCGTTGGCAAAGCAGAGCGTCTGCTCGTTGAGCCCCTTGTTCCACTGCAGCACGCAGTCCACCAGGATGAACTTCTTCTTGTCGTCGACCATCACCTCGCGGCGTCCGGCCAGGGCGACCGGGTCGGGGTGGATCTTGTCCTTGTCGGCGCCGAGTTCACGAACGAACTGTTTGACGCCCTCCTCGTAGAACAGCTGTTCCTGGCGCGGGGTTTCGCCGCGCTCGTCGATGAGCGTGATGCGGATGCCGGGGTTCAGGAAGGCCAGTTCGCGCAGGCGGGTGAGCAGTCGCTCGAAGACGAAGGTCGTGGTGATCGTGAAGATCGTCGCGTCCGGATAGAAGGAGATCTTCGTGCCGGTCACCGACGGGTCATCGAGGTCGCCCAGCACGGTCAGCGGCTCGGTCGTCTTGCCTCGCTCGAAGCCGATGGCATGGATCTTGCCGTCGCGGAAGACCTCGCACTTGAACCAGTCGGACAGCGCGTTGACGCACTTGGCGCCGACCCCGTGCAGACCGCCGGAGAATTCATAGGCACCGTCGCCGAACTTGCCGCCGGCGTGCAGGCTGGTCAGCACGAGTTCAACGGTGGGGATGCCCGCCTTCGGGTGCATCTCCACCGGAATGCCGCGGCCGTCGTCCTGGATGCTGATCGAACCGTCCGAGTGGATGGTGATCCAGACGTTCTTGCAGTGGCCGGCCAGGTGTTCGTCGATCGAGTTGTCGACGACCTCGAACACGCAGTGATGGAGGCCGCGCTCGTCGGGGTCGCCGATGTACATGCCAGGCCGCAGGCGCACGGCCTCGAGGCCTTCGAGCTTCTGGATTTGTTCGGCGCCATAGGCCTGGTCGGCGGCCACGGCGGTGAGGTTTGATCCGATGGAATCAAAGGTTTCTTCTGACATGGGGAATGTGCGGGTTGTCCATCGCCTGAATCCGTCCAAGGGACCGCTCCGGAAACGTGCTCGATGGGCTTTCCCAAGGCTAGCAAGCCCCCCCTTCCTGCCAAGGCTTTTTCTGCACAAATCGATGGTTTTTAAGTGCAAGATTCGGCGGTTCGCGGCAGCGTGACCTCATGGATCCCTCCAGCCCGCTCCCTGTCTTCGATTTTGTGGTCCTCGGCGGCGGCAGCGCCGGCTACGCGGCGGCCCGCACCGCCCACGCGCTCGGCCTGTCCGTCGCGGTCGTCGACGGGGCCGGGGAACTGGGCGGCCTGTGCATTTTGCGCGGCTGCATGCCGAGCAAGACGCTCATCGAGTCGGCCGAGCGCAACCTGACCCTGCGCCGCGCCGGGGAGTTCGGCCTGACCGCCCGCCCGGGCGCTCCGGACCTGCGCGCCATCCGCGACCGCAAGCGCAGATTGATCGCCGATTTCGCCGGCTATCGCCAAGGGCAGCTGGAGGATGGCCGCTTCACCCTGCTGCGCGGTCGTGCCGCCTTCCTTGATCCGCACACCCTGCGCATGGAACCACGCGCCGGCGGGTTGCCTCTGGAAGTGCGCGGCCGCAGTTTCTGCCTGGCCACCGGTTCGGTGCCGAACCTTCCGCCGCTGCCGGGATTGGACGAAACCGGCTGCTGGACCAGTGATGACGTTCTCGACGCGGCGGACCTGCCCGACTCCTTCCTGGTGCTCGGCGGTGGCGCGATTGCCCTGGAAATGGCGCACTATCTGGAGGCGATGGACCGGCGCGTGACGATCCTGCAGCGCGGGACGCAGTTTCTCTCCGGGGTGGATCCGGAGTGCGGGGAGGTCGTGGAGAAGGCCTGCGTCGCCCGCGGCATCGCCTGCCACCTCGGCGTGCGCCTGCAGCGCTTGGGTCGCGAGGCGACGGGTGTCAAGTGGGCCGAATTCGAACAGGGGGGCAGGGTGCACCGCGTCGAGGCCGCGGAGATTCTTGTTGCCCTGGGGCGCCGGCCGGCAACGGACGGTCTTGGTCTGGAGGCGGCGGGCGTCGAGCTCGACGGCTCCAAGGTGCGGGTGGCTGCGACGATGCAGACCACGCAACCGCACCTCTTCGCCGCCGGAGATCTCTGCAGTCCGCTCGACGTGGTCCACCTCGCCATCCAGCAGGGGGAGGTGGCGGCGCGCAACGCGGCGCGCCTTCTGCGCGGCGAGGCGGTGGCGGAAACCGTTGACTACCGGCTGCGTCTGTTCGGCGTCTTCAGCCATCCGCAGGTGGCGGCGGTGGGGGCCAGTGAAGCGGCGCTGTCCGCTTCAGGTGTGCCCTATGTTGCCGCCAGCTATCCCTTTGACGATCATGGCAAGTCGATGTGCATGGGCGAAACCGAGGGCTTCGTGAAAATGCTTGCCCATCGCCAGACGGGCGAGATTCTCGGGGCCAGCGTGGTGGGACCGCATGCCACCGAACTCATCCACGAGGTGGTCGTGGCGATGCATCACCGTGGCACGGTGCAGGACTTCCTGACCATTCCCCACTATCATCCGACCCTCAGCGAGATCTGGACCTATCCGGCCGAGGAGTGTGCCGAAAGTCTGGGCGTTTAAGGTTGAAAGTTCCCAAGCAGGGACCTCACTTTTTCCCGTCCCAGATGAAGTGATCGAGTCGGATCTTGGTGGCGCGTTCGGCGGCCTCGGCGGCGCGTTCACCGCGAGGCCGACCGAGCTTTTCTGCGAGTCGCGCCGCGGACTCCCACTGGCGGGCGGCTTCGAGCAGTTCGATGCCGAAGAAGCCGGCTCGGTAGAACCAGCGGAACTCCGCCGGATTGGCCGGACCGCCGATGGGGGTTTGCTCAACCACGGCATGGCAGGCTTCCAGAGCCTCGGTGGTGCGGGCCGCGGCATGCAGGACGGTGGCCAGCGTGTGGCCGGCGCGGGCGCGCCACAGGTAGGGGAGGTCCGCGGTTGACAGAAAGTCACGCAGCAAGGCGACGGCCTCGTCCAGGCGCTCGGGATGCGGCCGGCCAAGCAGCATGAGCAATTCGGCCTTCTCACAGGTGAGCTGGCGGTGCATCTCCACGGGAAGGTTTTTTTCCGTGAGCAGGGCCTCAAGCAGGTTGAGAGCGTCGGCCTCATGGCCGGCCAGCCGTTTCAGCTGCGCCTGCTGGTGGCGTGCCGCCAGGCCCAGCGGTCCCCCTCGCTCGGCCAGCGTTTGCCACAGTTCCAGGGCTGCCGCCTGGCCTTCCTCGGTGAGGGTGGCGGAGGCGGCGAGGGCGGCAAAATACAGGGCGCTGTCGGCATAGGGCGACTCCGGGTGTTCCTGCGGCAGCAGTTCAAACTCGGTGCGCGCGGCGGCGAAGTTTTCCAGCCGGAAATAGGCGTCGCCGAGTTTCATGCGCACCTCGTCGGCGCGCTCCGCCTCAGGCCAGGCCTTGAGGAAGGCGGCACCCTGCTCGGTGAGTTCCTTGAGTTTGTCGCGCCGGTCGAGCAGCCAGAGACGGGTGATCGCGATGCGTTGGCGCTGGGCCTCAGTGAGGTGGGGAAGAACATCGGCCTGGGCGAGCGCCTTCTCGGCCATCCCGAAGTTTGCGGGAGCGGCGAGCATCGACAGCTCGGCGAGGGCCAGGCAGGCTTCGAGCGCACGCGGGTGGTTCGCGTGGTTTTGCAGGAACTGGCTCAGGCCCGAGCTGGCCCCGGGCTGGCCAGCCGCCGCGAGGGCGAGGCCGCGGTCGAGTTCGAGGTCGGCGGCGCTGTCGCCCGCCTTGCGGCCCGCCTCGGAGCCGGCACTGACGATCTGCAGTTGGCCAAGCAGGCTTTGGTAGAGGGCAAACTCCCCGGCACGCAGGGCGGCGATGCCGGCGTTGTACAAGGCGGCGCGACGGCCGGCTAGAGTGGCGGCGGCATCGGCGGCAGCCTGAAAGAGACTGGCGGCTTGCGGATATTCCCCTCGCACGAAGCGACCACCGGCCGAGACGAAGTCGAGGAACGCCGGGCCGCTTTCCTGGAAACGCTGGCGCCAGCGGGCGGCCAGTGCGGCCACGACGGCTTCATCTCCCTGCGCACCGTGGATCTGCAGGGCCAGGCGCATGGCCTCGCCCTCCTGGGGATGGCCGGGCAAGGCTTCAATCATGGCCTCCAGCAGGCCGAGCGCCTCGATCTCGCGGGCCTGGTCATGCAGCCATCGCGCGAGCAGGAGCAGGGCGTGACCCTGAAAGATGGCGTTCTCCGCCGCCGGACGGGTGGTCAGGCGCGGTGAGGCCCCGCTGTCCGCAACCCAGCGCAGGGTGGCATCAGGCAGGGGTGCGGTGGAGTCGGCGAGGGCGCGCGCGAGCAGTTGAAAGGCTTGCGGCCAAAGATCGCTGTGTGGCGTGGCATCCAGAAAGGTCGTCAGGTTTTCAACGGCGTCGGCACTGCGGCCGGCTCTCAGCCGGGTTTCGGCCAAAAGTAGAAGGCTGGCATGGGTCAGGGACTCGCCCCCGGTCTTGTCCGCCAGCAGGGCTTCGAGCAGGGGTTCGGCCTCGGTGGGGCGGTCGAGTTCGATCAGGGCGCGGGCATGCAGATGGCGGGCGGCTTCGGTCCGTGTGCCCGCAAGCGTCTCCAGCGCTTGGCTGGCATCACCGCTGAGCAGGAGAGCTTCGGCCAACAGCAGCCGGGCCGCCGTGGCGATGTCCACCTCGCCGGCTTCCAGCA
Source organism: Prosthecobacter sp. (assembly GCA_030827515.1). Taxonomy (GTDB): domain Bacteria; phylum Verrucomicrobiota; class Verrucomicrobiia; order Verrucomicrobiales; family Verrucomicrobiaceae; genus Prosthecobacter. Next base: position 16,813 of record JAUREI010000047.1, on the reverse strand, counting down.
GGCCGGTCGCGAGTTCACGTGCCTGGGCGACATCGCCCTGTTCCAGGCTGAGCTTGGCCAGCAGCAGCTTTTCGCTGGCTTCAGCCTGGCCGAGTTCCAGTCGCGCCGTCAAGACCGCCTCGGCACGCGCGGCTTCACCCGCCAGCAGGGCGGCCTGCGCCTCCCAGTAGGGGCCGCCGGGCACGTTCTCGCGGGCGAGCAGGTCCAGCGCCCTGGCGCCGTCGCCGACCCGAACCCAGGCTTCGATCGCCAGCGCGGCGGCCTGCTGGCGCTCCTCACCGGTCAGTCCGCTCTCTGCTCCCAGCAGGCGCGTGGCCTTGCCTGCGGCGATGAGCGGTTGGCCTTCAGCCAGGGCTGTCCGGGCCGGCTGCAGGTTGTCGGCAGCTGCGGCAGGGCAGGGGCTGGCGACCGCCAGGAGCAACAGACAGAGGGGGCGCAGGACGTCAGGCATGCAAGCTCAAGCTACACGGGCGGCCGTTGTTTGGCCACTGAACTTTCGGTCCCGAGATCCTTGTCTCCGGGATTTGAAATCTGAGAGTTGTGATCCCCGCAGCCTACTGGGTGAAGGCGGGCAGCTTGACAATCTTGCCGCCGGCGAGCGCGGACTGATGGGCGCAGAGGCCGACGCAGGTCCAGTTGGCCGACTGCCGGGCGTTCGGGAAGGGGGCGCGGTCCTCGGCCAGAGCCATGGCGAATTCATGGGCCAGGTGCGGGTGGCTGCCGCCGTGGCCGCTGCCCTGGGTGAAGCTGAGGTGCGTCTTCTTGGCGAGGTCATACACGCCCTTGGTGGTGAAGTCGCGGATCGGCTTGGGCAGGCGCTTGGCGTAATCGGGCGCGCGCACCAGGCTGGGGATCTTTGGCTCCGGTCGTTTGGCGGTGTGCAGGACAAGCGGTTCATGCTCGATGAGCGGCCACTCGATCGAAGCCTTGTCGCCATACACGTCGATGCTCTCGCGATACTGGCGCGCGGTGTCAAACAGGCTGCGGATGATGCGGGCGCTGACATCGCTGCCCTTGAATTTGACGTGTGCGGTTTCGACCGCGAAGGGCGAGCCGTATTTCTTCACCAGTTCCTTGCGGATCGTGCCCGAACCGAAGCAGCTGACATACTCGGCCGGTGCGCCGGCGAGCGCGGCCACCGGGCCGACGCAGTGGGTGGCGTACCACATCGGCGGCAGGCCGGGCCAGTAATTCGGCCAGCCGTCCATGTCCTGCTGGTGGCTGGCCTGCAGGAACTGCAGTCGACCAAGCCGGCCCTTGTCGAGCTGTTCCTTCATGAACAGGAACTCGCGGGCGTAGACCACGGTCTCCATCATCATGTACCGGAGGCCGGTCTTCTTCACCAGGTCACAGATCGTTTTGCAGTCCTCGATGCTGGTGGCCATCGGCACGGTGCAGGCAACATGCTTGCCGGCCTTCAGCGCGGCGATCGACATCCAGCCGTGGTCGGGAATGGGCGAGTTGATGTGCACGGCATCAATCTCGGGATCCTTCAGCAACTCGGCATAGCTGGTGTAGCGCTTTGTCACGCCAAAGGCGTCGCCGATGGTGGTCAGCTTTTTCGGGTCGCGCTGGCAGATGGCGTGGCAGGTCGTGTGCGGGTGGCGCTGCCAGATGGGAATGAATTCCGCCCCGAAACCGAGGCCGACGACGGCGATGTTGAATTTTTTGGCGGGCATGGTGATGCGGTCCTGACGCCGGCGTTATAGCCCGCGGGTTCCGGCGCGGGAAGGACAATTTTTGCAGGGAATCGGACGCGCGACTCAGTCGTCGCCCCGCACCCGTCCCCGCTGCTTCTTCAGACCGGAGCGCTGTTTCTTGCCCTCCAGGATGCGGCGCTTCAGGCCGCGCGGCCGCGGGCGGTTCTGGCGGCGCGATTTTTCCCGCTCGTTCTGCTCGGCGAGGCGCGCCTCATCGCGCGCGGCTTCCAGGCGGTCGCAGAGTTCGACCCGCGCCCAATGCCGGTTCATCACCTGCGAACGCTCGCGCTGGCAGCGCACCTCCAGGCCGGTCGGCAGATGGCGCAGGACGACGGTCGACGACGTCTTATTGATTTTCTGGCCACCCGCCCCGCTGCCGCGGATGAAGCTCTCCTCCAGATCCTCCTCGCGCACGCGCAGTTTGCGCAGGCGCTGCTGCAGGGCGGTCTCGTCGGGGAGGGGCATGCGTCACTCTACGCCTCCGCGCCCCTCTGACAACCGATCGCGGGTTTTTGACACATCGCCGCCGAGCCGGCGTTGTCATCGGCCGATGAAATGCCTGCTTCTCCTTGCCCTGCTGCTGCCAGCCGCCGTCCTGGCGGCACCGCAACCCAATGTGATCTTTTTGATGGCCGATGACATGGGCTGGGGACAGACCGGCTACCGCGGGCATCCGCGACTGAAGACGCCGAACCTCGACGCGATGGCCGCCAACGGCCTGCGCTTCGATCGGTTCTATGCCGGCAATCCGGTCTGCTCGCCGACCCGCGCGACGGTGCTCACAGGTCGCACCAACGACCGCACCGGCGTGCTCTCGCATGGCTACGCCCTGCGCCTGCAGGAAAAGACCGTTGCCCAGGCGCTGCAGAAGGCCGGTTACGCCACCGGCCACTTTGGCAAGTGGCATCTCGACGGTTTCAAGGGGCCCGGTGCGCCGGTGCTCGCCAGCGACCCGCGCAACCCGGGCGCCTTTGGTTTTGAAACCTGGGTGTCGGCCACCAACTTCATCGACATGAATCCGCGCCTCGGACGCCAGGGCGAGCCGGAGCAGTTCAGCGGTGATTCCTCGGAGGTCATCGTTGCCGAGGCGTTGAAGTTTGTGGAGGCGCGTCATCGCGCCGGCAAGCCCTTCTTTGCCGTGGTCTGGTACGGCAGTCCGCATTCGCCCTTCAAGGCGGCTGCGGGCGACAAGGCGCCCTTCGAGGATCTCGATGACCTCTCGGCCCATCACTACGGGGAGTTGGCTGCCATGGATCGCAGCATCGGCACGCTGCGCGGGAAGTTGCGCGAACTCGGCATCGCCGACGACACCCTGGTGGTTTTCAACAGTGACAACGGCGGCCTGCCGGAGATCAAGCCGTCGAGCACCGGCGGTCTGCGCGGTCACAAGGGAACGGTGTATGAGGGGGGCCTGCGGGTGCCGGGGATCATGGAATGGCCGGCCGGCATCCAGCCGCGCGTCACGCAGCACCCGGCCTGCACGCTGGATCTGTTCCCGACGGTGGCTGATCTGCTGAGCCTGCCGGCCGACAGCTTCGTTCAACCACTCGATGGTGTCAGCCTGAAGCCGCTTTTTGCCGGTGAAGAGGGTTCCCGGGAGAAGCCGATTCCGTTCCGATATGGTGCCAAGGCGGCGCTGATCGACGGTCGCCACAAGATCCTCACCCAGGATCTCGCCAAGGGGGTCTTTGAACTCTACGATGTCGAGGCGGACCCCGCCGAGACGAACGACCTGAGCACCGAACAACCGGAACTCTTCAGCCGACTCAAGGCCGCCCTGCTGATGGTCAACGAGGGCATTGAGGCCAGCTTCGCCGGTCGCGACTATCCCGAAGGCAGGGTCGCACCCGCCGACCCCGAGCCGGCCTTCTGGTATGAGGCCGACCTCTACAAACCCTGGCTGGAAGAGTGGAAGAACGACTGGAACTACGCCAGCTACATGAACCGCCAGGCTGGCGCCGGGAAGGTGAAGAAGAAAAAGACCGAACGCTGACTCCCCGTGCCACGCTTTCTCCTGCCCCTGCTTGCCCTCGCCTCGCTGGCGGCCGCCGCGCCGCCGCCGAACCTCGTCTGGATCATCGCCGACGACATGTCGCCCGACACCGCCGCCTATGGCGCGGTCGGGGTGCACACCCCCAACCTCGATCGTCTGGCGGCAGAGGGCCGACGCTTCACGCGTGCCTATGCCACTGCCCCGGTGTGCAGTTCCTCGCGCTCGGCCTTCATCCTCGGTGTCCACCAGACCACCAGCGGTCTGCACGCCCACGATGTCGAAAACCCGCAGCCGCTGGCCGCGCCCTACCTCCCGTTGCCGGCGTTGCTGCGTGAAGCGGGCTGGTTTGTCACCAACGCGCCCGCACCCGGCACGATGCGCAGCGGTCGCGTCATCAAAAAGGCGAAGACCCACTACAACTTCGCCCATGATCCGGCGCAGATGTATGATGGCGACGACTGGCGCAAGCGCCGGCCGGGGCAGTCCTTCTTCGCCCAGTTCCAGGTTGTTGAACCGCATCGACCCTTTCCGATACCGGAACAGTATGACGAGAAAAGTCTCGCCGAACTTCGACTGCCGCCGAACTACCCGGATCATCCGCTCGTGCGCCGCGATTGGTATGCCTACCTGCGCAGCGTCGAAATGGTCGACCGTCGGGTCGGCGACATCCTGGAGCAGTTGCGGGCCGAGGGTGTGCTCGACCACACAATCGTGATGTTCTTTGCCGATCACGGGCGACCGATGCCGTGGGGCAAGCAGTGGCTGAGCGTGGAGGGCCTGCAGGTGCCCCTGCTGGCGCGCGGACCCGGCATTCTGGCAGGCGGTGTGGAAACGGGGTTGGTCAGTCTGATTGACCTGGCGCCATCCCTGTTGCAGGTCGCCGGGTTGCCGGTTCCGGCCTGGATGGAAGGCCGGCCCTTGCTGGGGGGCGAGTTCCCGAGGCGGGCGCAGATCTTTGCCGCCCGTGACCGCTGCGGCGATGCCCAGGACCGCATTCGCGCAGTGATCACCCCCGATCATTTCTTTGTCCGGCACTTTCATCCGGAACTGCCCTGGCTGAACTGGTCGGGCTACAAGGAGGCCAGTTACCCCGGGATGCCGTTGCTGCGGGAACTGCATCGTGCCGGATCGCTGACACCACAGCAGGCGCGTTTTCTGGTGGACTCGCGTCCCTCGGTGGAACTCTTCGACCTGCGGAGCGATCCGCTCGGTCTCGACAACCTCGCCGCCGCAGAACCGGCGCGGGCCACGGAACTGGCCGGCACGCTGGAACAATGGATTGCCGCCTCCGGGGATCGCGGCGCCCTGCCGGACCCGGACACCGAACCGTCGCTGGCGGAAATCCAGGCGGCGAAGCGCAAGGACTACCAGCGCACCTGGACTCAGCGGGGACTAGGACCGGAACCGAGCGATGCCGAACGTCTCCGTTGGTGGCAGCAGCAGTATGGGCTCACGCCGGAAGTCCTGCCGCCGCGCTGATGTGCGGTTGACCCGGCTCTCCGGCGTTCCACTGGTGACCCGTGGCAAGCGATCGTCCCCGTCTGAACCGGCCCTGGCTCTGGCCGCACCTGCTCAGCCTGGAGGCGCCGGCGGTGGCGGTTGGCTGGACCTGGGCGCTTGCCCATCTGCAGGGCATGTGGCTGCCGAACGGCGTGCTGTTGGGTCTGGCTCTGGTGGTCTGGATCATTTACGTCGCCGACCGACTGCTCGACACCTGCGGTGTGCCCGTGGTCGAACTCGATGATCGCCATCGCTTTTACCGCGACTGGCACGGGGCGCTGGTTCTGGGCGGCCTTTTGCCGGCCGTGGCGGTGTCCGTCTGGCTCGCCCTCGTTGTGCTGCCTTCGGGGTTGGTGGTTGAAGCCCTGCTGCTGTCGCCGCTGATGGCCACCTACCTCGTGCTGTATTCGAGCGCGGATCTGGCGATACGGCGCCGTTTGATGCTGGGCGGACTGATGTTGCTGCTGCTGCTCTGGAACGCACTCTCCCTCCGGCCGGCCCTGGCGTTGGCGGGCAACGTCGTGGTCGTCTCCCTCGGCCTTCTTGGCCTGCGCACGGACCTGCTCGACCGTTTGCAGAACCTGCTGCGCAAGGAGACCGCCGCGGGGGTGTTGTTCGCCCTCGGTTGCACGGCCCCGGAGCGTTTTCTCAATCCCGGTGACGCCTCCGTCTGGCTGGAGATGCTGGTGCTCAGTTTCCTGTTCACCGCCAACCTTGGCGTCATTGTCCAGATCGAGGAACCACCGGACCGGCGCCGCAGTCAGGTGGCGCATCTCGGGCTCGCCCTGCTGCTCACGCTCGGCCTCGGGATCGTGGACCTGGGGGGCGAGATTCGTCCACCGTTCAAGCTGGCGCTGCTCGCCGGCACCGGTCAGGTTCTGCACCTGCTGCTCTGGCGCTTCGGTCAGCGGCTTGAAGCCGATGCCTTCCGGGTGCTGGCCGATCTTGCCCTGCTGCTCCCACTGGTCGCTCTGCCCTGGCTGTGATCTCAGCGACCGGCGGTCGAGCGCTCGGGCAGGGTGAAGGCATTTTCGATGACGTTCACACGCGGCAGTTCATCGGGCATCAGCCAGACCTCGACAATGTCAAAACGGAAGCGCAGGCGCGGTTGGCCAAGTTGTCGCAGCCAGTCGAGCGCCCCACGCTGGATGAGGCGTTGCTTGTCCGGTGTCACGGCATCGGCTGGACGACCAAACGCCGTGCTGCTGCGGGTTTTCACCTCAATAAAGGTCAGCACCTTGCCGTGGCGGGCCACCAGATCCACCTCGCCCCGATGGGCACCGCGATAGTTGCGATACAGGATCGAGCGCCCCCGCTCCCGCAACCACTTTGCCGCCAGGCATTCTCCGGTGAACCCCAGCTCCGCACGACTCAACGGCCGGCCCCAGAGTTGGGGGCGGTGCAACCGGTCCATGGCCACTTGCCAGCCCAGCACCCGCCGACGCAGGGTGGGGGAGTGTTTGAGGCGGTTGAACCAGCGGCGGGTCAGAGCCTGGAAATCCTGGCCAGGATCCCGGCTGTCCAGGCTTGGGGGTGAATTATTCAGCAATACACCTAGGAAAAGGTATGAATCTGTGGATTGCAAGCCCATCCATCACCCCGCCTCTGAAATTCGAATCTGAGATCCGAATGGGTTGTGCCCTACTTCCCAACGCGATACAGCGCCTTGTCGCTGCGCAGCAGCAGTCCATCGGTCAGGATGGCCGGGGTGCCATGGAACTGGGAATCGTCGGAGGCGAAGACGTTGTGGGCAAGTTTCTGGAAGTCGGCGCCGGCTGCCAGCACATAGGTGCCACCACGGCGCGAGACACAGTAGAGATGGTCTCCGATGCGCACGGTGGAGGCATAGAAGGGTTTGCCGCGACCGCGACCTCCGCCGCTGTCGATGACGCGCTCCCGGTAAATCTCCCTGCCGGTGGCGGCATCGAGGCAAAGGGCGAAGCCGGCGTCGTTGACCACATGCAGGCGCCCCTGATACAGCAGGGGGGTTGGCACGTAGCTGCTCGAGTTGGTCGACCAGACGATGTGGCTGGCGGTGACATCGCCCTTGCCCCCGAGTTTGACGGCGACGCTGCCCTGGGTCGGGTAACCGCCGAAGAGGTAGGCGATTCGGCCATCGGTGACGATGCCCGGCGAGACATTGCCGGGCAGCTTGTGGTTGGCATACCAGCGCAGCTTGCCAGTCTCGGGATTCAGGCCCCAGACTTCCTCGGCGAGGGCGTACACGAGATCGGTGCGGTCGTCCGTGCTGATGATCGAAGGCGTGCCGTAGGCCATGCCGATCGCATCGCCATCGGCCTTCCAGACCTGTTGGCCGGTCTTCTTGTCGAGGGCCACCAGCGCGCGGCTTTCGTCGGCGGCATTGATGATGACCAGGTCGCCCCACAGGATCGGGCTGGCGCCGGAGCCCCAGCGGTTGCGGCCGGATTCGGTGCCAAGCGGGGTGTGCCAGAGCTGCTTGCCGTCGTGATCAAAGGCGAGTGCACCGGTCTTGCCGAAGAAGACATAGACACGCTCGTCATCGGCCACCGGGGTGTGCGTGGCGTAGCCGTGCTCGGTCAGGAAGCCCTGCCAGGGATCCTCCTCGGCCTTCGAGGGCACGACCTGCTCCCAGAGCTTCTTGCCGGTGGCCAGTTCGTAGCAGAGCAGGTGACGCTTCAGCTTCGTCGGATCGTTGGCGCCTTCCTGATCGCCGTAACCCGACCAGCAGGTGAGGAAAATCTTGTCGCCCTTGACGATCGGACTCGAAGAACCGGGACCGGGTGTTTCGATCTTCCAGCGCAGGTTCTCCGTGTCCGACCAGGTCAGAGGCACCTGTGCCGTGTCCGAAACCGCCGCGCCCTCCGGTCCGAGAAAGCGCGGCCAGTCGGCGGCCGTCAGGGAAGTGGCGAGGACGAGCAGGGGCAGCAGGGCTTTCATGCCCGCGTTCAACCCATGGACCGTCGCGCGGTTGCGGTCTCAATGAAGAGAGAAAAAGCCGGCCTGCGGAATGCGCGAAAGGAGGAAGCGGGTTGGTGGGAGGGGGTGATTCACCGCTGATGGGGCGCTGTTCCTGAGGGGAAGGAGCGCTGAGCCAAGAACGGAGAGACGTCAGGCAAGCCCAACGGGCTTGCGGCATGCATCCCAAGGATGCCGAGCGTCCAGGTCTGACGGAGCGCGACTGTGCCGAAGATCACTCGCTTTGGAATGGTGGCCGGTTCTGGAGCGCGGCTACTGGCTGCATGCCTATCAGGATGAAGACGCAAAGCGGGTCTTCTTTATGAACGCGGAGAAGGGGCACTGCGAGTATCGATTGGCACGCCGTCGCGAAGGCGGCACTGGCCAAGCGACGGCCCACTGAACCGGCATGCAAGTGCGCTCCCGGGCTTCCAGTCGTGTCGTGCGGCTGGCGCGGAACACAGGGATCAACACGCCACAAGTCTGGTTTATCCTCCGCCCTTCGCGTCTAGGCGCCTTGGCGTGAGACCATCTCACCCCAGCATCCCCCGCAAAAACGGCGCGGTGCGGCTGGTCTTGTGCCTGGCGACCTGTTCCGGGGTGCCGGCCGCGACAAGGCGACCGCCTTCGGCGCCGGCTTCGGGGCCGATGTCGATGAGGTAGTCGGCCTCGGCGAAGAGGTCGGGGTGATGCTCGATGACGACGACCGTGTGGCCGTCGTCGACGAGGCGGTGCAGGATGTCGAGCAGGCGGGCGACGTCGGCGGTGTGCAGGCCGATGGTGGGTTCCTCGATGAGGTAGAGGTTTTTCTTTGGATTGCTCAGGCCTCGCAGCTTTTCGGTGGCGCTGCGGCTGATGCCGCCACTGAGTTCGCTGACGAGCTTGAGGCGCTGGGCCTCGCCGCCGCTGAGGGTTGGGCTGGGCTGGCCGAGCTGCAGGTAGCCGAGGCCGGTGTCGGCAAGCAGTTGCAGCGGGCGCGCAAGGCGGGGTTGGTCGGCAAAGAACTCGGCGGCCTCGGCGATGCTCAGGCGCAGGACGTCGCCGATGTGTTTGCCGTTGAACTCGATCTCGAGGGTGGCGCGGTTGTAGCGCAGGCCCTGGCAGGTCTCGCAGTGGACGCGGGTCGAGGGCAGGAAGTTCATCTCGACCTTGACCACGCCGTTGCCGCCGCAGGCTTCGCAGCGGCCGCCTTCGGTGTTGAAGGAGAAGCGGCCCGCGTCGTAGCCGCGCGCACGCGCGGCGGGCAGTTGGGCGAAGAGCTTGCGGACCTCGTCCATCAGGCCGACGTAGGTGGCCGGGCAGGAGCGTGAGGTTTTGCCGATGGGCGACTGGTCGACCTCGTAGACCGAGGCGAACTGGCCGGCGCCACGAACAGCTTTCCAGGGCTGGCCGGCGGATTTCAGCGCGCCCTTGCGACCCATCGCGGCTTTCACCGCCGGATGCAGCACCTGGTGAAGCAGGGTGCTCTTGCCGCTGCCGCTGACGCCGGTGATGACGGTCAGGCGACCGGCCGGCACACGGACGTCAATGTTCCGGAGGTTGTTGGCGCTGGCACCCTCGATGATCAGCCAGGCCTCGCTCTTCTTCAGGGAAGGCAGCGGCCGGCGCTTGCCGCGCAGGGGGTGTTTCATCGGCTCGCGCAGGCTGCGGCCGGTGACGCTGCGCTCGTTCTTGAGCAGGTGCTTGAGGTCGCCGCGCGCGACCACCTCGCCGCCAAAGCGGCCGGCCCCGGGGCCGAGGTCGATGATCGTGTCGGCCCGGCGCATGGTGTCGTCGTCGTGTTCGACGACGAGCAGGGAATTGCCCTTGTCGCGCAGCGCGGTGAGGGTGTCGAGCAGGCGGACGTTGTCGCGCGGGTGCAGGCCGATGGTGGGTTCATCGAGCACATACAGCACACCCCGCAGGTTCGAACCGAGTTGGGCGGCAAGACGGATGCGCTGGGCTTCGCCGCCGCTGAGAGTGTCGGCACTGCGATCGAGTTGCAGGTAGCCGAGGCCGACCTCGCCCATGAAGTGCAGGCGCTGGCCAATCTCCTGCAGGATGTCGCGGGCAATCACCGCTTCGGTGCCGTCGAACTTCAGGCGGGCAAGGCGGGCGGCGGCATCGCCGGCGGCGAGGCCGTTGATCTCCTGGATGCGCTGGCCCTGGAGGCGCACCGCGCGGGCGGTGGCGTTCAGGCGGGTGCCGGTGCAGACCGAACAGACGCGGCGCTCACCCTCCGCCTCGTCGTCCTCGCTGCGCGCGAGTCGGCGCTCCTCCTCGAGTTCGGCCTCAAGCTTCGACATGTCGCCGCGGTGCGGTGTGGCACCGTGTTCGGCGACTTCGAAACCGAAGCCGCGGCAGGACGGGCACCAGCCATGCGGGCTGTTGAACGAGAAAAGGCGAGGGTCGAGTTCCTCGAACGAGAGCTCGCACTGCGGGCAGCTCATTTCCGTGCTCAGCACACGCGCCGCTTCGCCGGGAGCGAGCAACTTGACCGTGCCCTTGCCGAGCTTGAGGGCCTTTTCCAGGAAGGGGCGCAGCTCGACTTCGGACGTGTTCTTGGCGAGTTCGGCGACCACCGCGTCAATGTTGTGTTCCTTGAATCGCGCGAGTTTTTTGAAGCCTTCGGTGGCGCGGAATTCGCCGTCGACCAGCAGGGTCGCAATGCCCTGCTTGCGCGCCGCCTCGGCGACCTCGGTGTGGAAACCCTTGCGCGCCTTGACGAGCGGCGCCAGCAGCTTGACCGGGCCTTTCTTCAGTCGCGCCGCGATGGCGGTGGTGATGGCGCTGACGCTCTGCTTCTGCACCGGCACGTCGCAGCGCGGGCAGAACTGGGTGCCGAGCTTGGCGAACAGCAGGCGCAGGAAGTGCCAGGTCTCGGTGACCGTCGCCACCGTGCTCTTGCCGCCGCCGCGCGAGATGCGCTGCTCGATCGCCACTGTCGGAGGCACCCCGGTGATGAGGTCGACGTCGGGCTTCTCCATCTGTTCGACGAAGCTGCGCGCATACACCGACATGCTGTCGAGGAAGCGGCGCTGGCCCTCGGCGAAGACGAGGTCGAAGACGAGCGAGGACTTGCCCGAGCCGCTCAGGCCGGTGACCACGACGAACTCGTCGCGCGGAATGTCGAGGGAGAGGTTCTTCAGGTTGTGCTCGCGCGCGCCGCGGATCGTGATGGCATTGGCCGGGCGGGCCGTGGAACTCCCATAGGGGACGGCGGATTCGCGCAGGGCGACCGGCGCACCGCGCGAGGCAAACTTGTCGGCAAGGTGACGGCCGGTCCATGAATCCGGGCAGCGAGCCAGGTCCTCGGGCGTGCCGGCGAAGACCAGACGGCCGCCACCGGCCCCGGCCTCGGGACCGAGATCGAGCACCCAGTCGGCGCACTGGATGACGTCGAGGTTGTGTTCGATGACGATGAGACTGGCGCCGCCGTCGACGAGGCGCTGCAGCAGCTTCAGAAGCAGGGCGATGTCGTCAAAGTGCAGGCCGGTGGTGGGTTCATCGAGCAGCAGGAGGTCGGTGCCCGCGCCGCCGGAGGCGGGTGCGTTGAGCAGGTGGCCGACGAGTTTCAGACGCTGCGCCTCGCCACCCGAGAGGGTGTTGAGGGGTTGGCCGACCCGCAGGTAACCGAGACCGGCCTCGCTGAGCACGGCGAGGGCGTCGGCGACCGCGTGAAAGCGCTTCGCCTGCGCCTTGGGGGCGTCGGTGGCCGAGACGCGGCACCAGGCCACGGTCTCATCCAGGGTCATTTCAAGCACGTCGTGAATCGACTTGCCGGCGAGGCGGATCTTCAGCGCGTGCGGTTGGTAGCGCCGGCCCTCGCATTCCGGACAGGTGACGAAGAGATCGCTGAGAAACTGCATCTCGATCTTCTCGTAGCCCGTGCCGCCGCAGCGCTCGCAGCGGCCCTCGCCGGAGTTGAAGGAAAAGAAGCCCGGCGTGATGCCGAGCGCGCGGCCGTCATCGCTGTCGGCAAAGAGCGTGCGCAGGCCGTCGAAGGCGCCGACGTAGACGGCGGGCGTGCTGCGCGGCGTGCGCGCCAGCGGTGATTGATCGACCAGCACCACCTCGCGCAGTTGTTCGTGGCCGGTGATGGCACGCACGCGCCCCGGTTCATCCTCGCAGGATTCACCGCGCAGGCGCTGCAGGTTGCGATAGAGCACCTCGTGGATCAGGGTGCTTTTGCCGGAGCCGGAAACGCCGGTGAGGCAGCAGAAGACCCCGAGCGGCAGTTCGACGTCGAGGTTCTGCAGGTTGTTCTGGCGGGCGCCGCGCACGCGCAGCACGGGCGTGCCGGCCGGGTCCTTCGCCTGTTTTTGGCTCCGCCCCTTCTTCACCTTGGGAGCTGCGGCGGAGGCATCGCCGAAGTTGACCGGCCGGCGGTGGTCGGGCAGCGGGAGGTTCTTGCGACCGGTGAGATAATCCGAGGTGAGGGAGTCCTTCGCCCTGGCAAGTCCGGCAAGCGGTCCTGAATAGACGAGACGGCCACCCTGGTCGCCGCGGCCGGGGCCGATCTCGACCACGTGATCGGCGGCGCGCATGACCGCCTCCTCGTGCTCGACAACGAGCAGCGTGTTGCCCTTGTCGCGCAGACCTTCCATGACGCCGATGAGTCGGCCAATGTCGCGCGGGTGCAGGCCGATGCTGGGTTCGTCGAGGACGAAGAGCGTGTTCACCAGCGAGGCACCCAGGCAGGTGGTGAGATTGACCCGCTGCAGTTCGCCGCCGCTGAGCGTGCGTGTTTGACGGTCGAGGTGCAGGTAGCCAAGACCGGCGCGCTCAAGGTAGCTGAGGCGCGCGGTGATCTCGTCGCGCAACAGCACCGCGGCATGATCGGCGGCGGCCGGGGCGAGGTCTTGCACGAAGGGCAGCAACTCGGTGACCGGCAGATTCCAGAGATCCGCCAGGCTGAGGCCGGCGACGCGGAACGCACCCGCCTCGGGCTTCAGGCGACCGCCGTTGCACTCGGCGCAGGTCGTGTAGGCGCGAAATCGACTCAGGAAGATGCGCACGTGCATCTTGTAGGCGCGTGCTTCGAGCCATTTAAAGAAGCCGCGCACGCCATACCACTGCCCGCGCTTCCAGGCCTTTTCCGGATCCGGGTCCTCGCCCTCAATGATCCAGCGCTGCTGGGCGGCCGGCAGGTCGAGGAAGGGCGTGTCGAGATCGACACCGCGCTTGCGCGCCGCGCGCTCGAGGTCCTCCTGGCTTTCGCTGTAGGTGCTGCCGGCGAAGGCGCGGACGAGGCCCTCGCGGATGCTCAGGCCCTCGTCGGGCATGGCCTTGCGGATGTCGAGGCCAAGCGTGCGGCCGAAACCCTTGCAGGCCGGACAGGCACCGATGGGGCTGTTGAAGCTGAACAGGCCCGGAGTCGGTGCCGGCAACTTCAGGTCGCAGTCGGCGCAGCGCCAGTCGGTCGAGAACTGGCGGAGTTCACCACTGGCATCCAGCACTGCCGCAATTTCGCCCCTGCCGAGGCGGAGAGCGGCTTCCACGGCCTCGGTCAGGCGGGTGCGCTGGCCGGGTTCAAGGGTGATGCGGTCCTGGACGACGAAGACCTGGGCCGGCAGTTTTTTGCCGCCGAGGCCGGAGGGTTCATCGGTGCGCACCAGTTCGCCGTAAAGACGCACGCGCAGGTAGCCCTGGCTTTGCAGGAAGGGAAAGAAATCTTCGGCCAGGGTGCCCACTGGCACCGGCACGTGGAAGCCGATCAGCGCCCGCTGACCCGCAGGTTCCTGCAGCAGAGCCTGAACGATGCTTTCGGCGGTCTCGGGTCGCACCGGCCTTCCGCAGTTTGGACAGGCGGCTTCGGCGAGTCGCGGGAAGAGCAGCTTCAGGTAGTCGTTGATTTCCGTGATCGTGCCGACCGTGCTGCGGGTCGAGCGCATGGAATTGACCTGCTCGATGGCAATCGCGGGCGGGATGCCATGGATGGCATCGACCTTCGGCTTGTCCATGCGCTCGAAAAACTGGCGCGTGTAGGGTGAAAAGGTTTCCACGTAGCGGCGCTGGCCCTCCGCGTAGATCGTGTCGAAGGCGAGCGAGGACTTGCCGGAACCGCTTGGGCCGGTAACCACGCAAAGCTTGCCGAGCGGCAGGTCGAGATCGAAGCCGCGCAGGTTGTTTTGCCGGGCGCCGCGGATCTGGATGGCATCGACGGGGGCGGGGGACTTGGCGGCGGGCTTTTTCGGCATGGGGGGAGGGAACTTGAAGATACGCGGCCGGCGCGCAAGCCAGCGCGTGGAAATTCCCTGTGAGGCCGGCGCACCGCTCAACATCGGGCGGAGCCACTCCAGATTTGCGATCTAAATCAGCATTCCGTCGCATCGAACGGTTCCCGGAGCACATTGTCTCTGGAATAGCGGGCGCCTTGGTGTCTCGTATCAACCTCCATGAAACATCCGGCCCTGCTCCTGCTGTCCCTAGCGCTTTCGTGCGTCGCGCCCGCCGCCGCCCAGCTCAGTTTCTCCGGGGCGGCACCCAAGGTGAAGGCCGAACTGGTCGCTGAGGTGAAGCAGGCGGTGCCGGGGCAGCCGTTCCGGGTGGCGGTGCGGCTCGATCATGAACCCGGCTGGCACACTTACGGCAAGGTCCTGCCCCCGGAGGTGGTTGGCAAACCCACCTCGCTGAAGTGGATCCTGCCCGAGGGCTGGACAGTGGAGGAATTGCCCTGGCCGCCCACCCATCAGGTGCCGTCCACCGATGGCAAGACGAGTGAGGGCTATGACGGCACCGTGTATCTGCCGGCACGCATCAGCCCGGCCGGCAAGGCGGGCGACACGGCTGAACTCATCGTCAAGGTCGACGCCCTCGCCTGCGATCCCCAGAATTGCATGCCGGCGAAGACCGAGGCGCGTTTGACTTTGACCTTGGGTGCGACGGCCGAACCCGATCCCGCGGCGGCGGAGGTGTTTGCCGCAGCACCGGGTGAGGCGGGCAAGACGGAGGAGGATGCCCAGGCGGCTCCCTCCGATCAACCGGCCCATTCCTTTGGCGTCTATCTGCTGTTTGCCTTCATTGGCGGACTCATCCTCAACGTCATGCCCTGTGTGTTCCCGGTGCTCGGCATCAAGATCATGAGTGTCGTCCAGCAGGCCGGCGAGGATCGCCGCCGCGTGCTCCTGCATGGCCTGGCCTACACGTTTGGCATTCTGCTCTGCTTCTGGGCGCTTGGGGGTCTGGTCGTGTCGCTCGGCAAGGCCTGGGGCTTCCAGTTGCAGTCGCCCGACTTCGTGTTTGGACTCGCCGCTTTCTTCCTGGTTTTTGCCCTCAACATGGCCGGCCTCTTCGAAATTGGGGCCTCGGCGGTCGGGGTTGGGGCAGATCTTCAGGCCAAGCAGGGCTTGTCCGGTTCCTTCTTCTCCGGCCTGCTCGCCACCGTCGTTGCCACCCCCTGCTCGGCGCCTTTCCTCGGCCCGGCGCTGGGTTTCGCCGTCACCCTGCCGGCCCTGCAGGCCCTGCTGATGTTCTCCTCCATCGGTCTCGGCCTGGCCAGCCCCTTCCTGCTGCTGTCGCTCGTGCCCGGCCTGGTCGCCAAGTTGCCGCGCCCGGGGGCCTGGATGGAGAGTTTCAAGCAGGGCATGTCCTTCCTGCTCTTTGGCACGGTTGCCTTCCTTCTCTGGGTGCTCACCGGCATGGTCGAGGGTCAGCCTCTGCTCTTCACCCTGCTCGGCCTGGTCGTGGTCGCCCTCGGCTGCTGGATCTACGGACGCTGGTCGCTGCCGCACAAGCCGGCGCGCACCCGACGCATCGCGGTGGTGCTGGCGCTGGTGGCCGTGGCCGGCGGACTCGCCCTGGGTTGGCCCCAGGTCGAAAAAGGCGCGCCCGGACCGGCCGGAAGCCACACGGAAAACGGCCTGACCTGGGAAGCCTGGTCGCCGGAAAAGGTCGCCGAACTGCGCGCGGCGGGCCAGGCGGTCTACATCGACTTCACCGCGAAATGGTGTCTGACCTGTCAGGTCAACAAGCGGGTGTACAAGGACGCCGGCCTGCAGAAGTTCATCGAAGCGAAGAAGGTTGTGCTGCTCAGGGCCGATTGGACCAACGAGGATCCGCGCATCACCGAGGCGCTGTCCGCCCTCGGCAAGGCCGCCGTGCCGGTCAATGTGCTCTACCTGCCGGGTCAGAACGAGCCGGTCATCCTGCCCGAACTGCTCAGCGTCGACAACGTTTCCGCCGCTCTGGCAAAGCTACCCTGACGCCTCCGGGCGGCGGCTGGCCTGCGCCGGTACCACACCTCGCCGACGCGGTGGATGTGGGCGATCAATTCCACGTGCGTCAGACGGTCGAAGTGACAGAGGTCGATCTGCCAGGGCAGCAGCAGGTCGTCCAGCTCCGTGGCGATGCGGGTGAGCAGGCGATCGTTCAGCCGACGGCCCTTCAGGGACAGGTCAATGTCGGAACCGCGGCGATGCGTGCGCTTGACGCGCGACCCGTAGAGAATGGCCTTTTCAACCTCGGGATGCCGGGCCAGCACGCTTCGAATCTGCTCGATCACCCGCTCTGGCAGCTCGTGGTTCATGCGTCCTCCTTCACGGCGAGTCGAATCATCCGCTCGGCAAGCTGCTCGAAGGCCGGAAATTATGGATCGGTGATGGTCTCCACGATTGCCTGGACCGTGCCGTCGTCCTAGACGCGCTTGCTGCGGTTGCGGTCGCGGATCATCTCCATCCACAACTCGCCGTCCTCGATCAGTTCG
>JAUREI010000291.1 GCA_030827515.1 Prosthecobacter sp. | reverse complement strand
GAGGGTCTTGCCCTCCAGATTGGTGAGGTCGCGATACTCACGGGCGCGCGGCTGGGCCTGCGCGGCGGCGAGGGAAAGGCAGAGAAGCAGAAGGCAGCGGATCATGCGCCATCCGTCAGGCCAAAAGCGCGCGCCTGCAAGCGGATCGAGGGCAGGGTTGAGGATAGGAAACCGGTCTGCCGGCGTTGACACGGGCATGCGGTTGTCCCTGTCCCTCTTCGGTGTTGTTCTGGCCCTGCAGCCCGGTCTGGCGACCGAATTTGTCTGGGTCGCCCCCGGCCTGGATCCGGCCCCGCTGGTGGTCGCCGAGGGTGCGCCCCAGCGAACGCGTGAGGCGGCGCGGCAGCTCGCGGATTACGTCGGCAAGATCTGCGGTCGAACGCCGATCCTCCTGGAGGGCGCTCCCGAAACCGTGCCGGAGCGGGCGGTCTGGATTGGCGTTCAGCCCCTGCTGGAGCGAGTGCTGCCGGGGGTGAGGCTCGCCTTCGACCACCCCGAGGAGACCCTGATCCTGGCAACGGAAAAGCACCTGGTCATTGCCGGGCGCGACCGCTGGGATCCACGGCACACGGAACAGAAGGGCCGACTCAGCACGAAGACCGCCGTGCAGCAGGAGTATGGCACCGCCAACGCCGTGTACAGCTTCCTGCGGGGTCCTTTGGGCGTGCGCTGGTTGTGGCCGGGCGAGGAGGACGTGTCGCAGCGCGATCGAATTGCCGTGGCGGTGGGTGAAACGCGGTATCACCCGCAGATCCGGGCACGCTCCGGCCTGCTGGTGAAGCTGTCGCTCGGCGACAACAAGGAGGGGCCGGATGAGCTGTGGGCGCGCTTCCAGCGCGTGCAACTGGATTCCATGGACGTGGATGGCGGCCACGGCTTTGGCGACTGGTGGGAGCGGTATGGCGCGGCGCATCCGGACTATTTTGCCGCGGCACCGGACGGCACGCGCAAGCCCTCGCCGTTCAGCCCGCGCTACACGAAACTCTGTGCCTCGAACCCCGCCGTCTGGCGGCAGTGGCTCGAGGAAACCACCGAGAGGCTGCGTGCCGACCCCCTTCTGCGCGTGATCAACGTCTCACCCAACGACGGCTACACGAGCGGCCACTGCACCTGCGCCAACTGCCTGGCCTGGGATCATCCGGACGGTGAGAAGGTGGAATGGACTTTTGCCGGCGGTGTCAAGTTTCAGGGGGTGTCACAAACGGATCGCGATGTTCGCTTTGCCAACACCCTCGCCCGCATGCTGCGCGAGCGCTTTCCGGACCGCGAACTCCATGTGCTGCTCAACGCCTACGGCCTCGCGCGCAACCCGCCGATTGGCGTGACGCCGGACGACAACGTCCTTATCTCCAGCGTCGCCAATTTTTCCATGCGCTCGCCGGCTTCCCGCGAGCTGCCGATGGCCCAGCACGCCGCCTGGGCGGCCAAGGCGAAGCACCTCATGTGGCGTCCCAATCTTGGCAGCCAGGCCGGCCTGAGCTGGGGCATGCCCGACGTGGCGATGACCCAGGCGGGCGAGGACTTCCGCTTCGTGGCCCAGCACGGCGGCATCGGCCTGTTCTTCGATCTCTTCTGGCTGCACTGGGCCACCCAGGGACCGCACTACTATGCCCTCGCCCATCTGGCCTGGAATCCGCAGGAGGATGTCGCCGCCCTGATGGACGACTATTACCAGCGCGGTTTTGGTCCCGCGGCGGCAGAGGTGAAGGCCTACTGGAACCTGCTGGAGCGGACACGCATGGAATTCGTCGCGGAGGAACCCAGTCGCCAGCGCGCCTTCCTGCTGCCGAAGAAATACACGCCCGAACTCCTGGCGCAGGCCCAGACCCATCTCGCCGCCGCCGAGGCCCGGCTGACGGACGCGGACTTCGTCTTCCGTCGCCGCCTGCACTTTGTCCAGTGCGGCCTCGACTTCACCAAGCTGGTGGTCGACACCCGCGCCTGGATGCAGAAGCTCGAGACGGATCGGGATCCCGCCGCCAAGGCCCGGGTGCTGGACAACTGGCGCCAGGTTGAAACGATGAAGCGAACCTTCCCGGAATTCGCGATCAACTGGCAGGCGGTCTTCCGGCTGGGCAGCGACGCCAAGCGCCTGATGGGACTGCATCCCAGCCTGCCCCTCAGCGGCCGGGTTTTGCGCGAGCTTCAGGAGGACGGTCTGGAGTGAGGGGCGAGAGCCTCACACCGGCCGCAGCACGGACTTCACGACCTCGCCCCGGTGCATTTTCTCGAAGGCCTCGTGCCATTCGGTGATGGGCCAGACGCCGCCGATGATGGGTTTCACGTCGAGCTGGCCGGAGGCGAGCAGGGCGATGACGCGTTCCCAGACCGGCCAGTTGTGGCTGAAACTGCCCTGCAGCGTGATGTTCTTCTGGACGAGCGGGTCGATGTTGAAGCCG
>JAUREI010000273.1 GCA_030827515.1 Prosthecobacter sp. | reverse complement strand
GGCCTTCCTGATTTCCGCCGAAGCGGTGAACGCCCACTTCCAGGTCACCGCCCGCGACCGCTGGCGCCTGACCCTGCCGCTGCATCACGTCGGCGGCTTCGCCATCCTCGCCCGCGCCCACGTCGCCGGCTGCCCGGTGACTCACCACGAAGGCCGGTGGGATCCGCAGCGCTTTGCCGAGGGCGGCGACAGCCTCAGCTCGCTGGTGCCGACGCAGGTCCACGACCTGGTGCGCGCCGGCCTGCGCGCCCCTGCCGGATTGCGCGCGGTCATCGTTGGTGGCGGTGCGACGACGCCGGAACTCGTTGCCGCCGCGCGCGCCCTTGGCTGGCCGCTGTTTCTCAGTTACGGCCTGACCGAAGCCGCCTCGCAGGTCGCCACCCAGCCTTGGCCGGCGGGCGGCTCCGAGGCTCTGCAGGTGCTGCCGCACTGGCAGGTCAACACCGAACCCGACGGCCAACTGCGCCTGCGCGGGCCGGCGCTTGCCGACGGTTTTGTCATCACCGATGACGCGGGCAACTGGCAGTGGCAGCCGATTGATCCCGGGGCCGGCCTGCTCACCCGCGACCGCGTGCGCCTGGAGACGAGCGCAGGCCACACCTGGCTGCACTTCCAGGGCCGCGAATCCGGCTGGGTGAAGATCCTCGGCGAACTCGTCCACCTCGCCCCGCTGCAGGCCCGACTCGACGCCCTCGCCCTCGAGGCCGGCTGGCCGACACCACCCGTGTTGCTTGCCCTTTCCGATCCACGCGCCGAGACCGCGCTCGTCCTCGTCGTCGAAGGCGACCCACCCGGCCAACAAAGCCTGATCGACCACTTCCACGCCGGGCAGCCCCCCTGGCTGCGATTGCAGCGTGTCGTTTCCCTGCCTCAACTGCCGCGCAGCGACCTCGGCAAAATCCGGTTCGCCGAACTGGAGCGGCTGTTGGGCCGCTAGTTGACGGTTCGCGGTTCTCGGTTCGCTATTGCAGCCACGGCCCCGACGCAGCGGGGCCCTGCCAGTTTGGTCTGGTCCTTGGGCGTTCATCATTCCTTGTTGGATATTCATCATTCCGCCCCCCTCCCCTTTTCCCTTTTCCCTCATCCCTTCCCATGCCACCCTGCCGCATGGATCTGCAGCTTCAGGGACAGACCGCCGTGGTCATCGGCGCGGCGAGTGGCATTGGCCGGGCGATTGCCGAGGCTTTTCTGGCCGAGGGCTGCCGGGTGCGCGGCTTTGACCTGCGCAGTGCCGAAGGCCTCGACATCACGGTGGGCAGTGTCGCCGACGACGCCGTGCTGCGCGCCTTCGCGGCTTCGTGCGGTGCGGTCGATCACGTGGTCTACGCGGTCGGCGCCGGTTCGGGCAAGTTTGGTTTCCCTTTCTGGAATCTCGAGCCCGGCGACTGGGCGCGCGTGCTCGACCTCAACCTCGTCGGTGCCGTGCGCGCGGCCCAGGCCTTTGCGCCGCAGCTCATCGAACGCCGTGGCAGCCTGCTCCTGCTGAGTTCGGTCGCCGGCCAGATCGGCTCGCAGACCGATCCGCCCTACAGCGCCGCCAAGGCCGGCCTGATCAACTTCATGCAGTGCGCCGCCAAGGACTTCGCGCCGCACGGCGTGCGCGTCAACGCCCTCGCCCCCGGCATGGTGCGCACGCCCCTCAACCAGGCGGTGTGGGCGGCCTCGCAGGCGCGGCTGCCGGCGGCGGAGCGACAGGATTACGAGGCCTGGGCCGAGGACAAGATCCGCAAGATCGCGCCCTTGGGTCGCTGGCAGACGGCGGAGGAATGCGCGGCCCTGGCGGTCTTTCTCGCCTCGCCGCAGGCGCGCAACATCACCGGCCAGACGCTCAACGTCGACGGCGGCCAGGTGATGCACGCCTGAGGCGCACGCGCCTCACTCGTAGATCGTGAACAGGCCCGAGTGGTCGAGTTCGCCGCCGCCCCTCTCGTGGACAAAACTCTCCCACTGCGCGCGGCAGTTGGCGAGGGTGGGCGAGGCGAAGCCGAGCGACTCGGCCAACTCACAGATCAGACGCACGTCCTTGAGCTGCAGGGTGGAGCGACCGCCGGGCGCGAAGTCGCGCCGCACCATGCGGTCGCCATGCAGCTGCAGGATGCGGCTTTCGGCAAAACCGCCGAGCAGCGCCTCGCGCACCTTGGCGGCATCGACCCCGGCCAACTCGGCGAGGCGCAAGGCCTGCGCGACGGCGTCGATCGTCTGGGCAACGATGAGCTGGTTGGCGAGCTTGGTCACCTGGCCGGCCCCGGAAGCCCCGAGGTGGGTGACGCGTGCCCCCACGGCCTGCAACACAGGCAGCGCCAACTGAAAATTCGCCTCACTTCCCCCAGCCATGATCGTCAGGTTGCCCGCCTCGGCTCCGACCTGCCCCCCGGAAACCGGCGCATCCACCCAGGCCTGACGCTCGGCAAAGCGTTGGGTGGCGGGCACCGAGGTCGTACCGAAATCGATGATCAGGGATTCCGACGAGAGCCCGCGCTGCAGGCCCTCCTCGCCAAACACGATCTGCTCAACGACCTCCGTCGTGGTCAGGTTCAGGCAGACGATGCCATCCCCGACGGCGCACGCCAGTTCAGGGAGACTCGCCGCACGGCGCATGCCAAGCGCAACCGCCGCCTCGACCGCGGCGTCGCTGCGATTCCAGACGATGAGGTCGGCGCCAGCGGCCAGGAGATGACGCGTCATCGGCGCGCCCATGTGGCCGAGTCCAACAAAGCCGATCGTCTGTCCTGCAAGGGAGGGTTTCATGCGCCCATCCGACAACAGGCTGGCCGACTTGGCAAGATGCAGCGCATCCTGGGGCTGCAATTTGGCGGAGGATTTTGGCTCGTCT
>JAUREI010000207.1 GCA_030827515.1 Prosthecobacter sp. | reverse complement strand
TTGCCCGCCTGTGGCGCCTGCGAGGCCGCGCCGGGGACCTGCAACCCGTGCTGGAGCAGGCTGAGGCGGATGCCCGGCGCATGGAGGTCATGCACCATCCCTTTGCCTTTGCCTGGCTTGCCGCGGCCCATGCCGAGGCTGGTGACGACGTGCGGGCGAAGTCCCTGCTGGACGAGGCGGTGCATGCCTGCAGGAACAACCCCAACCGGCGGACCGCGCTGGCCGGCGCGGTGGAAATCTGCCTCTGCCAGGCCCGCACCGGGCGGCCGTTGCCGGCGGGTTTGCTGGCGGGGCTGGCGGGTGGAGCGACGGCGGTCAACTGAGCGGGCGAGGCGTGCATGAACCTGATGCGGATCCAGCTTTCGATGCGGTGCCTCAGCATGGCCCTTGTCTGCCTCTGTGCGGGCCTGCTCCAGGCCCAGGACGGCCTGCGCGGCGGCCTGCGCGGGCTCATCCGGGATGCGGACTTCTATGTCGGCGTGCCCGAGGTTGCAGTCACCCTTGAGCCCGGCGGTCAAAGCGTGCGCACCGACGCCGAGGGGCGCTTCTTCGTCAATGACCTGGAACCCGGCGTGTATCGTCTTTCCGCCGCCGCCGAGGGATACATCCGCACCAGCCAGAGCGGGGTCGTGGTCAACGCCGGCGGCATCCGCGAGGTCGAGATGGAGATGACCGCCGAGGTCGTCGAGTTGGAGGAATTCACGGTCCAGGAACTCATCAGCGAGGATGCGGCTGCCGCGCCTCTCAGCATCGGGGCCTCGCTGCAGTCCTTTGCCAGTGCGATTTCGCCGACCCTGTTGAAGAGCGCCGGTTCCTCGGGCGACATCGGCAGCGCCCTCAAGCGCCTGGCCAGCACGGCGGTGGTCGACAGTCGCTACGTCGTCGTTCGCGGCCTCAGCGACCGCTACAATGTCGTCGTGCTCAACGGCGCCCGTCTGCCCAGCTCGGATCCCGACAAGCGCGCGGTCAACATCGACATCTTCCCCACCGGCCTCATTGAAACGGTGGTCAGTTCCAAGACGGCCGTCCCGTCCATGCCGGGCGAGGCCACCGGCGGCTACCTCAACATCGTCACCAAGCGGGTGCCGAAGGAGCCCTTCCTCAATGTCTCGATGTCCTATGGCTACAACACCCTGGCCACGGGCAATCGTTTCCTCAGCTACCAGGGCGGTGGCACCGGCCTGCTGGGCGATGCCGGTTCGCGCGAGATGCCGTCGATCATGCAGGACATCAACGCCCTGCCCAACAGCTCGGCCGCCCTCACCTTCAACGATCCCGCGCTGACTCCGGCCGACACCCTGGCCGCGCGTCTCTCGGCCAACTCCCTCGCCGCCGCGCGCGCCCTGCGCAACCGTGCCATGGGCACCACCTACAAGGACGCGCCGATGGATTTCAGCTTCAGCGCCATCGGCGGCACCCGGCTCGACGATTTCATGGGCGGCACCCTTGGCCTGATCGGCGGCTTCACTTACGGCAAAAAATTCACCGCCGAGGTCGGCGAGCGCGGTTTCGCCAACATCGGCAACGGCGTCGCCCAGCCGACCCAGCAGTTCGACTTCCAGCGCGGCACCGAGAACCTGCTCGCCGGCGCCCTGCTCAGCGCCTCGCTCGAGTTCGACCCGGAGAACCGCATCAGCCTCACCTGGTTCGCCAACCTCTCCGCGCAGGACGACGCCATCTTCTCCTTTGGCCCCTCGCTCAATCTGCCGGAGCTGATGATCTTCCGCGAGTTCATGTTCTACACCGAGCGTCGGCTGCAGACCCTGCAGCTCACCGGCGAGCATGTCATGCCCGGCACGAGCGACATCAAGATGGACTGGCTGGTCGCCTACAGCATGTCCTCGCAGAACCAGCCCGACCTGCGCAAGGCCAACTACGCCTTCAGCACCGATCCCAGCATCAACGCCTACGTCGGCCCGGGCGACCCGGCCCCTCCGGACTTCGAGCGCACCTGGCGCCGACTCGACGACACGAACTACAACGTCGCTCTCAACTTCGAGATCCCTCTGGACGAGGGTGCGCGCGACGGCGGCACCGGCACCAAGTTCAAGTTTGGCGGCAACTTCGATCACAGCACCCGTGACTACAAGACCGACAACTTTGAGTATGTCGGCCTGCCCGACGGCCAGCTGGTCGCCGACTTCCTCGGGCTTGCGCCGGGAGAGCCGCTGCTGCGCCTGCCCCCGAGTCCGGACGACCGGCGCATGCTCACCCTCGGCGATTTGCTGGGCGGCATTGACCTCATCGACCAGACCCGCGACCCGAACGGCCTTGGGGGCGAACTCGTCCGCGACAACTTCTTCCTGGCCCGCGCCTTCAACATCCCCGCGCGCGAAGTCTACACGGCGACCCAGACGATCCCGGCCGCCCATGGCGCCTTCACCTTTAACCTGAGCGACCGCCTGGAGACAACCGTTGGTGCTCGCGTCGAGGCCACGCGCATGCAGGTCATTGTCGAGCGTGTCGGCGACGGCGGCAGCAACTTTGCCAGCGGCAAGTCCGACAGCTTCGAGCTGAACCGCACTGACCTGCTGCCGTCGATGTCAAACCGCTGGGAGATCGCCGACAACATGTCGCTGCGCTCGTCAATCAGCCGCACGGTGGCACGTCCGACCTTCAAGGAGCTCGCCCTGGTCTTCTCGCGAGATCCGGAAACCGGCAACTTTTTCGTCGGCAACCCCGGCCTCGAGATGTCCTCGATCATGAACTACGACCTGCGCTGGGAGTGGACGCCGGCACCCGGCGACCAGTTTGCCATTTCGCTCTTCGCCAAGCAGATCCGCAAACCCATCGAGTTCGTCAATCTCGGCGTCTTCAACACCGCCGAGAACGAGGAACGAGCCGCGGTCTATGGCTTCGAGATCGAGGCCTACAAGGAACTCGGCCGCTTCATCGAGGCGCTGGAGGGATTCAGCCTCGGCTTCAACTATGGCTTCGTCTTCTCGCGGGTTGCCCTCAGCCAGAACAGCCAGGAGATTCGTGAGCGTGCCGGCTTGTCGCTCGACCGCCCCCTGCAGGGTCAGCCCGACTACACCTTCAACGTCAACCTCAGCCACGAGGTCAAGGACTGGGGCCTGACCAGCGCCATCCTGCTCAACGTCACCGGCCCGTTGCTCTACACCGTCGGCGGCCAGTTCGAGTCGAACCTGACGCCCGACATCTACCAGCGCCCCTTCACCTCGCTGGACCTCGCCTTCTCCAAGGAGATCAACAAGACCTGGTCGTTCAACCTGCGCGTCAGCAACCTGCTCAACCAGCCGCGTGAACGCTACTTTGAGGGGGGACTGCCTTTCGCCGTCACCAAGACCGGCACGAGTTACTCGCTCGGCATGACCGGCAAGTGGTAAGAAAGGCGGGTGGAGTCGCAGGGAGGGGGGCCGAGGTCATCAGGTCAAGGTTCGACCGGATCTAATTCTGGAGGGCCCGTTTGCGCCATCCGGGCGAATGATGCCACCAGCGAGAGCGTGGCGGTGAGAGAGGGATTCGAACCCTCGGTAGCGGATAAGGCTACGCACCTTTAGCAAAGGTGTGCTTTCGACCACTCAGCCATCTCACCGAATCTGTGGCGCCAACCGGGGGATGGCAGGCGACAGCCTATAATAAGACTCGGGGACCGGCCTGCGTCAATCACAAATCGAGGCCGGCCTGAGGCTGATTGCCCCGGCCTCTGGTCCTCGCGGATCCTCGGGTTCCGAGTATTTCTGTCGCGGCCTGGAATCTGATGCCCTTGGCGGCAACCTCTGGTTGGTGGCGGACGTTTCTGTGATACCTTGCCGCATGAACGACGCCCCGATCCGCCCTGGCACGCTGGAAAAGGCGCTCAAGCTGAATCTGAATCGCTCCGTTTACGGCACCTTCGCCGAAATCGGCGCCGGCCAGGAGATCGCCAACTGGTTTTTCCGCGCCGGGGGTGCCTCCGGCACGGTCGCCAAGACGATGTCGGCCTACGACATGACCTTCAGCGATGAGATCTACGGCAAGAGCGCCCGCTACGTCTCGCGCCAGCGCATGCAGGCGATGCTCGACCACGAGTTCCAGATCGTCCAGCAGCGCCTGCAGGAGAAGCGCGGGGCCGACACCACCTTTTTTGCCCTCGCCAACACGGTGCGCGCACGCGGTTGGCTTGACACCCATGAGGAGTGCCACGGCTGGCTCGGGCTGCGCTTCCAGACTGAGCCGATGGGGCCGCCGAACGACATCCAGCTGCATGTCCGCCTGCTCGACGACAGCAATCATTTGCAGGCGGAGGTCATGGGCATCCTTGGGGTCAACCTGCTGCACGCCGCCTACCACTACCGCGGCGAGTTGACCACCTTCCTGAAAAGCCTGCTCGATGACCTGCGTCGCAAGCGCCTGGAGATCGACCTCATCGACTTCAGCGGCCCGGCCTTCAGTGGCCCGGAGTTTGAGGACCGCATCGTCGCCCTCGAACTTGTGCGCAGCGACCTCGCCGATGCCGCCTTGTTTGGGGCAGACGGCCAGATCGGCCAAGCCTCGGACCTGCTCTACAAGAAGCCGGTGCTGCTCAACCGCGGCAGCTTTGATCCCATCACCCGCGTCAATCTCGACATGATCGAGCGCGGTGCCGCCGCCTTTGCCGCCGACTTCGGCGCCGAGGCCGAGGGCCATGTCGAGATCCTCGAGATCACCATGCACAACCTGCTGTGCATGGAGGATTGCACGGTTGAATACGGCAACTTCCTCGCCCGTGCCGACATCCTGCAGGCGCTCGGCAAAAACGTGCTGATCTCCAAGTATGCGGAGTTCCACCGTCTCAGCGCCTACCTCGCCCGCCACACCCGCGAGCCGATCGGCATCATCCTCGGCCTGCCGCTCTTTGAGGAGCTGTTCAACGAGCGCTGGTATCTGGATCTGGAGGGCGGTCTGATGGAGGCTTTCGGACGCCTGCTGCGCAATCAGGTGCGGCTGTACGTCTATCCCGCCGGCGACCCCCTCACCGGCCAGATCCGCACGGCCAGCCACGCGCGGATCAGTCGCGAACAGGTCCACCTGCTGCGCTACCTGCTCGACACCGGCAGTGTCCATGAAATCCGCGAGGGCCTGGAGGAATGCCTGTTCCAGACGAGTGCCAACGTCCGCCAGATGATCCAGACTGGCGATCCGCGCTGGCGCGGTTACGTGCCGCAGATGGTTCTTGAAAAAGGCCCTTGGGCGGCGATCACAGGCTGATGCGCATTGAACTCGTCAACACCGGCACCGAACTCTGCCTCGGCGACGTCATCAACACCAACGCCGCCTGGATTGGCCAGCGGCTCGCGGCGCTCGGCCTGGAGGTGGCCCGCCAGACTATCGTGCCCGACGGGGGCGCGGTGAAGGAGGCCATTGCCGAGGCCGCGGCACGCGCCGACGTGGTACTCGTCTCGGGTGGGCTCGGGCCAACGAATGACGATGTCACCCGAGAGTCGGCCGCCGAGCTGCTCGGCCTCGAACT
>JAUREI010000065.1 GCA_030827515.1 Prosthecobacter sp. | reverse complement strand
TCCGCCGGCGTTGGGGCGGAAGGCAGGGGCATGCCCGGCTGCATGGGGTAACCCAGCGGGTTGGCGGCCGGATAACCGAGGTTGGCGGAGCTCGTCTGCCCCGGGGGCGGACCGAAGCCCTGAATGGCGGGCGGCGGCGGCAGGGGGCGCTGTGGCAGCGGCTGCGTCGCGCCGGGATCGTCGGAGGAGGGCGGTTGGGACATGGCGGGGAAGGGCACTCGGCCGCGGCACGGGCTTGACTGGGGAGAGGACTTCAGGGAAACACTTGAAAGGGGCGGCGGCTTAGAATTCCTCGCCGCCGACCGTGAACGTGACGTTCGAGATCTGGGCCTTGGCCATGGCGTTGAGGACGTCGATGACGCGTTCATAGCGCGCCTGTTCCTCCGCCTGGATGGTAACCATGACCTTGGCACTGCGGTTATCGGCTTCCTGCTTGAGACGCATCAGGGTGCCGGTGAAGTTGGGGAGGGCCTTGTCGGCGGGGGCGTCGAACTCCTCTTCGTTGAGAGTGACGATGCCGTCCTCTTCCACGGTGACCATGATCTCGTCCGGTGGGGTGGATTCATCGCTGAGGGCGGGCGTACCCATCCCCGGCAACTGGGTTTTCAGCTCGCGCTCGACCTTTACCGCACCGGCCATGACCATGAAGAAGAGCATGATGACGAAAACAACATCGATCATTGGAGCGATTTGGAAGCCGAGGTTGACGGCCTCCCCGTCCAAGCTGCGGTGGCGTTTTGCGTGGGCCATGGGTCAGGAATTTTGGTTGAGGGCGGAGAAGGAGATGTCGTCGATGCCCGACTGGGCGATCAATGCCATGACCTTCTGGATTTCCACGGCCGGCACGTCGCGGTCGGCGCGGATGATTGCCCGGTAAGTGGGATTGTTGTTCTTGCGCTCGGTGAGGATGTTGACGATCTCCTCGTTCTCGAGTTCCTGAGTGTCGAGCTTGATGATGGACTTCTGCTGGGTGGGGATCCAGCGGATGTTGAGGGCGGCTTCGAACATCTGGTTCTTGTCCTCCTTCTTCTTGGCGTCCGCAGCCACCGGCAGCTTGATGTCCTTGTCGATGCGCAGGACCTGCGCCGAGGTGATGCTCATGAAGAAGATGAGCAGCACCAGCAGCACGTCGATCATCGGGGCGATTTGAAATTCCGGCTCGCCGCTTTCCGCGTTTCCGCCTCCTCCAGCCATAAGGGTGTCAGGTCAGGGGTTTCCGTTCGGGGTGATGGGATCAGGCGGCCGCAACGGCCACGGCGGCGGGTTCTCCGCCGGCCACCCAGTTCGGGATGGCGGCGTAGAACTCCTCCTCGCCCACGTGGGCGTCCTTGAGGTGCTCGTAGGGCATTTTGCGGAAGAGCGCGTGAACGACTTCCTGCAAGCCGTTGATTGATCCCTGCAGGCGATTGCGCAGGAAGTAGAAGAACATGAAGGCCGGCACGGCGACGGCGAGGCCGGAGGCGGTGGCGACGAGAACCTCACCGATGGCGCCGGCGAGCTTGGAGGGATCACCCACGCCACTGGTGCCGAGGGTGGCGAAGGCGCTCATCATGCCGGTGACGGTGCCGACCAGACCGATCATCGGCGTGCAGACACCGAGCACGGAGAGGTAGTTGATGCGGGTTTGGATGGTGGCATTGACTTTGGCGAGTTCGGTGAACAGGGCTTCCTCGGTGGCATTTTGGCCCTCGCCGGCAAAGCTCAACCCGACGCGACTGACGTCGGCGAAGTAGGAGTTGTTGTTCTTGCAGAACTGGTAGGCGCCGACGTAATCGCCGGCGCGGAACAGGTCCTGGGTCTGCGCCACCTGGGAAGGAGGGGCCATGTTCTTCAGGCTGGTGCGCATCCAAAGGTCGACGGTGAGCCAGACGAGGGCCACCGAGCACAGGGTCAGCGGGTACATGACCCAGCCGCCCTCGTGGAAGCGATCCATGAGTGTGTGGGTTTTGACGGGTTCGGCGGCCGCCGTCTCGGCGGCGGCCTCCTGGGCGCCGACGGGCGCAACGAAGAGCAGGTTGCCGGACAGGATCAGGGCGAGGGCGCAGACGCGGGCGAAGCCGCGGAGGGTAGTGTGGATCATGGAGGGCTGGATTGGAGGGTTCATGTTGAGGTTGTGTGTGTGAAAGGGGTCAGCTTTTCTCAGCTTCGGTGGTGGGTTCTTCCGCTTCAGACTCGTTTTTCATGCCGTTGATGGAGGCCTTCTCTTTTTCGGCGGCCTGAGCGATGGAGGAGCCCTTGTAGGTGTCGATCAGGCGGGTGTAGATGGACTGGGCATCCGCATAGCGCTTCATTTTCACGAGCGTCTGTGCCGCCTTCATCTCGGCGTCCGGGACACGCTGAACCTGGGTGCCGTAGAAGACCGGGACGCGCAGGTAGGCCATCAGCGCCTTGTCCAGTTCCTTCTTCTTCAGGTGGATGTCGGCGATGATCATCCAGATTGCAGCATGGATCGAGGAATCGTTGGTATCCTTCAGGATGTTTTCCGCCTCAACCAGGATCGAGCTGTACTCGGTCGAAGTCTGCCGGTCGATGTCGAGCTGGATGATACGCAGCTTGAGCTTTTGTTCGTCGGTGAGCTGAACCGTGCGCAGCTGCGGGATCAGCTTGATGGTCTCCTCAAACTTCCCGGCCTGGCTGAGCGTCTCTACATAGGTGAAGAAGACCTCGCGGTAGGGTGTGCCTTTGATGTTCTCGAAGACCTCGAAAAAATCCTTGGCCTTTTTGATGATATCGACGGCCTCGTCCGGCTTACCCTGACCGAGCAGGGCGCGCGCGTCAGAGATTTCGATCGGTTCCGGCCAGTCCATCGAGGCGATGTTGGTCAAAGGCAGGATCGTGGTGGCTGTCTGGTCACCGATCGTGAGGGTGCGCACCACCTTTGCGTCCTTGACGGTGAACTCGGTGTGGTTGATTTGGGTGCCGTCCTTGAGGACCAGCATCTGGGCGGAGGCCGGCTGGCTAAACAGGAGCAGGGCGGCGAGAGTGAGCAGGTGGCGCAGCGGCATGGCGGGAAAAGGCATCAGAGTTTACCGAGTTCGATTTCGGCCTGCTTCATTTCAGGCAGTTCCTTGAGGTCGTCGCGCTTGATCATTTCGACGAGGGTGAGTTTGGCGGCCTCGCGGTCGGCATACTGGCGCTCCGGCGGGGCGGCGGGGCGGTTGAACTGCAGGAAGGCGCGGGCGCACTGTAGATAGGCCTTGGCCATGAGCGGCTTCCACTTCTGGTGGGCAATGAAGACGCGCTGGTAGAAGGGGATGGCCTCGCCCCAGTGGTTTTGGGCGAACTCGATCTCGCCCTGCATGAGCAGCGATTCGGCATGGGCCTCGCCGCGCCATTCCTTGGTGTTGACGATGTCCTCGTAGATCTTTTTGGCCTCAGGATACTTCTTCAGGCGAAACAGTGTTTTGGCCTTCCCGAGGGTGGCGTCGAGCAGGCGCGAGCTTGCAGCATAGTCCTCAATCGCCTGGGTAAACAGTTCGAGCGCCTTGTCATTTTCGCCCTTCTCATAGGCGATCTCGGCCAAGCCGACCGCGGCGCCATCGGCATACTCGGTGTCCTTGAAGAACTCGTTGAGCCGGTTGTAGCAGCCTGCGGCCTTGTCGAAGTCGCCCTTGCGGCGGGCGTTGTCGCCGACGGTGGACAGCAGCATCGGGCTGAGGTCCTCGGGACGTGCCACTTCGATGATGACCGCGAACAGCTTCTCGGCCCGCTCTGGCTCGCGCATGACCTTGGCCAACCAGGCCTTGGCAAACAGGATGCGCATCTGCGCCGTACCATTCATCGAGGCTTCCTGCGGTGTGATCATCTGCTCAAGTTCCTTTTCGACTTGTTCAAAAGTGATCTCGGCGGGCGTGGAGCCGTCGGCGGCGGGGGTCGAGCGGCGGCGCTTCGGCGCTGTGAGGGAAATGAGTTGCTGGATCAGGCCCTCGACCTGCTCGTTGGCGGCGTTGGCGATCTTCGGACGGATGGCATCGGCGAGAAGCTTCTTGGCCTCGTCCTGCTTGCCCTCCTTGACGCGGGCCCGTGAGATCCAGAGAACGGCCTTGAGTTCCTGTTCCTCGCTATCCTTGTGGGTGGTCAGATACTTCTGCCACATGTCACCCAACTGCTGCCACTGGTTCAGGCCGGCATAAAGGTCGGTAGCCTGGTCCATTGCGTAGGACAGCACGTCCTCGGACTTGGCCTTGGCGACTGCCTGGGCGAAGTGCTCGATCGCCTTCTCGTAGTCCTGCTTCTGGTTGTAGGCGTCGCCGAGCAGGCTGTGCACTTGGCCGATGTTTGGGTCGTTGGGCGCGTCGGCGATGATCTGCTCCAAATCCTTCATGGCCGAGTCGACCTCTCGGCCTTGGAACTTGATGAAGGCGAGGCGGTAGCGTGCATCAACGATGTACTGCCCCTTCGGATTCTCCTTCATGTAGCTATTGAGCGCCTTCGTCGTGTTAATCGAATCGTTCTGGTAGAAGTAGATGAGGGCGATGCGGTAGAGGGCGTCGTCCTTGTAGGCGGTTTCGGGGAACTCGCTGACCAGCAGCTCAAAGGTGGTGCGCGCGTCCTCAAAGCGCTGCATCTCAAAGAGCACGTTGCCGCGCAGGAAGCGCAAACGCTCCTTGTCGGCCTTGGGGAAACCCTCGGCCTTGTTGAAGGAGTCGACGGCGTCCGCAAGGTTGCCGTTCTCGTAGGCAAGCATGCCAAACATTTCCGAGACGGTGCCGAGGTCCTCGCCCTCGGGGAAGTCGTTGATGTAGCGCTCGCACAATTCGCGTGCAGCCTTGACCCGTTTGAGTTGGGCGTTGGCGATGATCATGCCGAACACGCAGCGGTCGCGCTGGGGGAATTCCTTAAAATCCTCAACAATGACATCAAAGGCCAGGAGGGACTCCCAGAAGCGTCCCATTTCAAAGTAGCAGCGGCCGAGGCGGTAGTAGAGGCTGGCATCGTAATCGCTGCGCGCCTCGATTTCCTGGAGCAGATCGCGGTTGATCTTGAGCTTCTCCTCCAGTTCCTCCTTGGTACCGCGAATCGGGCCCTTGCCCGGGTTGGCGAGGCTCTGTTCGATCTTTGCGATAACCGTTTTTTGAAGGCCGCTGATTTCGGCCTGGCGGCGCACCATCTGGTAGGCGCTGAGCGCCTCGCGGAAGCTCTTTTTCTGCAGCATCTGGTCGCCCAGACGCAGGTAGATATTGTTCATCTGGGCGACGTTGTCGCCACCGGTGGCATAGCCCTTGACCTTCTCCATCAGCGCGCCGGCCTCGTCGAGTTCGCCCTTGCCGACGTGGATGTCGGCCGCCATCATCGCCGCTTGGATCGACTCGGCGCTGCGCACGCCGTCGGCGATGACCGACTTGAGCACGGTGAGGGCCTCGTCGGCCTTGTCCTGCTTGCGCAGTGCCTCGGCAACAAACAGGCCGGCCTCGGCCTTCATTTCCGGGGCCTTGTTGACGACATCCTTGAGGATTTCAATGCCCTTGTCTGGCTCACCCTTATTGATGTAGCATCGACCGAGCGCCAGGCGCACCGGGTTGATGAATTCACCCTCGGAGAAGTTCTTCACGTATTCCTCGAGCGGGCCGACGGCTTTGTCATACTCGTTCTGGTTGAAGTAGGAGGCGCCCTCGACAAACAGCACCTGCGGGAAGGGCTTGCCGCTGACGTTTTTCTTCACCTGCTCAATCTTGGCCAGAGCTTCCGCATATTTCGCCTCGCCAAACAGGCGCAATGCCTCATTCATCAGCGCTTCCGTCTCCTGCTGGATGTTGAGGGCTCCGGCCGGGGGGGGCGGAGCATCCTGGGAGCGCACGGGAAGCTGCCCGAGCAGGGTGGTCAGCAGGACGAAACGGAGGACGGGTCGCATGGGGTCAGTGACGGCTGAAAAAATTCGCTTTATCCATCGTCAGCCTAAGAGGCCGGGACACACGCCGATTTGGGCCTGCGAACCCGCAGCCTGCCGGGGTGGCGGGGCAAAGGGGCATTTTTCGTGAGTATAGAGTTTCTTTTATACAAAGCCCGGGATTTCTTGTCACGAACGAATTCCTTGTGTGCGTCGCTTTTTGCCGGGAGGATGAGGCTTCAGCGCCCCAATTCCCGGCTGCGCTCAGAGCCCTTGCGGACGGCCTGAATCAGCGCGTGCCGCAGGCCGTGGGCCTCGATTTGTTCAAGACCGGCGATGGTCGTGCCGCCCGGGCTGGTTACTTCATCGCGCAGGGCGGCGGGATGGCGTCCGCTCTCCAACACGAGTTGCGCGGCACCGGCGACGGTCTGCGCGGCCAGGCGCAGGGCGGTGGCGCGGGGCAGACCCATGAGCACGCCGCCGTCGGCAAGCGCCTCGATGACCGTGTAGACGTAGGCGGGCCCGCTGCCGCTCAGGCCGGTGACGGCATCGAGCAGCTTTTCCGGAACCTCGTCGGCGCTGCCAACGCTGCCGAGGATTTTGGCGGCGAGAGAGCGGTCCCTGGCGGTGGCTCGGCGGCCGGCGGCGAAGGCGGCGGCGCCTGCGCCGACCAGGGCGGGGGTGTTGGGCATGGCGCGGATCACGCGCGCACCACTGCCAAGCCAGGATTCCAGATCGGCGAGACCGACGCCGGCGGCAATGCTCAGATAGAGGCGGTTGCCCTTGACGCCGGCAAGGGATTCGCACAGTGCCTTCAGGTCACCGGGCTTGACGGCGAGCAGGACGACTTCCGCGGCGGCCGCAGTCTCTTCCGGACTGGCGCAGCGCGCCTTGCAGGCGAGGCTTTCCCTGAGTCCCTCGGCGGCCGCCGGCACGACATCGCTGAGAGTCGCCGAAAGGGCGTTCTTGCCAAGCGCCTGTTCCACGCCGCGAAGCAGCGCGCCGCCCATTTTGCCGCAACCGATGAGGCCAAGTTTCAACATGCCCCCAACGTGGCGGTCGGAGGCCGGCAGTGCAAGCGGATTGCGGATGACCGAGCGCCGAACACGGCCGCTAGGCCTTGCCAAGCCAGAGCATGCGCAGGCCGAAGACCAGCAGTATGCCTCCGAAGATGCGGGTCAGGGTCTCGTTGCCAAGCGTCCGCATCCAGCCGGAGCCAAAGTAGGCGAAGATGGAGGCGGAAAGGGCGGTGACCCCCACGACACGCCAGTCGACCAGGCCGTGGCGGGCGTTTTGCGTGGTGGCCATGAGGGCCGTCGGAATGATGATGGCCAGGCTGGTGGCCACGGCGGTTTTTTGCTCAAGGCCGAGCAGGGTGACGAAGGCCGGCACCATGACGACGCCGCCGCCGACGCCACACAGCGCGGCGACAACGCCGCTGAGCACGCCGATGCCAAGACAGGTGAGAAGCGGGGTGGCGGGCACGTTGGTCGGGGTTAGTTGCCGACCCTGTAAAGGCCGCCATTCCAGTCGAGCACGATCAGTTCACCCTGAGCGTCGGCGGCAAAGGCGGTTGGCTTGACGTGGACCATGGGCTTCTTCTTCGGATCGGTGGCCGGGGTTTGCGGGCTGGTGTACAGAAGGTCGTTCTTCTGTGCCTTGCCGTCGTCACCGACGCGCAGGCCCCAGATCTTGCCGAGCACAAAATCGCCGTAGACGTAGGCGCCGGCAAGCTCCGGCACGGCCTTGCCGGTGTAGGTGATGCCGCCGGTGATGCTGAGGCCTTCGCCGTGGTGGTATTCATGAACGGGGTCGATCAACTGCGCGCCTTCGGGGGCGGGGTCGGTGCGCAGCGGGAAGGCGCGGGCGCCCTCGCGGAAGCTCCAGCCGTAGTTGCCGCCCTTGACGACCCAGTTGACCTCCTCCCAGAGGTCCTGACCGACGTCGGCCACCCACAGCCGGCCCTTGGCATCGAAGTGCATGCCCCAGGGGTTGCGCAGGCCGTTGGCATAGATTTGCGGCAGGGCGTTGACGCCATCGGCGAAGGGATTGTCGGCCGGGATGCCGTAGGTGCCGTGGTCGCGGCCGTCGACGTCGATGCGCAGGATCTTGCCGACCAGCACGGCGTTGAGTTGTGCCATTTTCAGTTCGTCGTTGCGCTTCGAGGTGTCGCCGACGCCGATGTACAGGAAGCCATCCGGGCCGAACAGGATGTTGCCGCCATGGTGGTTCCAGTTGACCAGTGGGATCTCCAGCAGCACGCGCTCGCTGCCTTCTTCGGCCTTGTCCGCGTCGCCGGCGCTCACCTTCATCTCGCTGACGACCATGCGCTTGGGCTTCTGCTGGGTGTAGCACAGGTAAAACAGGCCGTTGGTCTTGAACTTCGGGTGGAAGGCGAGGCCGTTGAGACCCTCCTCAAATTTGCCGTTGGCCGCCTCCATGCCGCGGCCGCTGAGGTCGAGGAAAGTTTTCGCCGCGCCGCCCGCCTGCTTCGGCAGGATCAGGATCTGGCCGCGCTGCAGGGCCAGGAATTCGCGACCGCTGCCGTCGTCAGGCACTCCCAGGGCCACCGGGAAGAGGGTCTCCAGGGTTTCATGGATGCGAGTCAGCCGGATCGTGTCGGCGGCTTGCAGGGCGGAACCCAGAAGCAGGGCGGCGGCGAGGGGGAGGAGCGATTTCATGTGAGTTGAAGGATGGGCCGGATGGGTGGCGGTGAAAAGTCCCAAACGCCGCGACGGGCACTTTTCCTTCGCGTTCCCTCAGGCGTCGGCCTCGGGTTCGGTGCCGGGGGCGGCCATGTCGAAGACGTGGGTGGCGGCAATGCCGACTTCGTCGGAGACATGCTCGGTCTTGCGGAAGCGCTTTTCGCCATCGCTGTTGCGTTGGACCAGCCGGCGCAGGCGTTCCTCGTCGGGACAGCGCAGGCGCAGGACGACATCGCAGCGGTCGAGCCGGCGCTGTGGGGTGGCGCCAACGTAAATCACGAGCTGGCGGCCGCGCAGCCAGGGCTGGAAGGGCCGGAGGTTGTCGCAGTCACGCGAGTGAAATTTCACGCGCTTGCGGAAGAACCACAGGACCGGCACGGACAGCACGCCGTCGTCGATGACGCAGATTCGCCGGGCCGGGATTCCGGGCAGGCCCTGCTTGCGGATGAGCTTGGCCAGCGTGCTTTTTCCGGCACCCGGCTTGCCGCAGATGCACAGCAGGGCTGGCCGGTTGACGCTGCCGATGCGGTCGCACACCTCGCCCAGCACCTGTCGCCAGTTGTCGTGGCTTAGGGAGACAGCAGGCACGGGAGCATCGCTCATGTGACATCCTTGCCACCCGTCGACACACTGTCAAATCGTCGCGGGCCCGCAGCCGCACTGGCAAAAACCATTCGCATGCGCGCATTCACCCGCTATTCTCGACCCCCCTATGCTTCAAGCCGGAATCGTCGGTCTGCCCAACGTGGGCAAGTCCACCCTTTTCAATGCCGTCACCCGCACCCGCAAGGCGGAGGCGGCCAACTACCCGTTTTGCACCATCGAACCCAACCAGGGGGTCGTGATCGTGCCCGACGAGCGCCTTGCCGTCCTTTCCAAGATCAGCGGCTCGCAGAAGCTGGTGCCGGCGGCGATCGAGTTCGTCGACATCGCCGGTCTCGTGAAGGGAGCCAGCCAGGGCGAGGGCTTGGGCAACAAGTTCCTCAGCCACATTCGCGAGGTTGACGCCATCGTCCATGTCGTGCGCTGCTTCGAGAGCGGTGACATCACCCATGTCGACGGCAGCGTTGATCCGATCCGCGACATCGAGGTCATCAACACGGAACTCATCCTCGCCGACCTGGAGGCCATCCAGCGCCGCAAGGAGCGCTGCGAGAAGAAGGCGCGCAGCGGCGACAAGGAAGCCAAGGCCGAGGTGGCCCTCTGCGAGAAGCTGCTTCCGCACCTGGA
Organism: Prosthecobacter sp.; assembly: GCA_030827515.1. Taxonomy (GTDB): domain Bacteria; phylum Verrucomicrobiota; class Verrucomicrobiia; order Verrucomicrobiales; family Verrucomicrobiaceae; genus Prosthecobacter. Next base: position 10,533 of record JAUREI010000065.1, on the reverse strand, counting down.
CGCCATGAAGCCGGCCGTCACCGCCGATTTGAGCGATGACGAGCGCAAGCTGCTGAAGTCGTTTTTCCTGCTCAGCTCGAAGCCCTGCATCTACGCCTGCAATGTTTCGGAGGCCGACCTCGCCTCCGCCTCGAAGGCGCCTGACCAGCATCCTCTGGTCTCCAAGGTGCGCGAGTATGCCCGCCAGGCCCACGCGGCCAGCGCCTGCGTGGTCAGTGCGGCCATCGAGAACGAACTTGTCGATCTGCCCGAAGAGGATGCCAGTGCCTACCTCGCCGACCTCGGTGTCGAGGACAGCGGGGTCAATCAGCTCATCAAGAACGTCTATTCCCTGCTCGGCCTGCAGACCTACCTGACCACCGGCGAGAAGGAGACGCGCGCCTGGACCATCACCAAGGGCATGAAGGCCCCGCAGGCCGCCGGCGTCATCCATGGCGACTTCGAGCGCGGTTTCATTGCCGCCCAGGTCGTCAGTTTCGAAGACCTTGTTGCCTGCGGCTCCGAGGCCAAGGCGCGCGAGGCCGGCAAGCTGCGCATCGAGGGCAAGGAATACGTCATGCGCGACGGCGACGTCGTCGAGTGGCGCTTCAACGTCTGAGGCTCAGTCGTAGAACTGCCAGGTGTTGCTGCCTGGAAGGTACTGCCAGGCGCCAAACAGGAAGCGTGGATCCTCGATCCATAGCGAAGGGCTGCCGTCCTGCAGCCGAGCGTGGCGAATCAGGCGAGGCACAGGCTTGCCCAGTGCTGTCAGGTTTTCGGGCCAGTGTCCCGTGCGCTCGCGGTGGGCCTTGCAGTCTTGGAAGATGCCCTAGCCGCCCGCCTTGGCGCGAGACACTTCCCATTCACACATCCGGCTGCCAAGGGCCAAGGCGGTGCTGAAGGTTAGCGCGAGCCCCAGAACCCCGGTGACCAGGCGCCAGCCGGCGCGATGGCGGGCCAAGCCGAGGACCAGACCGACAAGCAGCAAGGGTACGCCAATCCACAGGCCGGCGGACCATGCAATCATGGTGATGACAAAGCTGCCCAACCCAAACCAGGCGAGTGTGCCGACGGTCACCAGCCAAGCAACCGTCGTAAGTAGGCGGTGTCGGGCAATCGGCATGCGGGATCTGACAACCGGATTGTCAATTGTTCTGCGGAGCATGGAGTTTCAGCCAGGCGCTCAGCGCCTTGACGTTCTGGACAAAATCCAGGCTGTAAATCACGCCACCGGCAGGTTGGGTTTTCTTGCCGTTGGCGTCGCGCATCCAGCCGCGCTCGGCGTCGGTGACAGGCCAGGAGCCGTTGGAGGCCTGTTCCTTCAGAATCGTGGCGATGTCGGCCTCGGTGGGGGGTGAGGACCATTGTTCCTTTTCGGTGCGCGGGAAGGTGACGGACTCGCCGCGGGCGATAAGGCTGCCGGTGGCCTGCAGGGCGTCGAGTTCGCTGTCCCAAACCCAGCCGTAGTTCGATGAGGCCTTTTTGTCGGAGTAGGTCAGTTCGAAGCCCTTGCCGCCGGGGCCGCGCTCGAAGTAGAGCGGCTTGTTGGTCTGCAACTCGTAGAAACGGGCGATCTTGTTGCCGGGCAGGAGCACGGTGCGGAGATAGGCGATGGCCTTGGCGACCGGCGCGAGATACTTGGTGTCGCCCGTGGCGGCGGAGAGTTTCAACAAGGCCCACATGGCCGACTGGCTTTCCCGACCGCAGATGGCGCTGGGTTCAAACTGCCGGCTCCAGACGGGTTGCATGGCGGCGTCATACTGTTGGCCCCAGGCGGGTTGGGGATCCGGCATCTGGGCAAGCAGGAGAAAGTCGCCACCGCGCTTGGCGCCCTCCAGGCAGCGGGTGTCGCCGCGCAGCCGCCAGGCGAGCAGCAGGGTTTCCATGAGCGTGGCATGCGTGTTGTCGTTGAGGACATAGCTGCCGGTGAAATCCTTCGGCCACTGGCGCGGCCATTCGGCGGGATAGTTGCCGGGGGTGACTGGATACTTGTCGGCCGGAGGCGGCGACGAGGGGGCCTCGTCAAAGTTGGCGCTCCATCCCCCCGCCGGATACTGGGTCATCAGGATCGTGTGCAGCGCGAAGTCCGAGGCCTCCCGGATCTCGGCGTCGCCGCCACCCAGGGCATGATCGACACGCACCAGCAGGCGGGTGGCGGCCTGGGAGACATCGTCGTCAAAAGTGGAGTAGTTCTTCTTGTCCTGACGTCGCCAGTTGTGCCAGCCGGCCTCGCGCGTGGAGGTCTGCGTGCGGGGGATGAGTTTTCCATCCGCCTCGCGACGATAGAGCTTCGAGGCACGGCTTGGCGCATCGAAGTGTCCCGAGTAGTCCCACCCGCCCGAGGCGAGTTGGGTGCGCGCCAGACAGTGGGCCGCCTCGACGGCGGCCTTGAGGCAGGTTTCGTCCTTCGTGGCCTCGTAGGCATCGAGCATCGCCATGCCGACTGCGGGTGTCCCGGGCGGCTGAATCCAGATCGTGTCGGGGCCGGGAATGCCTTCGGCTTCACGAAGCTTGAAATCCGCGCTGTAGCGGTAGACATAGCCGCCGCGTGTGGCCGCTTTCGAATGGTAGAAGTTGACGGCTTTGACCACTGCGTCGGTAACTTCGGCGGGGGTGGCGGCCGGCGTCAGCAACGGCAGGGCGTAGGCAGCCAAAAGGAGAGCGGGCAAGCGCATGGCGGAAGGGTTTGGGCTCACGCCACGGAGCCGTGGCACGAGACGGTGCAGCCTTATTCGACTTTGATGCCGACGTTGCGGTTGCCGTTGTCGCGCACGGCATCGACGACGTTGTGCAGGACTTTCAGGGGGATGTCGCCATCGCCACTGACCTCGACGCGGGCGCCGGGATGCCGGGGGAGAAAGCCGCTGAGGAAGCCGCGCAGGCGGTTCACGGGAATTTTTTCGCCGCCGATGACCACGGTGTCGCCACCGGCCGTGACATGCAGGGCGAAAACTTGGCCGTCGGCCCTCCGGGCGTCCGCCTCCGGGCTGGGCCGGCGGCCGGTTTCCGCCGAGGGTCTGCCGCTGTCGCGTTCGCCGCCGCGCGGTCTGTCACCGTCGCGTTCGCCCGTCTTGGGACGGTCGCCATCACGCGGGCCGCTGCGGGGGGTGTCGCCATCCCGTGTCATGTTGCGCGGTCTGTCACCGTCACGGGGGCCGGTCTTTTCCCCGCCATCGCGTTCGGCGCTGGGTTTTCCTCCTTCACGTTCGCCTTCCTTCATGGCGGGCTTTTTGTCGGACGCGTCGGATGGTTTGGGTTGAGTGGTGGAACCTTCACGAACTTTGGGCGGGACTTCTTTTTCCGCGGCTCGGGCGGTGGTGAAGGAGTAGCCGACCAGCACGCTGAGCGTGAGGACGAGCAGGGCGTGGAGCCAGGGATGGCGGGAGGGCTGAGTGGCGATCATGTGCAGGCGCTGACGCAGGGCGGGTTGACGGCGCACGCAGGGAGCCAGCCCTGCGATGGCCGGTGGTGCAAAAAAGGATTCCTGGATGGAGAGCAGCGTGCGGCCGTAGTCGAGGCGCTCGGCGGGCGCGAGGATCGCCAGCGCACCGGCATCGCAGCGCAGTTCCCGATCCGCCTGAAAGCGGCTGACGACGAGCCAGACGAGAGGATTGAACCAGTGCAGGGCCTGCACGGCGGTGGCGATCCAATTCCAGAGGAGGTCGCGGTGGCGGATGTGCAGCAGTTCGTGCAGCAGGACATGGCGCAGGCTGCGATCGGTGAACCGCGCCGACCAGTCGCTCGGAAGGAGGATTTTTGGCTGGCGCAGGCCGACCAACGCCGGGGTGCAGCCGGGAGAGATGAGGAGGATTGGCGGGGTGGCGACGCGCACCTGCGAGGCCAGGCGGGTGAGGAGCGAGACCAGTTGCGGGTCGTTGGCACTGGGAAAAGAGTCGAGCTGGCGCTGGAAACGTCGTTGACGGAACAGGGCGATTCCGATGACGCCGAGGCTGCCCAGCCCCCAGACCGCCAAAACGCCCTTGCGCAGGGAGAAAGAGGGCTGCGACGCGGGCTCCGGGGTTTTGGACAGGGAGGACGCAGCCACTTGGAGGGCGGAAACGGTGGTCCCGTTGTCACTGCGGTCAACAAGGGCAGTCCGGTCACCCGAGTCCCTGCCCAGCATGCCCAAACCAAATCCGGCCGGAACGCAGGCCGGCAGGAGCAACTTCGCGCCGATCAGCATCCACAACCCAATGCGCCAGCGGGGACTGAGCCGGGAACCGAGCAGGAACCGCAGGCCGAGCACGGCCAGAATGAGCAGGCTCGCCTCGAGGGAGGTGCGCTGAAGCCAGTGGAACAGGGCGGCGGCAGTCATGGCGTGGGTGTTTTCTGCTTCTTCTCGGCCTGATCGAGCATCGCTCGCAGGGCGGCGAGGTCATCCCTGGAGATCTCCTCGCGCTCCATCAGATGCGCGACAAAGGGGGTCAGGCGACCACTGAAGACGCGGTCGAGGAAGCTGCGGCCTTCGGCGAGTTGGCAGCGTGACTGTTCGACCGCGGGGTGGTAGCGAAATTCGCGACCGGAGCTTTCGGATTTCAGGGCGCCCTTGTCGACCAAGCGACGGATCAGCGACTGCACCGTGCGCGGCTTCCAGTGCAGTCGACCTTCCAGCTCACGTACCACCTCGGCAAGGCTGCTGGGACCGCGCGTCCACAGGACATTCATCACGGTCCATTCGGCGTCGGAGATGCGGGGGGAGGTGGGCATTTTTTCTGAATTACAAGTGTAATCCGAGATTACAGGTGTAATCCTAAAAAGCGCAAGTCCAAAAGTTTCAGTGGAGGTGCTTGTGGTGGGTTTCCTCGGCCAGCCAGACGCAGACCAGGGTGATGACGGCCATGCCGATGAGGTAGAGGGCGACCGGCCAGGGTTTGCCTCCGCTCCATTCCAGCAGGGCGGTGGCAATGAGGGGGGCAAGGCCGCCGGCGAGGGGAGAGGCGAGTTGATAGCCGAGGGAAGCGCCGCTGTAGCGGACGCGGGTGCCGAACAACTCGGAAAAGAAAGCCGCCTGCGGGCCATACATGGCGGCGTGCCCGATCAGGCCGATGACGACTGCCAGCAGGACGAGGCCGGGTTGGCGGGTTTCCAGGAGCTGGAAGAACGGGAAGGCGAAGAGCAGAAGGAAAAGGGCGCCGCCGAGGTAGACCGGGCGTCGGCCGAGGCGGTCGGAGAGGGCGCCGAACCAGGGGATGAAAACCAGCTGGGCGGCGGAGCCCAGCAGCACGGCGTTGAGCAGTTGCGACTTGGCGAGGCCGAGTTGCTGGGAGCCGTAGCTGAGGACAAGGACCGTGAAGATGTAAAAGAAGGCGTTCTCCGCGAAGCGCGCGCCCATGGCCAGCACGACGTTGCGCGGGTGATCGCGCAGGACGGCGAGGATGGGAATCTTCGGTGGCGGGGCCTCCAGGCGCGCCTTTTCAAAGATCGGGCTTTCCAGGATGGCGAGACGGATGAACAGGCCGACACCGAGCAGCAGGACGCCGAGCAGGAACGGGATGCGCCAGCCCCAGCTCAGGAAGGCGGCTTCCTCCATGGAGGAGGCGAGGTGGAAGACGCCGTTGGCGAGCAGCAGGCCGACCGGAACACCGGCCTGCACCCAGCTGGCATGGAAGCCGCGCCGTCCCTCGTGACCGTGTTCGACCGCCATCAGCACCGCGCCACCCCACTCGCCGCCGACACCGAAGCCCTGCATAAAGCGGAGCAGCACCAGCAGGGCGGGGGCCGCGACACCGATTTGCTCATAGGTCGGCAGCAGGCCGATCAGCACCGTGGCCACGCCCATGAGCATGAGGGTGGTGACCAGCATGGCCTTGCGGCCGACCTTGTCGCCGTAGTGTCCAAAGACGATGCCGCCGAGCGGGCGAGCGAAGAAGCCGACCGCGAAGGTGGCGAAGGCCGCCATCTTCGCGGCAAAGGGATCGAAATTCGGAAAAAACAATCGGTCAAAGACGAGAGCCGCCGCCGTGCCGTAGAGGAAAAAGTCATACCACTCGATGGTGGTGCCAATGAAGCTGGCAGCGACGACTCGGCGGAGGCTGGCGGGCTGGGACATGGGGGACAAGAACGTCTCCGAATGACCGCTTTGCGCAGCGGCAACCGGCTTGTCACCCTGAATCGGGCGAGTTTGTCACATAAACACCCATTTGTAACAAAAGTGTCACAATAGCAGGCTCGCCATGGAGGGCGTTTGCGGCTGTTCTGTGAATCTCCTGACACACAACCATGCGCTATCACCTCCCTCTTTGTCAAATTTGTCACATCGGCCGTCACCTGGCAGCTTGTGGAACCGTCCTGTTTGGTGGCCTGCTGGCCGTTGACGCGGCTCCTGCCGGCGGGGCCACCGCGGAGGAAGCCGCGGAATGGATTTCCACGGCTTTGAATTCCCAGACCCTGGGTGACAAGCTCGAAAATTTGGGCCGTCTCTACAAGGATGCCGACAACCCCTGGGTTCAGGAGTTCTGGCTGCTCGGCCGTTACCACGGTCACTACCACTGGTCGGAGGGCACCGCTGGTGAGGATGCAGACTTCGAAACCCGGCGTTTCCGTCTCGGCGCCCAGGGCAAGTTCTTCGAGAAACTGACCGTGCACGCCCAGGCCGTCAGCGGGAGCGATGCCAACCCCTTCTACAACGGCTTCACCGAACTCTGGGTTCAGTGGGCGTTCGCTCCCGAGTTTGCCCTGACCGTCGGTCAGCAGAAGCACCGCTTCACCCATGACCGCAACGTTTCCAGCCGTTACATCAACTACCTGGAACGTGCGCAGACGACCAACATGTTTGGCCTCGACTACACGCCGGCCGTGACCGCGCAGGGCAAGGTGGGGCCCGTCAACTATTACACGGGACTCTTCTCCAATGCCACCGGCTGGGACATGGGGCGCGCCTTCATGGATCTTAACTCCGGCTGGTCCTACCTCGCCGCGGCCTATGTCGATCTCGGCAAGTCGCTCGGCACCGACAGCGCCCACCTGCATTTCAGCTACCTGCAAAGCGAGGCCAATGAGCCGTTGACCAACCTCGGGCGTTTTCGCCAGGGGGTTTCCTCGGCGATCATTCTCACCCAGGGATCCGCCTCCCTTGTCACCGAGGCCGTGGCGGGTCTTGACAGCACCCAGGGCGACATCGTCGGCCTCAACGTCCAGCCGGGTTTCTACCTGACCAACAATCTGCAGGCCGTGATGCGCTATCAGATCGCTGCCGCCACCCAGGACACGGGCCTGGTGCCGCAGAAGCGCTACGAGCAACTGGCCGGCCTGCCCGAGGGCAAGATGTATCAGGCGGGTTACTTTGGCCTGAACTACTACATCGCCAAGCATCGTCTCAAGCTGATGGCGGGCGTCGAATACGCCCGCATGGGCGGGCAGGAGGTGTGGACCGCCAGCACGATGCTGCGCTTCTTCTTCGGCCCGCATTCCGGCGGCGCCTTCCCGATGAACCAGTCGCTGCCCGGCTACTTCAGCGAAGACTGAGCCCGAGCCGACGCTCGATTTGACCCTCCAAATACGTCGATGGCCACTTGCCTCTGGCAAGTGGCCATCGTGGTTTTCGGACGTCCGTTTGGCGTTGCCAACCCGGCGGGTCAGACCCGCACCCTGCGCAGGCGCAGGGCGTTGGCGATGACCGAAACGGAGCTGAGGCTCATGGCCGCGCCGGCAAGCATCGGGCTGAGCAGCAGGCCGGTCCAGGGGTAGAGCAGTCCGGCGGCCACCGGGATGCCCAGGGCATTGTAAAGGAAGGCGAAGAGCAGGTTCTGCCGGATGTTGCGCAGCATGGCCCGTCCGAGTCGGATGGCGTGAACGATGCCGCGCAGGTCGCCGCCGACCAGGGTGACTGGCGCGCTCTCCATGGCGATGTCCGTGCCGGTGCCCATGGCGATCCCGACATCAGCCGCGGCCAGGGCGGGAGCGTCGTTGATGCCATCACCCGCCATGCCGACCACCCGGCCAGGCGCCTTTAGGGCGGCAATCACGGCATGCTTTTCCTGCGGGGTGACACCGGCGTGCCAGCGCTGCAGACCGAGCGTCTCGGCGACATGCGCCGCCGTGCGCTCGTTGTCACCGGTCAACATGACCAACTCGACCCCCAGCGCCTGCAACTTGGCAATCGCCGCCGGCGTGCTCGGCTTGACGGGATCGGCGACCAGAAATGCCGCGGCGACGGCACCATTGGCTGCAAGGAACACGGCGGTGCGGCCGGCGGCCTGATGCGGTGCGACCCGTGCCTCCAGTGCTTCCAGTCCGGTGACACCGGCGTCGCGCAGGAATGCCGCTTTGCCGACGGCGACGATCGATTCGTCAACTCGACCGCGTACGCCACCGCCCGTCACGCTGTGAAAGTCGGCGGCCTCGGGAAGGGAAAGCCCGCGTGAGTCGGCCGCGCGCAACAGCGCCTCCGCCAGCGGGTGCTCGCTGGAACGCTCCAGCGCGGCGGCCAGTCGGAGCAGGCCGTTTTCATCGGAGTTCCTGCCAGCGGCCGGCAGGATGCCGACCAACTCGGGACGGCCGAGGGTGAGGGTGCCGGTTTTGTCGACCGCCAGGGTGTTGAGGGCCGCCAGTTTCTCGATGGCGGCGGCTTCGCGGATGAGCACGCCCATCTGGGCGCCGCGGCCAATGCCGACCATCACGCTCATCGGCGTGGCCAGGCCGAGCGCACAGGGACAGGCAATGATCAGCACCGCCACCGCGCTCGCAAGGGCATGCGCCAGGGCCGGCGGCGGCCCAAGCCAAAGCCAGAGAGAGAAGGCAAGGGCGGCGGCGGCGACGACCGCCGGCACAAACCAGGCGGCCACCCGGTCGGCCAGGGCCTGCACCGGGGCCCGGCTGCGCTGAGCCTCGCCGACGAGACGAACGATTTGGGCCAGGGTCGTGTCGGAACCGACGCGCTCGGCTTCCAGGATCAGACTGCCGTGCTGGTTGAGGGTGCCGCCGGTGACATGCGCGCCCGGTTCCTTGTGGACGGGTTCAGGTTCGCCGGTCAGCATGGCTTCGTCGACACGGCTGGACCCCTCGAGCACGCGGCCGTCCACCGGCACCTTTTCACCGGGACGCACGCGCAGGCGGTCGCCGGGCTGCACTTCGTCGAGCGGCACCTCGCGGTCGCCTTCGGGCGTCACCAAGCGAGCCGTCTTCGGTTGCAGGCCGAGCAGTTCGCGGATGGCGCCGCCGGTGCGTGCGCGCGCCCTTCCTTCGAGCACCTGGCCGAGCAGGACCAGCACCAGGATGACGGCCGCCGCCTCGAAGTAGAGGGGCAGCTGGCCGTGCTCACCGGCGAGGGACGGAGGAAACAGTTGCGGAGCCAGCATCGCCGTGGCGCTGAAGGCCCAGGCCGAGCCGACGCCGAGGGAGATCAGGGTGAACATGTTGGCGCTGCGGTGGCGCAGCGACTGCCAGGCGCGGACGAAGAACGGGGCGCCCGCCCAAAGAACCACCGGGGTGCTGAGGGCAAACTGCAGCCAGCGCGCGACGGGGCCGTCGGCCCACTCGGCATGACGCCATGCCGGCACGAGGTGGGCCATCGCCATGACAAAAACGGGCAGGGTCAGGACCGTGCTCCAGAGCAGGCGGCGGCTCATGTCACGCGTCTCGGCGTCGTCTTCGCCTTCCTCGGCCGGGCCGTAGGCCGGGTTGCGCTCGAGGGCCATGCCGCACTTGGGGCAGGTGCCGGGTTTGGCCGACTCGACACCCGGGCACATCGGGCAGAAGTACTTCGCTGAGGCGGAGGGACGGATGGCGGGGTCATGGTGGCCGTCATGCCCGCCGTGGCAGCAGGGCGAGGGAGGGGTTTCGTGGCAGCAGGAGGCGACCGGCTCCGGTGGGGGAGAGTGGCAACAGGAGGAGGTGTCGTGGGATTCGGGCTTCATGGCATCTGGGCGGCGGGCGCCGCATCCCTCTCCACGCGGCAGCCGCAAAAGTGTTACCGCGGGAGTTGGTGCAAGATGTGGCCAGAGGGCCGCCATGTCCACTTTCTCACCGATGAAGTGGGCATTGCACCCGATGTGTCAACGGGGGGACGAAAAGGTCTACTGGCCGATGGCCGGGGTCAGTTTGCCGGCGGAGGGCTTGTTCAGGAAGACTTTGCGGTCCCAGTTCCTTTTCAGATCCTCCTCGCTCACGGTCGAGTCGATCCCGTGGGCCGGCACGGGCAGGCGCGCCGTCCAAAGCAGGGCATTGAGAAGCAGTCGGCGCTGGTTGGCCTCCGCCCAGTTGGCGTGCAGGTCGCAGCCGGTGAAGCCAAAACTGCGGCCGCCGTTCGGTCGTTCGTAGGCCCAGGCGACGACTTCCTCGCGGCCACTGTGGGCCTTGGCGTCGGCGGTCTTGCGACTGCTGTCCGGCATCTGGCAGGTGAGCAGGGGGGTGACGCCGGAGTTGGCGAAGTGCAGGTTGTATAGCCAGCCGTCCTTGGGCAGTTCGAAGGGAACCAGGCCGCGGGTGATGTCGTGGTTGGGAATGGCCTCAAAGCGGACATCCCAGTGACCACGGCAGCCAATGTCGCTCTGGAAGACCGCGCCGAACCAGTTCTTGAAGTCTCCCGCCAGCTCCGGCGGACAATCGACGGCCTGA
>JAUREI010000241.1 GCA_030827515.1 Prosthecobacter sp. | reverse complement strand
CCTGCAAAAGCTGCGCGACGCCCTTCGTGATCTGAAGCCGGAGGTGAAAATGCCGGAGGACATCCGTGCGCGCGCGGAAAAGCCGATCCTGCGCATGCTCGAATTGAGCCGATGACCCCCATGTCGGCGCAACGCCGGTGTCGCCGTGGTCGCCTTCAGGGCTGTTCCGTGATGTTCAGAAGGCCAAACTGGGCCTGCAGGGAAAGGCTGGCCGGAGCGGTGGCTCGCTGGGTGCGCAGGATGCCATCGTCACTCAGGACCTCGAGCAGGACACCATCACCGTCCCAGGAGGTCAAGTCCGTGCAGAACATCGGGGTGATGGTCACGTCACCAGCGGCGACCCACACCTGATAGGTCAGGGTCAGGCGACCGTTGCCGTCCCGGCCGATGGTGCAAGCCACGTTCGTCTGCAGGGGGTCCGTGCCGAGCGCGTACTCCGCCAGGTTGTCCAGGCTGTCGCTGTCGGGATTGGCCAGAGGACCGGCGATCTCAGGTGTGGCTGCATCTTCGCCAAACCAGGCGATCCGCCAGGCGGCGTAAGTGCTGATTGGGGTTAGGGTCACCGTCGCGGTATCCTGACCTCCAGCGCCGTCGTCAATGGTGTAGCTGAAACTGGCGCCGATGAACGTGGCTGCGGAGGTGAACTGCAACTGAGACCCCGACTTGGTGACGTTGCCCCCCGCAACCGGCTGGGACCATGAGGCAATGGTCAGCGTGTTGTCATCCGCATCCGTGTCGTTGGCGAGCACGTCCAGCAGCACGACGCGGCCGGGCAGCACAGACCACTGGTCATTGACCGCAACCGGATCCGTGTTGACTGTGTTGGGCATCAGCAGCCGGGCTCCCATCAGGCTGGAGTCCGCCGAACCGGCAATGAGGAGGCGGCCCGCAGTATCGAAACTGGCGCCATAGGCCAGGTGATGGCCGGCACCGGTGGCGGGCAAGGATTGGCCGTTGACGGCGAAGTCGGCATCCGGGGCACCCGTCGTGGTCAGGCGCAGCAGGGCGATGCGCGAGTGGGTGGTGTAGGTGGTGCCTGCGAGAAGCGCCCGGCCTTCGGCGTCGATGGCGAGGTCATGGGCCATGTCGCCAAATCCGGCAAAGTCAGCGATGGCCCAGCCTGAGGCGGCGTAATCGCCGTCGATCACGCCGTTGGTCAGAATGCGCACGGCGGCCATGGAGGAGGCGCCGCCGACGCCTCCGGTTTCGACAAAGCCGGCGACGATCAGGGCGCCATCGCCTTGAATCGCCACGGCCTGGGCTTGGGCGGCATGACCGGCGGGCGTGACCGCAAGGCGTCCGTCACCATCGAAATTGGTGTCGAGCGTGCCGGTGGAAAGGCAACGCAAGAGGCCGAAACTGGACTGGGTCTGGCTGCCGTCGGTAAAGGCCGGGCCAGCCGTGACAATCTTGCCATCGCTCTGCACCGCCACGGCGGTGGCATAGGCATCCCTCGTCGTGGCGGTCACGTGGCTCAGCAGGCGGCCGTCAGCGCTGAAATCGGTGTCAAGAACGCCGTCGGATGTCAACCTCCAGAGGGCGCACTGCAGTCGGGTGGCTGCTCCGTTGTAGGCATAGCCTGCCATGACGATTCTGCCATCCGTCTGCAGGGCCAGGGCATAGGCGCCACAGTCCGCTCCGCCGGTTTGATCAAGGAAAATGCCGCCGCTGCCAAAGTCGGGGTCCAGGCTGCCGTCTGCCAGCAGGCGGATGACGCAGGCAACCTCGTAACCGTTCTGGGTGCTGGTGCCAGCCACCAGGATCTTGCCATCGGGTTGCAGCGCCATGCGGTAGGCGAAGTCGTCTCCCGTGCCGATGGCCAGGACGGCTTGGCTCTGGTTGCCAAAGTCCGGATCCGCGCTGCCATCGGCCAAGAACCGGCAGACGATCCAGTCCACGCCGTTGTCCGTGGACACACTGCCAGCCACGACGACTTTGCCGTCGGATTGCTGCCGGATGGACCGTGCCTGGGAGAACGGGGCGTTGCGCCGCAGATTGATCCCAAGTCGCCCGTCGCCGGAGAAGGTGGTGTCGAGAGCGCCCTGGGCGGTGCAACGGGCGAGGCCATATGAGGAGGCGCTGGCCCCGAGCGTTCCTGCCAGCAAGAACCCATCCGGGGACGGCGAGAGGGCCATGCAGTCGGCATCGTAGCCGGGGAAGGCGACGAGGGTGATGCCACTCGAACCAAAGTTGGTGTCGAGGCTGCCACCCGAGGTGTAGCGCAGGGCGGCGAAGCGCAGGCTGGCGCCATCGAGGGCGGCGGCAATGAGCAGGCTGCCATCGGGCTGCTGAATGACGCAGCGGCCGCGGGTCTCGCCGGTGCCGGCGGATGTGAGCACGGTGCCGCCGGTGCCGAAGCCGGTGTCAAGAACGCCGTTGGCGCTGTAGCAGGCCAGCGCCGCGCGGGACACGCCACTGACCGTGCCGGTGCCAGCCAGCAGCAACTGACCGCCGGTCAGTGCAATCAGGCTCTGGCCCTGGCTTTGGATGTTGCTGCCGGATCCAACGATGGTGACGGTGCTGCCGTCCGTGCCAAAGCTGGTGTCGGTTACCCCTGCTGTGGTGAAGGCAAAGAGGCCAAAGCGGTCGCTGGTGGAATAAAGCGCGTAGCCGCCGACGACAATGCGTCCGCTGCTCTGAATCACCAGATCACGGCCTTCGCCGGCGGAGGCACCGAGGGGGGGGGCAAATGCGGCGCGCCCGGCAGTGCCAAACGAGTTGTCGGGGGTGCCATTGGCGAGACACCGCAGCACGGCGGCCGAGCGCTTGCCTGCCTGGGTGGCCGTGCCTGCCACGACGATCCGGTCGAGGGTGTCGACGGCCAAAGCTTGGGCCGTGTCGTCGCCGCCGTCAAAGTCCACCTGAAGACGGCCGCCGCTGCCAAAGTCGGTGTCCGGTGTGCCATCGGAGTTCAGGCGATGCAGCAGCATGTCGCTGGTGCCGCCGCTGAAACTGCGTCCGGCGACGAGAATACCGCCATCGTGCAATCGCAACGCTGTGGCCTGATCGTCTCCGTGGGGCGAGTTCAGCAGGGCGACGCCGCCGCTCCCGAAGGCGGCATCCGGCTGGCCGTCGGCCAGGAAGCGCAGCACGACGATGTGGCGCCTGCCTCCCGCCAGGGAATGTCCGGCCAGGAGGATTTTGCCATCCTCCTGGACAGCCACGCAGCGGCCGTCCCCGGCCGAATCGTTCGAGGGTTGTCCAGGAAAGGCCGGCAGCACGAGTCCGCTGGTGCCGAAAGCGGGATCGAGAACGACGTCGTCCGCTCCGAAGGCAGGTAGCCAGAGAAGGGGGAGGAAGCAGCAGAGCGCCTGCGACCGTAATATCATCCGGCAGGTTAAACCGGCGGGGCGGGATGTCAAAAGCTGTGCGTCGACGTGCCGATGGTGGGACTCGAACCCACAAGGCGGTTGCCCGCCAGCGGATTTTAAGTCCGCTGTGTTTACCGTTTCACCACATCGGCGGCTGCTGCACCTTAGCCCGTCCTGCCGCCCTCTGTCCACTGCGGCTTGCGCCCGTCGACTTCCGCATTCGGGCCGAATTCAGTCGGGCAGGTTGTCTTCGTCGCCCGGGCTGTCCGCCGCACTTGCCCCGGGACGCACCTGATAGCCCCCGGACTTGTCGTCGCGCTGCAGGACCAGAAGGCCCCGGCGGCCGGCTTCCTCAATGAGCGCATTGAATGAGCGGAAGCCATGG
>JAUREI010000199.1 GCA_030827515.1 Prosthecobacter sp. | reverse complement strand
TGGCCGTGAAACAACATCGGAAGCGGCCTGATGCCGCCAGTTGTTCCAGGGTCAGCAGTGCGGTCAGCAGCAGCAGCGGCGGCAAGCCCAACCAGAGGAAGTGGGCAAGGTCGCTGGCGTGCTCGGTGGGCATCAGGCTTGGGACCGGCCAACCGCGGGCGGAGGCCCAACCGGCCAACGCGAGGGCGGGGGCGGCCGGCGGCAGACCGGTGAAGGCGAGGGCAAGCCATCGCGTCATTCGTTCGAGACGGCTGCCCGGGCTGGCACGAAGCGCCTTCGCCGTGGAAATCGCCAGGACCAGGGCCAGCAGGCCGAAACCTAGGCAAGGCAACAGTCGCGCGAGGTGCCCGGGCGAAAGGACATCGCCCAAGGCCTGCATCAGCAGGGATGGCTCGAGTCGGTTCCAGGGGGCGGGATTCATTCCTTGGGTTCGAGCATCTTGAGTTGCAGTGGTGGAGGCGCCGCGGGACGCAGGAGGTCGCGCAGGCGGGCACCGGAACGGTCGGCAAAACGGTCGCGTCGAAGGCCGATCTCGGGTTCGTCGCCCAGCAGCGGCAGCGCCACTTGCAGATCGCGCAGGCGTTCTTCGACGGCGCGCACACGCTCGGGAATACGGCTGGTGTCGAACTCGTCCGCCAAGGCTTCCAGCAGAAGATCGAGGCGAGGGTCGGCGACGCCGCTGAAGTTCAGGCCAGTGCGGCGGCTGCGACTGTGCCACCATTCGGTGACATCCCATTCAGGCGTGTCCTCGCGACCCAGCAGCACGGCGTCGAAGCGACCCGGAACAAGTCGGTCACTGACCAGATCGGCGGCCGCCACCGGCTCAACGCGGGCATTGACACCGAGGTCGCGCCATTGGCGGGACATGGCCTCGGCGAGGCGCTGGCGTTGGGAGTTGCCCTCCGGAACGAGCAGGCTGAACTCCAGAAGTTGGCCTTGGCGCCGCCGATTGCCCTCCTCCGGCAGCCAGCCGAGTTGATTGAGGGCGGTGCGTGCGGCGGTGACATCGGCGCTGGGAATTGGCAGGTCCGGTTCATACCACAGGTCGCTGCTGAAGTGAGTGAACAGGGGGCGCGCCCGATTCGGAGCCACCGCCTGCACCAGCGCCTCGCGGTCGATGGCAAGCCCGAGAGCCTCCCGCAGGGCGGGTTCGCCGACCCGCTCGGAGCGGCTGTTCCAGAGCAGCAGGACACGGCCGCGAGGGGTTCCAACTCGGCGTTCCAGCCAGGGCTCCAGGGCGGTCAGTGCAAGGGTTGAGGGCCAGACCGCATCGAGGCCGCCGGCGGCAACCGTGAGTCTCGTGGCGGATGGCGATTGAGCGGGGAAAAAGCGCAGACGGCGCGGGTCTCCGGGGGAGGTCTCCTGCCGGGTTTCCAGCACCAGCGAAGTCGGGTCGCGATGGCTGACCTTCCAGGCGCCGGCACCGGCAGGTGGCCCGGGGGAGGTTGGGGTGGCGGGAAGGATGGGCAGGCCGATCCAGGCGGCGAGCGCGGCGCCGCTGCTGCGGCGGTAGACGGCGCGGAAACCGCCTTCGAAGGCTTCGATGGACTGCACGTGGCGCAATTCCCCGCGTCCGCGGGCCGCCGGTTCGGCGAGCACCGCCGTCACGGTGGCTTCCACATCCTTTGCGTCGATGGCGCGTCCGTCGGGCCAGCGGGCGCGGGTGGGACTCCAGCGGAACTCCAGCACGGGTTCGGCGAGGCCGGTGACTTCGGCCAGGGGGCGCATGTCCGGCAGGCGTGGCAGGCGCGGGCGCAGCGCGGCCACCAGGGCCTCACGTGCGGCCAGCGGTGGCAGACTGGTGACGATTTCGCAGGCGTCATCTTGGTCGAACCACAGCCGGTGCAATCCCTCGGGGGCACTGGCGAGGTGGGTTTCAAGCGCGTCGCGCAGGCCGGGAACCGCTTCGATTCGCAGAAAGGTCAGCGGCCGGGGTTCGGCGCCGGCCAGCGCGCCAAGGGCGGCGTCAGCGGTGGGACGGGAGGGTTTGGTGAAGCGCAATTCCAAAGCGCTGTCCTTGGTATGCACCGTTTCCAGGCCCCAGTCGAGCCGGGTCTCGGCAGGCACGGCCAGCAGGCGGGTGCGTGCCGCCTGCGCGCGCTCGGCATCGGCAAACCAGCAACTGACACGCAGGTGCCAGCGCCATTCCTCGGCCAGAGCCGGTGCCGGGCGCCCCTGGCGATCCAGCCGAATCAGCGGTTCATGCAGCAGGTCGAGGATCTGTCGTTCGGCCTCGTCGGCGGGGGTGAATGGCCGCAGTTCGGGGACTTGCCCCGGCAGTTGCAAACGCCATTCCCACGGGCGTTGCTGCGCGCGCCGTGCCATCACGGCGGTGCCCGCCCAAACCGCGGCCGCGAGCACCGCGGTGGCGGGCAGCAGGTGCAGGAGGCGGGGCAGGGGCATTTCACCAAACTAGCGTCAACTTGGCGGTGCGAAAACTCGAATTCGGTGCTTCGTCCTTGGCGGCGCGCCCGGGGCTGCGACAATGCCGGCATGCTTAACTATCTCGCAGCCGCCCACCGGCACCTGCCCGAAGCCCTCGACTGGCTGCGGCGCATGGTGGAGATCAACACTTTCACGACGCACCGACAGGGTGTGAACCAGCTTGGCCGGTTGACGGCGGAATGCTTTGAGCCGCTCGGCTTTGTTGCTGAATCTGTCCCTGCGGTCATTCCGGCCTACGGCGATCATCTCTTCCTGCGTCGCGGAGACGGCCCGCCGGTGGTGCTGGTGACGCATCTCGATACCGTGTTTCCAGCCGAAGAGGAGATCCGTCACGATTTCCGCTGGCGGGAGGAGGCGGGTCGCATCCATGGGCCGGGAACGGTCGACAACAAGGGTGGCACCGCCCTCATCTGGCTGATGCTGCGCGTGCTGCAGGAAGTCTGTCCGGAGCGATTCGCGGCGACCTCCTGGCTGATAGCCGCGAATGCCGCCGAGGAGGTCGTCGGTTCCGATTTTGCCGATTGCACCCGTGGACGCTGTCCATCGGGTGCGCGTGCTGTGCTGGTGTTTGAGGGCGGGCCGCGCGATGCAAGCGGCTGGCATGTGGTCGGCGCACGCAAGGGACGCTTGGAATATCGTCTGGAGGCGGAGGGGCGCGCCGCGCATGCCGGCAGTGCTTTCAGCCAGGGCATCAATGCGGTGGTCGAACTCGCCGCCCTGCTGCCCGGCCTTGCCGGGATCGGTGATCCGGCGAGGGGTCTCACGGTCAATGTTGCCACCTGCCACGGTGGCACGGTGCTCAACCGGGTTCCGCATGCCGCCTCGGCTGAACTGGAAATTCGCGCCTTTGATCCCGCTGTGCTGGCTGCGGCCGGTCGCGCGGTCGAGGCGGTGGCCGGCCGCAGCCCGGGTGGAGCGCTGATCCGTGTGGAGAGGCTCGGCCGGACCCGAGCCTGGCCCGGGGATGATGCCACGAGGAGGTTGGCGGAATGCTGGCAGGCTGCGGGTGCCGAGTTGGGACTGCCGGTGGTGGTCGAGGCCCGGGGCGGGCTCAGCGATGCGAATTACCTCCATGACCTTGCCCCGACGCTGGATGGCCTTGGTCCGGCAGGAGGCAACGCGCATTGTTCCGAACACTCGGCGGCGACTGGCAAGCAGTCCGAGTATGTTGAACCCGACTCCCTTGCGCCCAAGGCGGCGCTCAACCTTGCCGCCCTCGAGCACTGGCTTGAGGACGCCTGAGAAACGTTGCAGCGGTCACTTCGCCGGGGTCTTGTAGACCGCCGGTGTCAAATCCTCGACGGCCCTGGCAATGAGGTCCTCGACGCCGGACGCAAAGCGCGTCGGTCGGCCGTAGTAGGTCATTGCTCCGGCGGCCTCGTAGCCGCCCTCTTCCCAGACACGCTGCGAGGGGATGTAACAGGGAACGTCGTTGGTGTAGGCGTTCACCCAGGTGCGGCCGCGGCCGAAGGCTTTCTTGAAGCGCAGTCCGTAGTCGACAACGACTTCGCCGGGCAGTTGCACCATGAGCAGACCACCGCCGAAGTCCCAGGTCTGCACCTCGTAGGGAAGGTGGGTGGGGATGGCTTCACCGCGTTCCAGGAGGCCAAGGAAGTGGCGTGCATGATGGGCGATCCACTTGTTCTTGTCCCCCGTGCGGCGCTGCCATTCGGCGCGGTCGGGCAGGGTGTCGAAGGGCAGGTCGAGTTTTTTGCTTTGGCAGGCAACGGGTCCGCGCAGGGGTTCCATCGGCTTGTTGATGGCCGAGACAACGCCCTTGGCGAGGTTGACCCCGTGTGCGGTCGCGTGGGCAAGTTCGCGGCGGGGGTAGGGATTCTGGTCGGCTCCGCAGCCGATGGCCGTCATGGCAATCACCCCCGGGAAGCGCAGTTCGAGTTCGGCCTGGGCCGTGCCGGCCCAGTCGGGATGCACCTGGTTGATCGCCAGAGTTGTGCAGTGGCAGGCGTAGCTGGTAAAGAGGGCGCGCATCTTACCGTCGGGGGAACTGATGCGCAGCACCGGTAGGTCATGGTCACGCACCCCCTTGAAGTTGGGGCTGTTGCTGAAGCCGGATTCCGTTTTCAGTCGCCGATTGAGGGCGAAGTTGGCGCGTCCGCTGCCGCGTTCCACCTTGGCCGGGCGAAGGTCCTTCATGGCCGACAGCACGACGGCGGTCATGCGTTGAGTGAGCAGGGTGCTGTAGCGATCAACGGCCGCCTGTTCCTCGGCCGGCAGGTCCTGGCCGAACAAAAAACCGAGCACACCGTTCAACAGCGGCGCGCAATGAGTGTGACTGGAGTGCAGGGCAAAGCACTCATCCGCCAGGGGCATGCCACCGGCGTTGACGGCCTTCAGCACGGCGGCGCGCATCTCGGCGGGCACGCCACAGTTGTCGACCATCAGCATGACCACCGGCGAATCGTCCTTCCAGCGCAGCGCCAGCGCCTTGGCCTGGATCGGCATTTCCACCCCTTCGTGCGGTCCCGTGCGGCTGCCGTAGCCACTGAGACGCACCGGAAAATCCGGGGTGACATCCACCTTTGCCACGCCTGCCTGCCATTCCGCGTGAAGCACTGCGGCAGGCAGGAATAGGGTACTCACCAGGGCGAATTTCAGAAAAAACATTCGCATTTAAATACCCTCCAAAACTTTGCCGACGAAACCAAGTCTGTTTTTTCGAATCTGGCGAATTCTTTCATCATCGCCTTGGATTTGCTGACACAGCGCGGTGTGTCCTGCGTTGTCTGGGTCTCATGTTTCGCTTCCTGTTCGCCGTCCTTCTGCTGCCCGCCTTGGCCGCTGCCCGGCAGCCCAACATTCTGCTCATCCTGCCCGATCAAATGCGCGCCCGTGCCATGGGGTGCGACGGCAACGCGGAGGTGAAGACACCGAACATCGACCGGCTCGCGGCCGAGGGCATTCGTTTTCGGCGGACCTATGCCAACGTGCCGGTCTGTTGTCCGGCACGCGCCATCCTTCTCACCGGCACCTATCCTCACGTCAACGGCATGATGGCCAACGACCTGCGCCTGCGCGAGGAGCAGGTCACGCTTGCCGAGCGTTTGGGTGACGCCGGGTGGTTCACCGGGTTCATTGGCAAATGGCATTTGGATGGTGGACCACGCGAACCGGGTTTTGTTCCGCCCGGACCGCGCCGTCAGGGCTTTGAGTTCTGGGCGGCCTATGAGTGCCATCACCGGCATTTCGATCCGGACTACTTCCGCGACACACCGGAGAAGATTGTCAGCAACAAGTTTGAGCCCGAGGCCTCCTGCGATTTCGCCGTGGAATTTTTGCGCTCGCGCCCGAAGGACCGTCCCTTTTTCCTGACGGTGCAGATGGGGCCGCCGCATGACCCTTATGGGGCACCGGAGGCATACATGAAGCA